>JAKOVY010000090.1 GCA_029781825.1 Bacillota bacterium | reverse complement strand
ATTTATAATGGTTATCAGTGAATATTTGTTGTTAGATTTGATGTCAATAGTGCTGTCAGCTTTTAAGAGGTTCAAATAAAACCATGCTGTCGATGGTGGCATGTCTAATTCTTCCCCCGCCTTCTTCCTTCCGGTGATAAATTGCCCCGGCCTAAGGCTTATTTTCTGGCGGCCATGGAAAAACTCATACTCTTTATGAGATGCTTTCAGCAAGCACCAGACAAAAGTTTTCAGCAGTTTCTCATTTTGAAAAACTTTGCTGTCAAGGGTTTTTCGATGCAGCTTTATCCAGCCGGCCATAAGATCCCCCTTTACCGCTCCTCCAAGCTCATAATCAATACCGCCACTTCATAATCCGGCCTGCCGACAGTCTCGGCTATCGTCCAGATTTTCGCGCCCTGCTTCCGCATGAGTTGAACGGTCTCCAACTCTTCCTGCATCCATGCAAAATTCCAGTCCTCTCCGGCGATGTAGAGCTTTCCACCCCGCCGGGCGTAATCAAGGTGGCGGAGGTCAACGGCCTGGCTCATTCCGGATCACCAAACATCAGGCAACCGCGAACGTGGGATTCTCCGTCGCACTCTTCGCAGCCCTCTTCGCACAGCCCATTATTCTGATAGAAATAGTCGCACATGGGACATTCACACTCGCGGCAATTGAGATGGTCCGCGTCGTATTTGGCGCCCAGGGCCTTTTGCTCGTAGCGGGACTTGACGCAGGCAATTTTCCGCCCACATTTCGGGCAGTAATTCATCTCATTTTCCGCCGGTCCGCCGACCTCGAGGTTCCACATCAGGCCGCACCGTGAGTACCGCCAGATGTTTAATTCCTCTTCAGTGAGGGTGTAGGTTGTGTTGCTCATGGCTTTACGGCTCATGATTCCCCCGCCTCCTGACATTCGGGGCAGACATCTTCCCATTCGCCCCGGTGTTTTTGGCTCTTCCAACCCTCGCGCTTCTTGTAATCAACGGCGTCGTAAAAGTCACAAAAAGACTCGTCCGCCTCGCCCCCGCAGACATCGCAAGTCAAATGGTAACGATCACCGTCGCGCTCAATGGTCATCGTCCTTGTCCGCCCCCTCGACATCAAACTCGATACTTTCCACAAACCGAGCATTATACTGCGCGGCCAGGGTGTTGTTCTTGTAGCATAATATCCAGTCGATTCCGTAGTCGCCCAGGTATTCGTGGTGAAGTTCCAGACGATCAAAATGTTCACCAGCATTTATCCTCTCTGGAGCCTGACCCAGATTGTCCAACCCTGGCAAAACAAAACTTCTTACCTTCCTGCCGTTGACAGCATAGCCATCTCTCATTAAGGTCTCTCCCTCCCTTCGGCTTTCTCAAGAGCTTCTTTAACCTGTTGATTTTTGGGTCATCTTTGGGGCCATAAAAGCAGGCATCGCAAAGGCCGTATCCTTTGTGATCGGTAAATCTCACGTCACCGCCTCCTCCTACTCCGGCAGATGTCTTCCGCCAGGTCCTCAAAGTGGGATGGCGCATTATGCCACCACCTCCATCCCTATTTCTCCGCCACATAGACCGGTTTCCCGGTCAGGGCCTGAATAAAAACGCCCCAGGCCCAGGGCTAACCCTGGGCTGGAGCGTCTTCATCAAACAGGTTCGATTGCAAGCTATCACCAAAATCCGGTATGTCTTCCTCGATTGTTTCGCCAAAGATGTTTTCCGGATTCGACAAGAACTCGATCAGATCGCTGGCCTCTTTCTTTGTCAAATCCTTGCTGTTG
>JAKOVY010000075.1 GCA_029781825.1 Bacillota bacterium | reverse complement strand
ACCGGCAAAAAGCCTGCGAAGCTCATCATTTTCCAACTCGCCCATCACCTCCTGCCGGTAAGTGATAGTCTCCGCATCGTGCAGGGATGTATAAAAGAAGCCCTCTAATTCGAACTCCTTTTTGCTTTTCAAAATAGGAGCGAAAATCTGATCAAGATTTAAATCCTTGAAGCAGTCTGGTTCATCTGTCCGTCTTGTCAGGTCAAGTCCAAATTTGTGTGTAAATTCCCTCTGGCAGATAAGATCACCCCGTTTTAAGCTACATTTACCTGGGTATCGGCATTATTCACCTCCTTCTGCTGTTTTTCTGTGTTAGCCTTCCACTCCCAATACTCTGCCATATCAAAGTAGCGCTTTCCTGTGGTCCACACCTCGTCGATCTCTACAAGCACTGCTCCGATCAGTCTCACAGCCGACTCCTCGTTAGGGAAGATTCGGATCACCCGCTCCCGCCGGCGGATCTCCTGGTTAAGGCGCTCAACTACATTGGTTGTCCGTAACCGCTTCCGGTAGCGCACTGGTAGAGCCATCACGGCCATTGCGTCCTCAAAACCGGCTTCAAGGCGCTCCACCGCCTTGGGCGCCCGGGCGCTAAAAGCCTCTATCGTTTCATCCAGCAACCGCCTGGCTGTCTCCATATCCGGTGAGTCTAAGATTAGCCGCAGCCGTCCGTGCAGCTCACCTTGCAATGTCTTGGGACAGGCATCCAGGATGTTCCGGATAAAATGGGTCTGGCACCGCTGCCATGTCGCTCCTTGGAAGTGGGTTTCTATCGCATTGATCAAGCCCTTGTGATCATCCGAAACAACCAAGTCCACTCCCTTGAGACCGCGCTCCTTGAGCCGGCCGAAGAACTCCGACCAAGCAGCCTCTGATTCGCTATCCCCGAGCATAAGCCCTAAAATCTCCCGGTATCCCTCCTGGTTGATTCCGGTGGCAATGAGCACGCTTAAAAGCCGCACCCGGCCGCCTTTCCGGACACGGATGACCAGGGCATCCACCAGCAAGAAGGGATACTCTTGGCCGCTCAAGTTTCGCTCATTCCACTCCTTCACGATGCCATCTAACCCCTTGCACAGGGCGGAGACAGTGGACTTGGAGAACTCCGTGCCGCAGAGCTCCTCGACAACCGCCCGCACCTTCCTGGTGGATACGCCGTTCACGACCATCTCGACCATGGCCAGCAAGAGCGCCTGCTCGCTCCGCTGGTACCGCTCGAAAAGCTCCGTGGAGAAGTGCCCGCTCCGGAGACGGGGAACCATAAGCGTAAGTTCTCCTACGCGAGACTTGAGCAGCTTATCCCGATACCCGTTGCGGTACCCCTGCCGCTCTTCGGTACGTTCGTATGGCTTGGCCCTGAGTTGTTCGGTAGCCTGAGCATCGAGTATCTGATTCACGATGTTCTCCACCAACCGAGCCAATCCATCATCCCGAATAAATAATCCTTGCAAGAGATCACAGTCTACGGTAACCTGGTAGTGAGCCATCTTTTCTCCCTCCTGATGATTAAGATTAAGCTGCTTCTTATCTACCAGAGGGAGGGGTGGCTCTCCTGCTTCAAGCCATCAATTTTACACCATCATAATGGACACTACTGAAGCGCCGGAGGCATTGGTGCTATCGCCGGATGTCTCGGCGGCGTCTGCAATACCGCCGGACGCCTGGGAGTTTGTGCTCTCGCTCCTGGTGAAAAAGGATATTTCACTCAGGCAGGTGTCCTGGTACTTGTTGCCCGGGTAAACGGACTCTATGATGCATTTGACGGAAGAAGTCAGAACTTCGTTCGGCAGTTCGTAGTAGAAAAGTTCATAATAATTGTCGGGCAGCTCAAATGCATGGGTCGTGCCGTCGGAAAACTCCAGCCTCATCGTTTTTATGCGGCTGTTTTTGAAGTAAAGGTCTTCGGTTTTGCCGTAGCCGTTGTTGATAATCAGAGAATGTATTTTAACCGGCGTGTCGGAGGAAAACATCAGCCATTCGTTTTCACCGTTGCCGGCGGCCCCCTCAACCCAGGCGGTGGTAAAGTCTTTGTCCGCCGCGTTTTGCGGGTAATAGGTGAAAGAATCTATGGGAGCGAGTGTTGAGGAGGCTTCAACACGAGGGAATGCAATGTCCCTGAGGTTCAAATATTCGTCGAGCAGGTTCTGAGCGGCGGTGTCATCACCGCTTACTCCGCCCACTATCAGGGCTCCTGCGGGGGTATAGAGGGTAAAGGATTCACCCAGCCCGTAGTAGATTATGAAAGGGTCGCACAAGAAATTGTTGTAGTCACCCAGTTCAAGCACCACTTTGCCAGTTTGGTCAACCACTTTCCAATTCCCCATGATAATATATTGCAGCACCGGTATTCCGCCTTCGTTGACCATGAAGAATCCGTTGCCTACGCTGTAAGCCACGCTGTAGGAAGGCTTAAGAACCACATTTCCGTCTTTGTCCTTGATTCCGAAAAGGACTGCCTATTCCGTGGTTTCCAGAAAGGTGTAATACTCTGCATCCGGCGCATACTCAGAATCCACGGGGTCAATCTCCTTGCCGGTATTATCGTAGTAATGCGGGACATTCCACTCTGAGCCATCCTTGTAAACCGCAATAGAGAAACGTTTATCGCCCAGGTAACTGGCCTGAATGTAAGCTGTTTGCTCCTGATTGAAATAAAGGGATTTCTGCATGGGTACCACTGTATTCCCGCGGGTGTCGATAAAACCGCATTCTATTACGGGAATGATATTGCCGTCCACATCTACCACCGTTTGGCCGGTATTGTTGGCCACCATCAGGTATCCGTCAGTTGAGCAAAGGCTCATGTAATCCCACCGGGGTTCAACTATAAAATCGCCCTGCTCGTCAATTAAACCCCAGCGGCCGTTAATCTTGACAGGGCAGACAGAGTCCCTGAAAAACCCTGCGTCCTGGAAGAATTTATCCACCACCACTCCCAGCGCCATGCCTTTTTCAGCCGGAATCCCGTAAGAGGTCTCAATTTCAGCGGATTCGGACGGGGGAGTGTAACCGCCGTTATTCTTTTCGGGAGCCTTGTCCGTAAAAATGCCGGCGCCAAACGCGGCAATTACCGCCAGCGCGGCGATGCCGCCTATTACTGCGGCTTTTGCCGCAGCGCCCATCCCGGCAAAACCAGCCAGCAACCTGCGCGGCACGCCTTTTCTACCGTTTTTTGCGGCTTCTTTCGCATCGTTTCCCTCTCCAGACAAATTTCGATAATCAGACATAAATATCCTCCAAATTTTTCTTTTAACCTATGGCAATCCGGCGATAAGCCGGACAAGGCCCCGGTAGGTCGCAATAAGAAAAATTCTACTGGATTCGTCACAATTTGACAAGAAAATTTTTCAAAAAGCGTACTGTGCACATCCTTTAAAATAAATAGCGGCCAGAGAGCCATCAAAACTATGCCGCAATCCGAGTTCTTCGACGCGCGTTTGCAATTTTTTGCAAAGCTTCTTATTTATGATATAATTCTTATAAATAGAAACCGCTCTCCGGTAAAAGCATTTCGCTTGGCATTATAAAGGGTCTGCAGCAAAACTTGGTTTTGCTGCAGACCCCGCTCTTTTTAAATGTCGGTTTTTTCCCCTTACAGATTCGTCCAGCCGCCGTCGCAGGTGATGACCGTGCCGTTAATAAAACTGGATTCGTCGCTGGCCAGAAACAGGGCAACATTTGCGATATCCTCGGGCATGCCGAGTTCCGGCGCATGGTTTAGCAGCGTGCCGGTGCGCCCAAAGCCGAACTCGTTGGCCGGCGGCATAACCAGCGGGATTTCCGTAAGAACGCCGCCGGGGCTGATGGCGTTGCAGCGGATGCCGTACTCCATGTACATAAAGGCGGTGTTCAGAGTCGCGGAGGTAACCGCGGCCTTGGATGCGCAGTAGGCTATGCCCGCCGTATGGTGTACTGCGCCTACGGAGCAGGTGTTGATGATATTGCCTCCATTCCCCTGCTCGATGAACACCTTCACCGCCTTGCGCATGGCGTACATCGGCGCAAAGGCGTTGGTTTTGAACACCTGCATCAGCATCTCGTCTGACATGTCGCCGACGGCCGTGTTGTCGTCCATTATGCCGGCGTTGTTCACAAGCACATCCAGCCGCCCGAACTTCTCAAGTGCAAAATCAATCATGGCCTCGTTGTCCTCAACTCTGGACACGTCGCCCCTGAAAGCCGCCGCCTGGCCGGGCTCATTCCTGAGGGATTCGACCAGTTCGTCCAGCCTGCTTTTACGGCGTGCAACCGCCACCACTTTCGCTCCCTCCCGGACGAAGCGCTCAACCATAGCCCTGCCAATTCCGGCGGATGCGCCGGTAACGACAATCACCTTGTCCTTTAGTCTCAAAAGGTCTCCCCCCTTACAGCCAGCGCTTTTCCGTAATAACCGCGGGCGAATCGTTGGGCCCCACCGTAACCCTCTGTCCATTAACCGCCTTCTTTGCCTCAATTACGGCAAATCCTATGTTCTTATCAACGGTATAGCCATAAATCGCCGTGCGGACAAAGCCGCAGGGGACGCCGTAACAGTAGACTATCTCACGCTGCGAAATGTCCTCGTAAGACTCCGCCTCGAACTCAAGCCCCACCAGCTTATATTTGGGACCTTCCTCCTTCGCCTTTACGAGGGCCTCCCTGCCTATAAAATCCTTGTCAAAATGCACGGACCAGTCAAGCCCGCATTCAAAGGGAGTCAGCCCGTACATATCCTGCCGCAGGGCGAACCCCTTTTCCACAGGCAGGCTCCGGACATAAACCTCCAGAATGTCAATTTCCGGCGCCTGGTGCCTGAGGCAGGCCTCGCGTATCCGGGCTTCCACGTTCTTTGTCACGGCCCTGGCGCAGTAGATTTCATATCCCAGCTCCCCGGTAAAGCCGCCGCGGTGGACCTTGACTTCTATATCCCCAATTCTGTTGTCCTCTATCTGGAAACGCTTAAGCCCGTCTATGGGCTTTTCCAGCAACGTGTTGAGGATAAGCGGCGAATTGGGGCCCTGCACGGCGTACATGTCTATATCAAGCGTAATGTCCTTACAGCTTACATCCTCGTCTCCCTTGTGAGCGCCCGCCCATCTTATAAATTGCGGGCCGTAAAGGGTGGACACCCAGTATAGGTTTTCGCCCAGGTGGAAAACAACGCAGTCGTCGATGATTTTGCCGTCTTCGTTGAGCATGGTCGAATACTTCGCCCTTCCCACCTCCGTGGCGGCGATTTTGTTCACAAACAGCCTGTCAAGAAACTTTGCGGAATTGGGTCCGGATACTTCAACTAGGTCGTGCGTCCAGCGGTACCAGCCGGCGTTCTCGCGTACCGCCCGGTGCTGCGCCCGGGCAGCGGCGTCATGTTTGAACAGCATTTCAATGCCCCCTTTCCATCAAACCATACGTTTGTCTACCTTATGGGCGATATTTATGTACATGAACTCCTCGTCCTTGCCCTCGAACCAACAGGACCATTCGGGCGAAACCATGGTCTTCACCATGTTGTGCCAGAGAATTTCATAGCCCATGGTCAGCTCCTCAATAGGCGCCATCGGGAAACGCCCGTTAAAGGTCTCGGTGTCCACCTTAATGCGTATCTCGTCTTTGGTAAACCGCTCCAGCTCGCAGGGAACCAGCTGCGTGTCCAGAATGTTCTTTATATAGCTTCCCATCAGACGGGGGTCGTTGTCGCCTATCTCCCTGGGCACTCCCAGCCAGCTACGCATGCCTTCTATGGCAAAGGGTTCGATAAAGGCGTTCTTCCCGGCGGCGGCAAAGACGATTTTGAACACTCTCTCGAACTCCTCTTCAGATTTCGCCATATCCCTGATGGCGATAAGCGGGAAACCTACGCTCCAAAGCCAGCATTTTTCCATGCACCAGCGGTAGGCCCACTCAAAGCTCTTTTCTTCGCCGAAGGCCTGGCTGTAGAGCCCGTTTCGGATCAACTGCCCGTCCCTGTAGCTGCGCTCCCTGGGCGTGTCATGCACCGGCAATACCGGCGTCTGCATGTGTTCGAGCCATCCCTGCTTTGGAAGTCCGAACACGTCGCGGCGCTCAGCCACAATGCGGCAGTGGCGGTCGCCGCAGCCCCTCGCCTCGCACATGTTAAGGGCGACCTCGTTTTCGCCGCTGGCGCTGCACAAATCAAAGTTGGCGGTAAACATCGCCGTCGTCATGTTGCAAAGCTCCGAACCCACAATATCCCACGGACAGGTGTCAAGCTCCTTCTCCACCCGGTTCCGGGTAAACTGTATGACGCGCCCCGCCATGTTCTCATACTCGTCTCCGGAGTCTCCGAAAATGGCGCCCAGCCAGGCGGAACGCTCGCAAAATTCAGGTATGTTCCACTCGTCGTAGAACTCCTTCATGTACTCCTCGCTTGAAGCCGACATGTTCATCATGTACGCAATCTCGCAGATGGCGGCGGTGCGCTTTTCCCAGTCGGGCTCCAGAATGCGCATGACCTGGAACAGGTTTGCGCTGAAGGACGCTATCTGGCGCAGGGCGTACTTGTAAGCTTCCTTTGCGGGGATAAGTTTTCCCCATACGGTTTCCACGCAGCTTCGAGATTCCAGTCTGTCCAACAATGGCATACGCTTACCTCCTTTTTATATGCAAAATTGATTTTTCGCCTGTCTGCCGCCCCCGCAATCAGGTCATATGCAAGGCGGAAAAACCGGTCAATTTGCGGGGTGTCAAATATTTCATTATTGGAGCATTTTTACCTGTTCCAGAATTACGCCCTGACCGAGCTGATTATTAACGCCTTGGGCAAGCTGCCCGTAGAAATGTACTTTACGGACGGCCTGCGCAGGCTGGCCAGGCACGATTTAAGCTCGGCGGTCAGCTACATTCAAACGCTGCGCGCTTATCTTGAAAACAACATGAGCATCTCAAAAACCGCCAGAAAGCTTTTCATCAGCCGGAGCACGCTGATAGAACGGATTTCACGGATTAAACGGGATTTGAACACAGACCTGTCCGACCCCGACGAACGACTCATGTTTCTAATCCTGCTTAAGGCCTTGGATATACAAAACAAGCTTCAAATGAAACCCGAACAATGACCGCCGCCCCCGCAGGACCAGCCCGCGGGGGCGCGCTGCGGGACGGCCTGTTCCCTTTTAAACGCGGGGTTAATCGCCCAGGGCCTTCAGCGCACTGTCAATCTCCTCCACCTGTTCCGGAGTCAGGCCGGCCTGCGGGTAGGACGCGAGTTTTCGGAAGGTAAGCCCCTGCACCAGCTTCATCTGAGGGTTGGTCTTAAACCCAGGGGCGTACTTCTCTATAAGGTCCGCCGCCGCTTCGTTTTTCAACAATTCCTTCACCTTGGAGTCAACGGAAAGCGCCATTTTTCGTACCTCCTCTTTATGTTTTCTTGTCTATTCTCATTTTTTGATATAATGAATCTGCCCTCTCTAATACAGTCATGTATCATTGCCAAAATCTCATTAATCTGTTCCCAAGTATAATTCTGATTATAGTGCTGATTCATTGCATCACCTCTTTTGTGATACAATGATACTATATTATATGCCTTTTGTCAAGATTTATGCATCAATTAGATCGCGTCAAGACACTGTAGGTTTAAAAGAACCTCACATTCAACTTAGATCGCCATTTGTTTGTTTAGTCCCTTTAATGCCATGCGGGTCAAGCTGCTTCGGCCATTGAAAAGGGGAACGTTGTTAAGGTGTTCCTTGCCAATCACTCTTGTTTGTTGTAAGCTAGATCTACCGGGAATTGCAGAGTAAGGTTCCCTGAAGTTGCAAAGTAAAATTCCCTGTTTCTGCAGAGATAAAGAAGGCCATTGCAGCAGCCCCCAAGAAAACTACCCCTTGTAGACTCGAACTATGAGGGGAGGTCCTAGGAGGATGCTGACAATGGCGCAAGTAGATTGTATCAGAAATATGTT
>JAKOVY010000065.1 GCA_029781825.1 Bacillota bacterium | reverse complement strand
CCATGACGGATTCTCTGCGGTGTGGTATGCCTTTCAAAGTATCTTTGACGGCATACCGGAAACCTGCTTCATCTTCGTAGATTTCCATTCCGAATGCTTCGCAAAGAGATAATTCTGCCTGCCTTTTCTTTTCCTCAGCATACATGCCTATTCTTACAGCTTTCATGGTTTTCCTCCTTTCTGCTCCGGCTTGTGACCGGGTCGTGCATTACCGGCGGGTAAATCCCGCCGTCACTCTGCCTCTTCTTCTAAATCTTCATCGTCCTCAAGCAGGTACTTTTCTTCGTACAGCTTCTTTAGTCCGGCAAATTTCTTTGTGTCGAGCAGTTCAAGCTGCTGCGCCTTGAGGATTTCCTGCAGGGCCTCGTCTGCGTCCACAACGTAAGCATAATCTCTCTCACCCTGCCAATCACTACCGATAATGATGACGTACCTGCCATCCTTTAGCTTAGTTATACCTTTATGGCGTCCGGTTCCGCCATTCTGCCAGTTCCTGCCGTCCCAGTAGTCCAGGTTCTGGTTGTAGCGCACCCTGGCGATAACGTAACCATCAAGGTCATACTGGTTTGCATATACGTTCACCCTATACTGCTTTGCGTCTCTAGCCATAAATTACACCTCCTTGGCGGTAGGTCGCCACCCTATTTGTTTTCATTCCACTCTTGAAACAGGGCTGGCTCCTCCGCACATTCATTGAGTGGGGTGCCATCCTGTGTCACCACTTCGGCATCGGGAAATTGGCAGAAATCAATATCCCCGGCAACGTATTGTGTTAGAGCAAACAGCGTCCTTTCGTTCACGTCATACCCCGCCCATTGTAAAAACTCTCTCGCTGTCATTCTCGCTGTAATTCTTCATTCCTCCTTAATTTTTCTTTGCCGGGATAAGGCTCCCGGCGGGCCTTTTAAACGTGCGCCAGGGCACGGGCCCCAAGCGGGCCTCGTCAGGGCGTATTCTTCAGATATTCCTGCAGGGCCTTCAAGATCAGCTCCCGCAGGCTAAGCCCCTCGTCCACCGCCCGATGCTTGGCGGCGGTCCAAAGTTGCTCCGGGATGTCCCGGAGCAGATAAGAGCCGGCCGAATGGGTT
>JAKOVY010000062.1 GCA_029781825.1 Bacillota bacterium | reverse complement strand
GAACATCCAACCATTATTTTCAGACTATATCCCTACTCATCACATTATTAGCAACTTTTTCATGGAACATAAACTGATTTGGAAGGGTGAAGTAATTTGGGAGAAAAACAATTATAACTGCAAATATACTGCTTGGGGAAGCTGGAAGAGCCCATCGAATCCTTATTTAAAGTACACTTGGGAGTTTTTAGAGATATTTTGTAAAGGAACATTGAAAAAGGAGGGTAGCAAAGATAACATAGATATCTCCGCTGAAGAGTTTAAAGAATGGGTCGTGGCAAAATGGGCTATTGCTCCTGAAAAAGACATGGCTAAATATGGGCATCCAGCCATGTTTCCGGAGGAATTAGCTAAAAGAGTTATCAAGCTTTTTAGTTATAAAAATGACGTA
Organism: Bacillota bacterium; assembly: GCA_029781825.1. Taxonomy (GTDB): domain Bacteria; phylum Bacillota; class Syntrophomonadia; order Syntrophomonadales; family DTU052; genus DTU052. The sequence continues at coordinate 4,290 of JAKOVY010000062.1, read as the reverse complement.
ATATTAGATCCATTCAATGGAGCAGGCACAACAACTGCTGTAGCAAAAAAACTGGGTAGGAAGTTTTTGGGTATAGACATTTCAAAAGAATATTGTGAAAAAGCTTTAGGTAGAGTAAATCAAATTACTCTACCATAAAAGGAAGGCGAGGCGATGAAGGATGATAGAAAAAATATATAAAAACAAGTATATGGTTACATGCGATAACTGCGGAACAGGGCAAGAATGTGATAGCTGGTCAGATGTAATGGACTTCATGAACGAAGAAGGCTGGAAAAAGAAATTGTTTGACGGGGAATGGAAGCATTTTTGCCCGGAGTGCGTGGAGGCTGAATAAATGATTTGCAGTTTAATCCTCCAAAGGGGGTGGAAGTGTGAAAATTTTACTCGTTGGCAAAGCCGGGGCTGGTAAGGACACTGTGGCCGATATACTTGTCCGGGACTATGGATATACTCGTTACGCCTTCGCGGACAAGCTCAAGGAGATCGCCAAAGACCTGTTTCCTGATCATTTCCAGGAAGGTAAACCCCGGCGCTTGCTGCAAGAATTGGGCGTAAAAATACGGGAGATCGATCCCGATGTATGGGTTAACTACGTGCTTAACCGTGTTCAAGGTGAAAACGTGGTTATCACCGATGGCAGGTTTGACAACGAGGTTAACCTTTGCCGCCGGGCGGGGTTCGTGGTGGTGGAAGTTTCTTGTCCTCCGGAAATTAGGGTTTTGAGGCTGGCAAAAAGGGACGGCCGGTTCCCGACCGAAGAAGAGTTGTCTCATGTATCGGAAGGTTTGGACGTAGAGCCGGATTATTACTTGCTCAACACTGGCGACAAGTTGCACCTGAGGGGGTTGGTGCGGCGGATGGTGGAGAGTTCCAGGGAAGGGGGGTTAGAAAATGGCCCGGGTGTTACTACTGATTTACTGTGATGAATGTCCCAGGGCGACGACGAGGACGGGATTAGTTTACTGCGACGCTCTGCATCGCGAGATCCCCGGCGGGGAAATACCGGGCGATTGCCCGCTACCGAAGGAGGAAGAACATGGAAAGCCAAGTTAAATACACATCCAAACCCAAATTGTATTTGGCCGGTGCCATTGACTATGTGACTCCGGAGCAGGCTACCGGCTGGAGGCGGATGGCAAGGGAAAAGCTGGAGGAGTATTACGAAATCCTTGACCCCACGGAGGGCAAAGACCTGCCGCACCCGGAAGCCAACACGGCACTCTATACGCCCAAGCAAATAGTTGAAACCGATCTGGCGGCTATAGAGGGATCCCATGCTCTCCTTGTGGAGGCCCAGCACAGTAATATCCCGTATTGGGGCACGGCGATGGAAGTTAGACAGGCATGGTGCTGGAAAAAACTGATCGTGGCCTGGGGTGTTTGCAAGTCTTACTGGTTGAGGTATCATGCCGACGTGATTACCGGGAGTCTGGATGATGCCATTGCGGTGCTTAAGGCGGCCGCCAAACTGCGCAGGGGGTATTAAGATGAAAAAGTGCAAGCAATGTTTACAGTTGCTGCCGGTGACTCACTTCAGGCCGTCATCTACATCCAAAGACGGCTATCAGTGGAAATGCCGGTCCTGCCAGGACAAAAACAAAAAATGGGTGGAAGAGAAGCAGAAAATAGTTAACGGCTGCCGTGGCTGCGGACGTGTCCAGGGGGGTAAATGCATCGGATGGATGGAACCCGCGTACATGTGGAGAAACGGGAAATGCGAGCACTACGACCCGGACCCGAACTTGATTCCGAAAATTGAGGCCGAGTGCCGAGCCTATCTAGCGGGGAGAGTTGCATAGTGAAACACTTCCGCCGGGTGGAGTACTATTTACACCAACACCTTAAAATGCGGGAAGAGTTGCTTGAAATGCAAGTTCGGCTGGATGCCCTTTTGCCGAGAGTATCAAGATCGTTTATTAAGGTGGGCCGGGGGGTAGTTGCCGAGCAAGATAAGACGGCAAAATATGGGATACTCCGGGCGGAACTGGCGCAAGAAATCAGGAGAAAAATGGAGATATATAAAGCTATAGAGAAGGCCCGGCGGAGCCTGGATCCGGTGGAGAGGCAGATATTTGAATATATCTATTATGATAAACTATCGCCCAGGACAATACAGCGGCAGCTTGGCATAAAACCGGAGTTGTACTACAAGTTTAAAAACCGGATTGTAGCCCGGGCCTGGCGGTACTTACGGAAAACTTACGCTCCAGGAGCATGAAAAGTTGCCACAAGTGAACGTTTTTATGGTATAATGTGATAAGATAGGATAGTTATGAATTAAACCTCGGGTAACCGGGGTTTTTGTTTTGCGGGAGGCATCATGGATGATTTAAGTTATGATCTACTGATCGATAAACTCATAACCCTGCGGCTGGACGCCGACGAAACGAAATGGACGCAGGGCGCGATCTGCGCCACGCTTATTGACCGTATGCGTGTACCTGCCAGCACAATAGCCAATGAGTGCAACTGCAGCGCGGCGCAGATTCGGGAGTTGGCAAAAACCTTCCGGGCCTTCCCGGAGGAGAGTATGCGCGTACCGGAACTAAGCTGGTTCCACCACCGGATCGCGGCGGGTACAGACGATCCCGAGCATTGGATCGGCTTGGCTGCTGATCAAGGATGGAGCACCAGGGAGTTAACCAAAGCGATCAAAGGTGAGGTAGTAAAAGACGAGTTGCGGGAAGCCGATAGAGTATGGGCCAAAGTCCTGCGGATCATTGATGCCGGCGGACCCGGCGGGGCGTGGCTGGAGAAGCAAATAGCGGAGTACAAAAAAGAACCGGCCCCGGGATAAACCAGGGCCGGAAGTCCTTACCCGATCTTTATTCTCTCTTGTCGGCGGCTTCAGGGATGTCTCCCAGAAGATCGCTGACCACTGTTTCCCACCGCAGCCTGAGACTCTCTTCGAGTCTCGCCTGCTTGCTCGCAAATTGCGGGTGCGGGGGAAACCCCAGCACATGCTCCAGGGGATAGTAAGATTTAAGTTCGTCTGCTAGAGCAGCCGGGTCATCGTGTACGCTGACATGGGAGTGGCCGTCCTCCCCCTGCCAGCAAGTACAGTACTGAATTTCGAGTACGTACTTACCGCCGTCAGTCCGGTATGCCCGGATTTCATGCCAGCGGTTTTGTTCCTGGCCGGAGCGGATCCGGCCATTTGCTTCTGCGATCTTCTCCCCGGAGAACTTCAGAGGAGAATCGCCGGTGCGGGTGAGGGTAAATTCTTGAGACATTTCACTACCTCCTTACCCGGTGTCAGGCCCGGGCCGCCTTAGTTTATCTTAACCCTTGCGGGCAAAGACCTTATTTGAGCGCCTGCATCGCCGCCTCCGCTTTCAGGGCCTCTACAGCGGTGGCCTGCTGGCGCAGTATTTCCTCCGCTTGCCGTTTCCGGCCTTCTGCCCTGGCGTAACACCAGGCGGTAGCGGCCTGGATACGCCGCAGAGCTCGGAGGATCTTGGCGGGTTGGCACCCGCACGCATTAATAATTTTCTTGGCGCCGCTCCGCAAAGAAGGGCCATCATCGAAAAAGAAGACATGAGTTTCATCGTGCTGACGAAATGTGTTCCATCGGACCTCTCCGCTTCCGGTCACGTATGGCCAAGATAGGCCATCTGTGAACCTGAATATCCTCGGACGTGGTTCAGAGGTGGCCGGAAATGTTGGCTCCTTCATTACCTTAACGGCGAAACTAAGTTCCTTTAATGCGCTCCCAATTAGCTGTTCATACATATCATACATAGTCTTACCCTCCTATCCTGATAGTTTTCGCCCATTCCGGGGTGTTTCCGTCCCCGGTCAGGGCTACGATAACTTTCATTCCCCGCGGCGGGTTTTTGGGCCACGGGGTGTAACCATTTGTTCTACTTGCAATAAAATTAAAAGCGACCATTTTATTCACCCTTATCTCCAACGCGAACAACTTTTATCCATTGCGGAGCGTTCGTACAATTTGAAGAGCCAAGTGCAACACCAATAACTTTCACGTTTTTGGGCGGTAGTTCAGGCCAAGGAGTATAAAAATCTGTAATGACCACCGCCACCTGCGGCACGGGCCGGAGTTTTGCAACGGCGGATAAACCCGCTCCCATGTCGGTCCCGCCGCCGCCGGTCAATTGCACCTGGCCGGTGCGGAACACTTTCCGGCAAGCATGGACTTGGGCATCCACGGAGAGGACATGGACGCCTTCACGCTGCCCCATGCCCTTCAAAATGCCGGAGACTTCGGCCAGAGCCTGGGCCAGCATGCCGTCGCTCATGCTCCCCGAGGTATCCACCACTACGGCA
>JAKOVY010000048.1 GCA_029781825.1 Bacillota bacterium | reverse complement strand
TTGAGCAGGGAAGGGCCGAACACGACTGTGAGGGAAGTTCAATGGCAAGCTCGCGAGAGAAGCAACGACAGCAGAAAATCCCGAAAGGGAGCTACCACCAGGAGGAAGCGGTGAACCCGCCGGGGACTGGTGGAGTGCCTAGTTTCTCTCCGGCGCGAACCAGAGGAACGGCCCGCGAGGATCAACTTCGTTCCACAGCGTGAACCGCCGTATACCGAACGGTACGTACGGTGGTGAGAGAGGACGGGGGTTAGCCGCCCCCTCCTACTCGATCACGGATGGCAAAATACCGGCATTGCGGCATGGATGCCGCGTATGCCGCGGTAGTCCCGCCCAAAGAAAAACGAGTTGAAGGGGATGTAGGCGAGGAACTCCGAAGCGAGCCGCAAGACGGCGAGTATGCCTAACACGCCAAAACACACAGAAAAGACGGTCGTAAAACCCAGACCGTCTTTTTAATGCGTTGCCTTAACCGAGCTGCAGGCCGATTTTCCGCAGGCGCTGGTAGCGTCGCTCAACCAGTTCAGCCGGGTCCTGGCGTACCAGCTCGCGGAGATGGAATCTGATTCTCTCCTCCACCGCCTGAAAAGTCCCCTGCGGGTTGCGGTGCGCACCTTCCAGGGGTTCGGGAATTATCTCATCGATTATGCCCAGATTCAGCAAATCGGGCGCGGTCATCTTCAGTTTCTCCGCCATCTCTTCGGAGCGACCGGCATCATTCAACAGAATGGAGGCACACCCGTGGGGTGAAATAACCGAATAGACGGCATAGGACAACATCAAAACCCGGTCGGCCACGCCCAGGGCCAGAGCTCCGCCGCTGCCGCCTTCGCCAATTACCAGACTGATAATCGGGATGCGAAGGCTTGACATCCGAGCCAGGTTCCGGGAAATAGCCCAGGCCTGTCCTCGTTCCTCGGCTCCGGTTCCGGGATAAGCACCCGGGGTATCAATAAAGCAGATAAGCGGGCGTCCGAATTTCTCAGCCTGCTCCATCAGCCGAAAGGCTTTGCGGTAGCCTTCCGGGTGGGCCATTCCGAAATTGCGCTGGAGGTTTTCATTGGTATCCTTGCCCTTCTGGTGGCCCAGCAAAGTAACCGGTATGTCGTCGAACCAGGCCAATCCCCCCACAATCGCAGGGTCATCGGCGTAACAGCGATCCCCGTGCAATTCGATGAAATCCTGGAAAATAGCATTTATGTAATCCAGAGTAAACGGGCGATCCTGATGACGGGCCATCTGGTATATCTGCCACGCGGTAAGGTTGCTGTACCTCTCCGCCTGCAAAACACGCACTTTTTCCTCAAGGGCCTCAATCTCCGATTCCAGGTTGATGTTTTTCTGCAAGGCCAGGGCTTTGAGCTCCTCCAGCTTGCTTTTCAGTTCCAGGTAGTCTTTTTCAAATTCCAATGGTCGGGTATAACTCACTCTTCCCTCCCCTTATGAAACCGCAGAAGTTTATATAGAATCTCCTTTAATTCCTCCCGCTTTACAATCAGGTCAATCATACCGTGGTCCAGTAGGAATTCCGATTTTTGAAAACTTGCAGGCAGCTTCTGCCGTATGGTCTGTTCAATAACTCGAGCTCCGGCAAATCCGATGGTGGCACCGGGTTCGGCCAGCACAATATCGGCCAACGTGGCAAAGCTGGCGGTTACTCCCCCGGTGGTGGGATGAGTGAGCACTGAAATATAAAGGAGACCGCTCTTTGAAAACCGCTCCACCGCAGCACTGGTCTTGGCCATCTGCAGGAGTGAAACCATGCCCTCCTGCATACGAGCCCCGCCGGAGGCTGTAAACATTATAACCGGGAGCTTTAATTCCCTGGCTATTTCAAAGGCTCGGGTGATCTTTTCCCCCACTGCCAGGCCCATGCTGCCCATCATAAAGCGGCCGTCCATGGCTCCGATTACCACATCATGGCCGTACACTGTACCCATGCCGGTAATCACCGCTTCCTGAAGCCCGGTATTATGCCGGGCTGAGTCAAGCTTTTCCTTATAACCCGGGAAGCCGAGCGGATCACCGGATACTATGTTGGCATCAAGCTCCACAAAGCTGTCCGGATCGGTTATAAGTCGTACCCTTTCCCAGACCCCCAGCGGATAATGATAACCGCACTCCGGGCACACCATCAAACGCCTGGCATCATCCTCGACCGGAGGCGGGCTCCCGCATCCGGGACACCTCTCACCGTCAGGGGTTTTAACACTGGCTTCCCATCGCGGTTTTACCGTTGCATATCTGGTTTTTGATTTGAAACCAAGCCTGTCTTTGAGCATTTAAAACACCTGCCCATCAGCCTGCATTCATTCACCGGCCTTCTTCTCCAGGGCAAACATGAATTCCCCTTCAGCAACCACAGCACCGTCCACCAGAGCGCGGCCGTAGGCTTTGCCAAAACGCCCGGTCATTCTGAGGAGTTCCACCTCCAGACGGAGCTGGTCGCCGGGTAACACCATCCGCCGAAACTTCACTCCGTCGATTCCGGCAAAGTAAGCGATTCGGTCCCGGTATTCATCCAGACTTAGAATAGTGCAGGCTCCTACCTGAGCCAATGCTTCCAATATCAAGACCCCCGGCATAATCGGATTACCCGGGAAATGACCCTGGAAGAATGGCTCTCCGGCCGACACGTTTTTAATCCCTACCGCTTTTCTGCCGGGCTCCATCTCAATTATAATGTCCACCAGCAAAAAAGGATAGCGATGGGGTATTATAGCCTGTATTTCTCTGCTGCTCAGCACATTAATCACCTATTGGGTTCAAACTTGCGCACGGCCAGAGCCGCGTTGTGTCCGCCGAATCCCAGCGAATCGGAGACTGCAACGTTTACCCTGCGCGGTCGCGCCACGTTGGGGACGTAGTCCAGATCGCAGGCGGGATCGGGTGTTCTGTAGTTGATGGTGGGCGGTATAATATCATACCGGCAGGCCAGTACCGCGGCCATAAACTCAACCGCCCCGGCTGCTCCCAGCATATGACCGGTAACGCTCTTGGTAGAACTGATGGCGACCCGGTGCGCATGTTCTCCCCAAACCTTCTTTATCGCCTGGGTCTCCATGGCATCATTGATCTCCGTACTGGTCCCATGGGCATTGATATAGTCCACGTCCTGCGGGAGTATCCCCGCATCATCCAGGACCATGGCAAAGGCGCGGGCGGCACCCTCTCCTCCCGGATCCGGCTGGACTACGTGATAGGCATCCGCAGTGGTGCTGTAACCGATAATCTCAGCGTACACCCGGCCCCCCCTTTCCAGGGCGTGTTCGAGTTCTTCCAGCACTATTACCCCGGCACCCTCACCCATTACAAAACCGTCACGTTCAAGGTCGAAGGGCCTGCTGGCACCGGTCGGATCATCATTGCGGGTCGACATCGCCTTCATGGCGCAGAACCCCGACATGCCAAGGGGAGTTATCGAGGCCTCGCTCCCACCCGCTATCATCGCTATGGCGTCTCCCCGCTGTATGAAACGAAAGGCCTCGCCAATGCAGTTGGTTCCGGTGGCGCAGGCTGTAACCGTACACCCATTTGGACCCTTGGCTCCGGTCATGATGGAAATCTGCCCGGAGGCCATATTGCTGATCATCATTGGAACCAGAAACGGGCTGACTGCCGAACCCCCTCTTGTCAACAGGACTTCATGCTGGTTTTCCATAGTTTCCAACCCGCCGATTCCGGATCCAACCCACACTCCAATTTGAAATGCATTCCCTTGATTAACCTTCAGCCCCGAATCCTCCAGGGCCATTCTGGCGGCGGCGCAGGCAAACTGCACAAACCGGTCCATGCGCCGGGAATCCTTCCGACCGATGTAGTCTGTAGGATTGAAGTCCAAAACCTGGGCGGCAATCCGGGTAGGATATTGCGAGACATCAAAACGCTCAATCGGTCTAATGCCGCTTTTTCCTGCAATCAGGTTTTCCCAGAAGGTGGCTACATCGTTACCCACCGGGCTGATTACACCCATACCGGTGACAACCACTCTTTTCTTTTTCATTGAGTTCCACCTCTACTTTTCCTGCAGCCGCTTCTCCAGATACTCAACCACATCCTTTACGGTTTTCAGGTCTTCGAACGCCGATTCCGGGATCTGCAGACCGAATTTGTCTTCCAGTTGCATCACCATCTCAACGATATCCAGGGAATCAGCCTCCAGATCCTCGACCAATTTGGACTCAAGCGTGATGTCCTCCGGTGCGACATCAAGGATCTCAACGATAATCTCCTTTACCCCTTCAAATACTGACACTGGACATTACCTCCTTGGTGTTATTAATTGGAGCTGTTATCCGGGTTATTCCCGGGTTATTCTGCACCTCTCAGCTTTTTCAGGACTTCGGTTAAAGTAACGGGGTCCTCAACGTTGCCTATAAGCTGGTGGCGGGATATCTTCTTAACCAGACCGGACAGGGTCTTGCCGGGTCCGACCTCGATAAAATAGTCAACCTGTGGCGACATATATTCTATTGACTGCTGCCATCTCACCGGGCAGTAGAGCTGCTCCACCAGTCTCTGCTCAAGTTCTCCGGGATCAAGTTCGCCGGCCGTGACATTGCTGACTACCGGAAAAGACATCTCCCCCCACTCAACTTTCCGCAATTCACTTCGCAGTTCTTCAGCGGCCTCAACCATCAATCGGGAATGGGAGGGTACGCTGACCTTAAGGGGCATAAAACGCCCGCCGGCCTCCTGCAGGAGCCTTCCTGCTTCCAGCACCGCGGCCTTTTCGCCGGATATGACTATCTGCCCGGGACAGTTGTAATTGGCTATCCCGACTACACCGGCAGCAGACGCCTTGTGGCAGGCCTCCTCCACGACCTCTTCCGACAGCCCCAGAACAGCCGCCATCAATCCCCGCCCTTCAGGGACCGCCTTCTGCATTATCTTCGCCCGCGCGGCCACCAGGCGGACGGCGGTTTCAAGGTCCAATGCACCGGCCGCCACCAGGGCGCTGTATTCTCCCAGGCTCAATCCGGCTGCCATTTCGGCACGGATCCCTTCCTTTTTCAGCACCTCCCAAACCGCTATGCTTACGGTCAGCACCGCCGGCTGGGTTATCTCGGTTATGTCCAAATCCGCTTGTTCACCGGCAAAACATATGCTGCTAAGTTTAATCCTGAGGGCATCGTCAACCCGCCGGAACACCTCACGGGCCGCCTGGAAATCCCGGGCCAAATCCCTGCCCATCCCTATGTACTGGGCTCCCTGACCGGGGAATAGTATCGCTAGTCCAGGCACATGTTCACCCCCAATCCATTTCGCAGCAGATCCTCGGCCTCTCGGATCACCTCGGACACTATTTCATGAGCCGGCTGAATGCGGTTGACCAAACCGGCCACCTGTCCCGCCAGGATGGAGCCGTTTTCAACATCCCCCTTGAGGGCTGCGTCCGGGTACTTGCCAACGCCCAACCGTTCAAGTTCCTCCGCGCTCAGGCCGGCTTTCTCCTGCTCCAGGTAATACCGAACAAAGCGGTTGCGTATGGCTCTCACCGGATGGAGGGTGGTGGTTCCGCAGACTTCTGTATCCCGATCCCGGGCCTTAAGAACCTTTTCCTTGTAGGCGGGATGCGCGGGACACTCTTGTGCGCAGATGAACCGGGTTCCCATCTGGACCCCTTCTGCCCCCAGAGCCAGGGCGGCTACCATTCCCCGACCATCTGCAATGCCTCCGGCCGCAATTACGGGAATATCCACCGCATCAACCACCATCGGAACCAGGCACATGGTGGTCATCTCCCCCACATGTCCCCCCGACTCCATGCCTTCGGCGATTACCGCATCAGCGCCCTGGCGCTCCAGCCTTCGGGCCAGGGCAACTGAGGCCACCACCGGGATCACCTTGATTCCCTGTTCCTTGAAGCGCGGCATATACTTGCCCGGATTGCCGGCCCCGGTAGTGACTACCGGTATGTTTTCACGCAGGACCAGATCGATGATCTCTTCAATATGCGGTGTAACCAGGACCAGGTTCACCCCAAACGGTTTGTCGGTTACCCGCCTGGCCTCGTCAATCTCATGCTTCAGCCATTGCGGATCGGCAGTACCGGCCCCAATTATCCCGAAACCGCCTGCCTCCGATACCGCTCCCGCCAGCCTCCCGGTGGCGATCCAGGCCATAGCCCCCTGCAGCAGGGGGTATTTAATGTTAAGCATCTTTGTAATCCTGGTTTTTATCATCGCGTCACCTCCCCCATCGAACCAGGGCCGAACCCATTGTCAATCCCGCCCCAAACCCCACCATCACCAGAAGCTGTCCGGGATGAATTATTCCCTCATCAACGGCTTCAGCTAAAGCCAGCGGTATGCTGGCGGCCGAGATATTCCCATACCGCTCGATATTAACGATGGTTTTTTCCCAGGGGATTTTCATCCGCTTTACTGCTGTCTGCAGTATCCTGATGTTGGCTTGGTGAAAAACAAAGTGGTCCACCTCATAAATGCTCACCCCTGCCGGTTCCAGGACCTGTCTCACACACTCCGGAATGGCATTGACTGCAAAGCGAAAAACCTCGTTCCCCTGCATCTGAATATAGTGGAGGTGCTCGTCGACAGTCTGATGTGAGGCCGGCATCCGCGAACCGCCGGCGGGCAGGTATAAGAGTGATTCTCCCGAACCGTCGGCCGCCAGGTAGGTTGACAGTATCCCATTGGGCCCGCTGCCCCTTCCCACTACCACAGCTCCGGCGCCATCCCCGAAAAGAACGCAGGTATTGCGGTCGGTGTAATCGGTGATCCGCGACAGGGTTTCAGCTCCCACCACCAGTATGTAGCGGTAATCCCCGCCCATCAGAAAGCGGTCCGCTACCGCCAGGGCATAAATGAAACCGGTACACCCCGCGGAGATATCAAAGGCAGCAGCTTTTTGAGCACCCAACCGAGCCTGCAGCAGGCAGGCGGTGGAGGGAAACACCATATCCGGGGTCACAGTTGCCACCAGGATTAAATCAAGATCCCCGGCCTCAATCCCCGCATCCTTTATCGCCCTCTCCGCCGCCAGGAGGGCCAGGTCTGAAGTAGCCCAATCAGGGCTGCAGATACGTCGCTCTCTGATTCCGGTTCGGGTTATAATCCATTCATCTGAGGTATCTACCATTGACTCCAGTTCCTGGTTGGTCAGAATTCTGTCCGGTACCGCATAACCGGTACCCAGGATCTGAGTCTTTTCCTTATTTCTTATACTGCTGCTGTCATTAACGCCTGTTATGATGGTTCACCCCTTACGACCTCCAACGATTACTGGTTGACTTACGGCTTTGAAAAAGACGAAGAATATATTGTAAGCAATGTTGTGCACAAAGTGAGCGACATGTGGTTAATTATTTTCCAATTCTCCCCCAACTTATGCTCGTTTACAGTATGATTTCAGCGCCTGTACACAAAACCAACCGGTCAGCTTTCCATGTTCCCGGATTCCAGGGGCTCATTCATCAGCTCCTGCAGCAGGCTGCGGACGCTCTGTATTCGATCCACCCGGTGAACATTGGCTCCGCAGAATGCGAAGCCCTGATCCAGGTTGCCCCTTTGGGCATTGATTAAGGCGTCGGCTATGCAGTACAGCGCCTTTCTCGGGTCACATGGCTTAAGGCAGTTGTACTGGCATTTAACCTTGTTCGGGTTATCATTTATCCTGCTGATAAAGGGGCTTCTAATCGCTCGCCCCGGCATCCCCAGGGGGCTCTTTATAATCACCACATCTACCTCATCGGCCTCTATATAAGCTTTTTTAAAGGCCTCGGACGCATCGCATTCAAAGGTTGCTACAAACCGGGTACCCATCTGTACCCCCGAACATCCCAGGTCGATGAAGCGCCTTATATCGCGGCTGTCCCAGATTCCGCCTGCGGCGACAACCGGGATCTTCTGTCCATATCTGTCTTCAAACGGTTTGACTTCACTGAGGACCTCAGCCACGATACCCTCCAGCTTGTTCTCCTCCAGGCGTTCCAGCTGCTGATGAGTAAACCCGAGGTGACCGCCGGCCAGCGGGCCTTCCACGATGACCGCATCAGGACAGCGTTTGTAGTTCCGTTCCCACTTGCGAGCAATCAACTGAAAGGCTTTGGCGGAGGAGACTATGGGCACAATGGCGGTACTGCTGCCCTCTACATACTCGGGCAGAGTGAGCGGCAAACCGGCACCGGCAATGATGAGGTCAATGGACTCGTCGACAGCCGTTTTGACCATCTCTTCGTAGTTGTTTGTAGCTACCATTATGTTAACGCCCAGCACCCCGCCGCCGGACAGGGCGCGGGCCCGGCGGATTTCCTTCTGCAGGGCTCTGATGTTGGCCTCCCGTTTGTTTTTACGGTAATCAAGCTCATTCATCCCTATTTCTGCGGCTGATATAACCCCTACCGCCCCTTCACGGCTCACAGCGGAGGCCAGACCTGACAGCGATATCCCGACCCCCATTCCTCCTTGAATAACCGGGATGCGAGCCGTATGGCGGCCTATAGTCAAAGGGCTGAAAGTCATAAACTCCTCCCGAGTCAGTCACGGACCATGATTTTTTACATTGTATATAAGGCAACCGCATAAAAAAAGAATTGTTGGTAAATTCCGAACTTTAAAAGTTCAATGCAGTTTAGAAGGGCTTCGTAACATTGGTTTTCAGAAATACTCATAAAAGATTTTTTGATATCCCACCACTTCCAATACTAGAATCGGTTCTTTCTGAATCTGGCAAGCAAATATTGGAGGTTCTGTAAAACCACAACCAGTATTTATGCAGGAAAACCGCGCTTGACCTTGTACTATAATTATTTAAGCCATCAATAGGGAAAAGACGGCCTCCAATAGCTTTATGCTCGAGGCCGATGACTTCATGGAGGAGGATTTCTCGAAGATATGCTGAACCCGCAGCACATTGAAGAGCTGATTAAGCTGATCAACAGCAGTCCCTATTATCAACTGCTTTCCATGGTTATGGAGGATATCGGTATTGGATATTCCATAATAACTCTTGACATGGAGTCAAAACACCTCTCTCCCTACCAGGCGATACAGGGAGGCGTATACTCTTCACTGATAGACGCAGCCGCCTACTGGGCCGTTTATCCCGAACTGGATCCGGAATCAGGCCTTATCACCCTGGACGTTACGGTTCACCACCTGGCCTCAATAAAAACTGGAAAATTAACGGTTAAGGGGCAAAGGGTCAAGGTGGGACGGACCATCTGCCTGGCCGATGCCACCATCGAGTCGCAGGAAGGAAGAATCCTGGCCCATGGCAGCTCCAAACTCCTGGTTACTGACGGTCTTCAGACCATCGATCAAATGGCGGCTCTTGCCAACACCACCTTGCCGCCCAAGTTCATTCCCGATCCGTAGGATTGTTCTCGAAAGATGAATTATAAAGATATCTCATCATGGCGATGATGCATTTCACTGCTGTTTCGTCATTAACAACACGGACTATGCACCGGTCCATATCCGGCGTTGCCCAAAAAAAAGACCCGTCCCGTTAAAGGACGGGTCAGTGCTTGGGCTGATTCTTATTTCAGGTTCTTTCCTGCGGGAGAGTTGGGGAAGAACAGCGGCTCTCCATACTGGTCAACGCCAAATTCCTTTACGATCCGCTGACCTTCTTCGGAGACCAGCCATTCCACAAACTTCCGCGCTCCTTCAGCGTTGATATTGGGGAACTTTTCCGGGTTAACCGGAATCAACGTGATATAGTTGAGCAGTATCTCGTCATTCTCCACCAGGACCTGGATATTCTTGATTTTATCCTTGTTGGTTATAACGGTCGCACGGTCGATCAGTGTATAAGCCTTCTGCTCGTCGGTATAGAGAAGGGTCGGCACATTGCCCAAACTGCCTTTCTCATATATGCGGTACCAGTCACCGCTGGGTTTAATGCCGGCGGCTTCCCATACCTCCATCTCCTTCACATGGGTGCCCGACTGGTCGCCGCGGCTGATGAAGAGGACTTTAGCGTCGGCAATCTTCTGCAGGGCTTTGGTTGCCGAGGTTTCACCCTTTATTCCTGCCGGATCGTCCGGCGGGCCGACAATCACGAAATCATTGTACATGAAATCAATCCGCTCCGTGCCGTACCCTTCGGCGACAAACTGCTCCTCCAGGGCTTTGGCATGGACCTGAACCAGATCCACGGCCCCGCTCTTTCCTATGTCAAGGGCTGCACCGGTACCGGCTCCAACGTGACGGACAATTACCCCGGTCTTTTCCTGGTAGGCCTTTTCAAGGGCCGCCACAATGCCGGCGTCTATCGGACCTATGGTGCTGGCCCACAGTACCTGTTCTGCTTCCGCAGTTTCGGCTGCAGGTTTACCGCATCCCTGCACCAACAGGACGCTGCAGACCATGATTATGGCAACCGCCAAGCCCAGTATTCTATTACGTTTTTTCACCAGGTTTCACCTGTCCTTTCACATGATCTCATTGTGGACAACATGGCACAGTCAGTTTAAGTTCTCGATCCCCACTATTTCTCCGTCTTCCATCAGGTACACCTTGTCGGTGATGGCCTCTGCCTCCTTGCGGCTGTGGGTAACCAATACGGTGGTGATTCTCTGTTCCCGCAGAATCCTGCCAATCTCCTCGATCAATTCCAGCCTTATCTTCCGGTCCAGATTGGCAAAGGGTTCATCCAAAAAGATGATTTCCGGTTCCAGCACCAGGGCTTGAGCCAGGGCAACCCGTTGGGCTTCACCTCCGGAAAGGGAATGAGCCCTCTGCCTGGCCAGGTGATCAATGCGAAGCTTTTCCAACCAGGGGCGAACCCGCCTTTCTCGTTCTTTACGGTCGATATTGCGGAATTTCAGCCCGATCTCGGCATTATCCATAACCGTACCCCTCAGGAGCATGGGTTTCTGAAACACCATGGCCATACGCCGCCGCACATCAAGCACGGACTGCTCCCTGAGCTCACGGCCGAAGTAAGAAACAACTCCGCTGGTGGGCTTCTGTAACGCCGCCAAAATCAACAGTAGACTGCTTTTCCCGGCACCGTTCGGTCCCATAATGCTGATGTACTCTTCCCTGCTTACTGAGAAATCGGGTATATTAAGTATGTTCCGGCCTCCCAAGACCAGCTTCAAATCCTTTACTTCAATGACTTTATTCATAATTGGTTCTCCGTTGCTGCAGACTGGTTAAGAAAGCGGTAACGCCATACGCCAGAGCAAGCAGTATTACGCTTAACGCAATGGCTACATCGAAGTTCCCCTTGTTTACCTCCATAACCGTAGCCGTAGTCAGCACCCGGGTCTCACCCTTGATGTTTCCGCCAACCATCTGGGAAGCTCCTACCTCGGATATCACTCCGCCAAACCCGGCCATAACCGCAGCCAGTAGTCCCAACCTGGCTTCTTTGATCAGGTTCCACAGCAACTGCCTCCGGTTTGCACCCAGGGCCAGCAAATGCAGGCGAAGACGAGGGCTAATCTGCTGCACTGCCGCCAGCGTAAAGCTTATAACCAGGGGGCTGGCGATTACCGCCTGGGCAATAATCATAGCTGTAGGAGTATAGATTATGCCCAGCGAGCCGAACGGGCCTGACCTCCACAGGAAAATGCTGACCCATAAGCCAACCACAACCGGCGGCAGACCCATTCCGAAATTGGCCAGGCTGACCAGGAAGTTACGTCCCGGAAATCTGCTCAAAGCCAGTATGCATCCCAGGGGCACACCGATGAGGACACTTACCAGGGTTGCAGTTCCGGACACCTTGAGGGTCAGCCAGCAGACTTCCAAAACCTCCGGGTCCAAGTTGAGCAGGATGAAAAAGGCCTGGACCAGGCCGTCCCAAATCAGCTCCAACTATGATCACTCCATCTTATTTGCAAAATGCTATTTGCCCAATTCATCTTCACTCTTGCCTGCGTCAGGATAGAACAGGGGCTCACCATAGGTGTCCACGCCGAATTTGCCGATCATCTCCTGGGCCTCAGCGGAAACCAGGAAATCAACAAATGCCTTGGCTCCTTCGGTGTTCATCTTGCCGGCAATATCCTCTGAAAACTTCTCCGGGTTAACCTGCATTACATGGTATATGTTCAACAGGGCTTTTTCGCCTTCCACCATAACTTCCAGGGTGAGGTTTTTCTTCTGGGCCAGGTAGGTTCCGCGGTCAGTCAGGGTATAGCCCTTGTTCTGTTCAGCCACGATCAAGGTCTGTCCCATTCCCTGACCGGTCTCCTGATAAGTCGGTCCCACCTCAGGTGTTATTCCGGCTGCCGCCCACAGTTTCTTTTCCATCTTATGAGTTCCCGACTCATCACCGCGCGATACAAACAGGCTGTTTGACTCCTTAATCTTCTTCAGGGCTTCAGCAGCAGTGGCGGTTCCTTTAATACCGGCCGGATCGTCCGCCGGTCCCACAATTACGAAGTCATTGTGCATAACCAGCTGATAGTTGGTAACCAATCCGGCATCCACCAGTTTCTGTTCATCGGCCGGCGCGTGTGTCAAAAGCACATCGGCTTCACCTTTTTCTCCCATCGCCAGCGCGGCACCGGTTCCAACTGCAATTGTTTTAATCTTGTAGCCGGTCTTTTCCTCGAAAACAGGAATCAATACATCGAGCAATCCGCTGTCCTGTGTGCTGGTGGTCGTCGCAAGAATGACATCAGTCTTCTTTACCGCCTGTTCAGCATTCTGGCCGCAACCAACCAGGCAGAGCATGAATACAAACAAAATCGCCAGCGACAGATATCTGGTTTTTCTAAGCACTGTTCTTCCTCCTTTTCCCATTCGCATGTTGTAATACCACCCCGGCCTCCCCGTCCATTTAACGTAAAAAGACCGAACCCGCATCAGAACAGGTTCGATCTTGCAATCAAAAACCATCACTCTCCTTTCCAAATGCGGGAGGCGCAGAAGTTTCCCGCTGCACCCTATCGTCCTGGTATCCATACCTTTACGGCTTCAGGATGCCAGGATCGGAGAAGTATGAAATTATACAATTATATAAGACGTTTCAACAAAGATATGCTTTCTTCTGCTTCCTGAGAAATTTTACTCATTAGATACGTTTTTAAAGGTGGTTACAGCCGGTAAACTGAAACAGCCTATTCAGCAGTATCCTGGAATTAAAACCGGCCCTGTCTATCCTTATTCTTTTTATGATGCCGTAATGCATTCCTTTCTTAAATTTCCCAGGCCGCCCGGGCTCCCTCTTCGGTGGCTTCGATAATCCTTCGAGGTTTCACGGCATCCCCAACAACCCAATGGCGAATCCCCTGTTCTTTCAGCGTCCAAACCAGATCGGCGGCCGGATTCATGCCCACGGCGATAACAACCTGGTCCACCGGTACCAGGGTCTGTTCCGCATCCTGCACCCGTATCGTTACCGAGTTATTGTCTATCCTTACAACCTCGGCTCCGAAAATCTGCTGAGAACCCGCATTACGCAGACGTTTGTGCAGCATGTACCCGTGGGATGAGGCTTTGGTAACCGGCGACTTCGGCTTCTGCTCAACCAGCGTCACGCTTTGGCATCCCCTGGCCACCGCATAATCAGCCGTTTCCATACCGATCAATCCGGCTCCGATGATGACGATGTTTTGGCCCACCGCAACCTCACCGCCCAAAACCTGCAGGGCGGTTACCACGTGGGGAAGATCAATCCCGTCAATGGGAGGAATGATTTCCGCACCCCCGGTCGCCAGTATGACCACCTCGGGTTTGTTTTCAATGATCATCTCATCCGTTACTTGCGTACCGGTTTTGATCTCCGCACCCAACTTAACCGCTTTTGAAGCAAGTCGCCGGATCCATTCGCCGTAAGCCTCTTTATACGGGGCCTGGGCTGCGTACCTAATCTGTCCCCCGATCTCCGACTCTTTCTCAAAAAGCGTAACCTTGTGGCCAAGCCGGGCCGCCTCATAAGCGGCTGTCAAACCGCCCGGCCCCCCGCCGACAACCCATACGTTCCTGCGGATTGCGGCCGGTTCGGTCGGATAGATGAGTTCCTGTCCGGTTTCCGGATTAATGGCACATCGGATGCTCTTTTGCTCAAACATGGCCCTTTCTATACAGCCCTGGTTGCAGGCCAGGCATTTATTGGTATCCTCAAATTTCCCGTTGATGGCATTCTGCAGAAAATCGGGATCGGCCAGGTGCTGGCGGCCGAAAGCAATCAGGTCGGCATCGCCGCGTGCAATGCACTCGTTGGCGATGAAGGGATCGTTGAATCTTCCCACCCCGATTACCGGAACGCTTACTACCTCTTTAATCTTCCTGGCCAGCTTTACGTTAAACCCGGGTTGGTATTCAATCGGAGCCTGAATAATCCCGGCCGGGCTGCCGTGGGTCCCGAAAGACGCATGAAGAATATCGCAGCCGTTTTTGACCAGTTCAGGCACCACCTTCTGCATATCCTCGGCCGTGTAGCCGCCTTTAATCTCCTCATCAACCGATATACGGATCGATATCGGGTAATCATCCCCTACCCGGCGCCGAACCTCACGCAGCACCTCTATAAGGAAGCGTGCCCGCTGTAATATGTCAGGCCCGCCATACTCGTCGGTCCTCCGATTGGCGTGTGCAGACAGGAATTGATGCAGCAAAAACCCGTGGGCTGCATGCAGCTCCACCGCATCGTATCCGGCCTCACGAGCCCTGGCCGCCGCCTGACCGAAACACTGTATTATCTCCCGGATATCATCAAGGGTCATTTCCCTGGGCATGCCTCCATAAACAAGGCTGGGCACGGCGGATGGAGCCATGGCTTCGCCGCGGCGCAGGTGGTACATGCTCTCCCGTCCGGCGTGGTGAAGCTGAACGGCGATTTTGGCGCCCTGGCGATGCACGACATCCACAATCTTTTTCAACCCCTGGATATGTTCATCCTTAAATATGCCCAGCTGCGAGGGCAGAGTTCGTCCCTTGGGATGAACGGCGGTTATTTCCTGAATAAATAAGCCGGCCCCGCTTTTCACCCTTCTGGATATATAAGCCAGGGCGGCTTCGGTAACCATTCCTTCTTCATTGCTGAGAAACGTTCCCATGGGCGGAATAACCACCCGATTGTCAAGAACCATGGACCTGATCTTGATGGGCTGCAGCAAATGCTCCAGACTGCTCATAGCTTCCCCTCCTCAACTTGATTAACTACCGCACAAAATATCAATAATACAGTTGGTGCCGTAACCACAGGACCATGTCTTAATTATCACATATACGAAACGGTTTGGGGAGCATATGACAGCAACCTGCCCCAGGCAAAACAAATTATTGTCCATGATCCTCGGAAACTGTATACTTATCTCAGTATGGTAATCGGTTTTCGGAATGCTGACGGAGAAACTGTAAAGGAGTGAAAGGTTTAATGAAGAAGTTCAGTCGCTTGTTGCTGGCAGGTCTGATGGTCTTCGCCCTGGTGTTCACCGCTGTTGGCTGTGGTGGAGCTAACGAAAGTGGAGACCAGACTCAAAAACCAGTTCTGAAAGTGGGAACCAACGCTACCTTCCCCCCGTTTGAAATGCAAGAGAATAATGAGTTTGTCGGATTTGACATGGATTTGATCCGGGCGATTGGCGAGGAGATGGGATACACGGTTCAGATCAACCACATGGACTTCAAAGCCCTGATACCTGCGTTGGGCAATAACAAGATCGATGCGGCTATTGCCGGGATGTCCATTACCCCCGAGCGCCTGGAGTCGGTAGATTTTACCGAACCGTATTTTGACGCCGGTCTCATTATTGCGATAAGAGACGACAATGACACCATTAAGTCGACCGAGGATTTGAAAGGCAAGAAACTCGCCGCCCAGAACGGCACAATCGGCGCGGCTTACTGTGATTCGGTAAAGAAACAGGATCCAAAAACCGAGGTAAGGGTTTTTGACGACATCGGAGCGGCGTTTATGGAACTGGAAAAAGGCGGAGTCGATGCAGTGGTTAACGACCATCCGGTTACCGCCTACTATCTGAAGACAACTGAAAACACCAGAATCAAAATGGTCGGGGATATCTTCTCCGCAGATGATCAGTACGGAATCGCGGTAAAGAAGGGCAATCAGGAATTACTCGATATGCTCAACGAAGGTCTGCAGAAGATAAAGGACAACGGAAAGTACGACGAGATTTATAACAAGTGGTTTTAAGGTAATTAAAAAACAGGAACGGTGAGCGCGACGGGCAACCTCGCGCTCTCGCTTTGTTATCTTGGGAGGATAACCATTCTATGCCCTTTATGGAATTGTTTGGCCTTGGTTTTATTGACAGCATAACCTCGCAGTACGGTTTTAAAGTAGTCGCTAACAATATAGGATACTTTTTGGGTGGAGCAGGATATACCCTCTTCATTACTGCCATATCCGTAGCCATAGGAATGGTTTTGGGGCTGTTTGCCGGTCTGGCCAAGCTGTCATCCAACAAGTTTTTGTACTACCTGTCAACCGCCTACATTGACTTCTTCCGGGGGACCCCCTTGTTTGTGCAGATCTTTCTCCTCTACTTCGGTATACTCCCATTTATTTACGATAACGATCCGGTATCCTCGGCGATCATAGCCCTGGGGCTGAACAGCGGTGCCTATATAGGAGAGATCGTGAGAGCCGGGATTCAGGCGGTGGATGTCGGCCAGATGGAGGCCGCACGTTCTCTGGGGATGAATCACCGGCAGGCTATGACCTATGTTATCCTGCCCCAGGCTTTCAAAATAGTCATTCCGCCGCTGATTAACGAGTTTATTGCCTTGTTGAAAGACTCATCGCTGGTTTCGGCCATATCCGTAGCCGAACTGATGCATCGCGGGGACCTGGTATTTGCCAACACCTATCAGGCAACCTGGGTCTTTGGCGCGGTTGCGGTAATCTATTTCATAATGACCAAGACTATCTCTGTCATAGGGGATCACGTTGAAAGGAGGCTGGCAACCGATTGATCAGGGTAGTCAATCTGCACAAATCGTTTGGACAGCTTCATGTATTGCGAGGGGTCAATTTCTCCGTTGCTCCCAGTGAAGTGGTTTGCGTAATCGGGCCCAGCGGTTCCGGCAAGAGCACCCTTTTGCGCTGTATCAACCAACTGGAAAAAGCCGACTCCGGGCATATCTATATTGATAATGAAGAATTGACACATCCCAAAACGGATATTAACAAGATCCGCCAGCAGGTGGGTATGGTTTTTCAGCTGTTCAACCTCTTCCCTCATAAGACGACCTTGGAAAACATTACCCTGGCCCCGATCAAGATTAAAGGGGTTGATAAGGCCGCTGCGGAAGAATTGGCCATGGAGCTTTTGCGAAAAGTTGGTTTGACCGACAAGGCTCACGTTTATCCGAACAAACTCTCGGGAGGACAAAAACAGAGAGTCGCCATTGCCCGGGCTCTGGCCATGCAGCCGAAGGTGATGCTGTTTGATGAGCCCACCTCGGCTCTGGACCCGGAAATGGTTGGCGAGGTCCTGGCTGTTATGCAGGACCTGGCGTTGGAAGGTATGACCATGGTAGTTGTTACCCATGAGATGGGATTTGCGCGCGAAGTAGGCGACCGCGTTGTCTTCATGGATGAAGGGGTTATCATGGAAGAAGGAACGCCGGAAGAAATCTTCAATAACCCGCGCAACCCCCGCACCCGGGCATTCCTCAGCAAAGTTCTGTAAAGCAAGATAACGATGCCAAAGATAGCGTGATTTGACATCCCGGAACATGATTAAGCTTTGATTAACGAAGCATAGAGCCATGGTGAATGAAATGCGGTTCGGCGATTGTTATCAGTTGCGATGCAGATACGATGAATAACCGTTCGTGCCTGAATTGTAGAGAATTGACATGGCTTCAGAACGGTTGCGCACCTGCGATTTACGGAATGTGTTGCGCAGGTGAGTTTTTACAGTCGATTCGGATATGCACAGGGACTCTGCTATTTCCTGGTTGGAGAGGCTCTTGCTCAATAAACTAAGAATCTGGCGTTCTCTGGTAGTCAACAAATTCAGGCTGCCGTTAGATCCGTTCTGAGAGTTGTTTTTGTTCAGTTGTCCTGGATTCATCCTGGGCAAGCACAAAATACCTGCGACAGCCACCAGTTCAACGGCATTCACGATCTGCCGGGGAAGCAGTCTCATAGGAAGCAGTCCCCGCAGGCCGATGCTCAGGAGCTCATTCACGTCATATCTTCCTGGATCCTCAACAATTGCCACCGGCAGCAGCAGAGGACACTTGATGAGCAGCTGCTTGACCATCGGTATACATACGTTGTCCTCAATCTTAAGTACCGCCACGTCCGGCTGCA
>JAKOVY010000045.1 GCA_029781825.1 Bacillota bacterium | reverse complement strand
TGGGTGTGGGAGTCAGGAGCAGGTTTGCGTTGGAGGCATACACTGGCGTGGCAGACATTGTCAATCCACTCAGGAGCAGGACGGCAAGGAAGATCGTCAGGATGATAAGGATGCGAAGTTTTTTCATAAGTCCTTCAGGGCATGTTGGGAGATATAGTTCCTTGTAAAGCACAATTGCTGGTATCCGCATTGTTTACAGATCGATGGTTGCTGCAGGGCATTCATGGGTGGGTGCGGACCTTTCTTCGCAAGGTTGGATAGGGACTCCACTGTTTTTTCCAGATCCCTGTTGGCAAGGAGTTGATCGAAATGCTTCGCTTCACCGGTTTCCCGATCCAAAGAAAAGATTGCAGGCGTGTTGGACCAGGGTTGTTTTTCCAGGGTAGTGCAGCGGTTTAACAAGGAAAAGCGTAGTTGATCCTGTTCGCCATTGGAGATGAGTGAACCAATCCTGGTTTCCGTGACATGTCCCACAGGGATTTGCCAGATCCAGGTATCGAATTGGACAGGTAGGCGTACTCCAGGCAGGGTCAGGCAGACTTTCTCCGCATTCAGGCTGTAGCCAGCGTCGCGTCCGATCAGCATCGCGGCGCGCCAGTCCTGGGAGAGGAACGCCCAGGTACGAACGTAAATAAACAGGTTGCGCCAATCGCCGCCGAGATTATTGATCGCGTTCTGGGAACCATACCGGCGACTCATGGAGATATTCCCGCCGCGAAAGAGGGGCATAAGTTCCGGGGCGCGAAGATTATTATGTTGCCTTCTATATTCCTCCACTTCGCGGATGTAGGTTCGAATTTCCTCGATCAAAGAGTCAAAGTCATACTTGATCAAGAATTCGAGCAGAGTCCCACCGGATGATAGATCTTCGAGGGATTTCCAGACGGGATCGAAGGGTGGGGTAGGGTCGGCGCCCACCAGCCACCAACGTGCGGCAGCGGGGCAGAATGTGTAAACCAGCGCAGAAAGGATGGGATTCCCGCGCGCGTTTTTGGGGTTGAGCATGGCAAGGAAGAGATCAGTGTACATGCCAGACCATCAGAAGAAAGGGAATCGTTCGCCAGGCGGCGGGGGATTTCATGCCGGTGAGGGATTGCTTCTGAAAGAATCTCCAGAAGAACTGAATGATGCTGGTGATTAGGAAGGAAAGGAATACAAGCAGGATCAGGGATGGGATATTGGAATCGGGCAAGGTCCAAAGAACTGCCATCCAGAGTTTGACATCCCCGGCGCCCATCCATCCGCTTGCCCAGGCGGAAAGCAACAGAAAACATGCCAGCCATAAATCTATATGTCCGGGGAAGTGAGCGATCATGCCCGCAAGTATCAATGGATACGTGGACCAATTCGGGATGCGGTGGGTACGTAAGTCGTACAGGCTTACAGCCAGAAGATAAAAAAGCAACCAGGTCATTGGTCGCTCATGATATAGA
>JAKOVY010000019.1 GCA_029781825.1 Bacillota bacterium | reverse complement strand
AGAAGATAGATGCCCGCCTGGTGGCCGAACTGGCGAACGCCGGCGACGGCGAGGCCGTCCGCCTTATGGAGGAAGCCATGGACTACCTGGGGATCGGAGTGGCCAACCTGGTCAATCTGTTTAATCCCCAGGCCATAGTTATCGGGGGAGGGATGTCCGGCTACAAAGGTCTCTTCCCGCGGGTAGAGAGGACGGTAAAGGAACGCTCCTACTCCAGCTTGAGCAGGAATCTCAAGATCCTGCCGGCCAGACTGGGAAGCGAAGCCGGTCTTATGGGCTGCCTGGCCCTGGCCGGACGCAAAGTTAAATGCGGAGTATCAGGACGGCCATTTGGCGTTCCGGCCGACTGACGGGCGGGAGTGCTGCCGATGAGTATTAAGCCCGGTTTTTGAAAAATTCCGAGGTGAGATATTGGAATTCTATGGCGATTACCACACCCACTCGCGTTACAGTGACGGGCGGGAGCAAGTGGAGAGAATTGCCGAAGCCGCCCGCCGGCGCGGGCTGTCCGAGGTTGCGGTGACCGACCACGGGCCCCAACTCCTGGTTCTTGGAGTTGACGGCCTTCACAGTTACGAACGGCTCCTCCAGGAGGTCAAGAGCCTGAACATTCCCGGGGTTCGCGTACTGGCAGGGGCGGAAGCCAACATTATAGACCTGGAGGGAAGGCTTGATATTCCCCACCGGCTATGTGAGGAACTGGATGTCCTCATATGCGGGCTCCATCCTTACACCATCCCCGGGAACATCCAGGACGGCTATCGGCTGTTCGGAAGCAATCACCTGCGCCATCTGGGGCCGGGTTGGAGGCGGAAGGCGGTTAATGCGAATACCGAAGCCACAATCGCGGCTTTGGAGAACAACCCGGTGGATATTCTGGCTCATCCCGGACTCTTCTTCGAGGTCGACATCTTCGAAGTAGCCCGGGCCTGCGTCAGGAAAGATGTGCTGTTTGAGATAAACTGCGGGCACCGCCACCCGCCGCCGGAGGATGTGGAAATCGCCTTCAAGGCCGGGGTTCAGTTTATAATCAACAGTGATGCGCACTTTTATGATACAGTAGGGGAGCTGGATTACGGCTCTTATCTGATGCAAAAATTGGGGATACCGGCGGAGAGGATAGCCAATTTCCGATTTGGGGGGGATGAAGGGTGGAAGAAAAAAAGGTAGCAATAAAAGCACTGGTGATAACCGGACTTTCCGGAGCGGGGAAGACCCAGGCCGCCAACTGTCTGGAGGATCTGGGCTACTTCTGCGTTGACAACCTTCCACCAGCCCTGATTCCCAAATTCACCGAACTCAGCAGCCAGTCGGAAGGGGTTAAGAATGTAGCCTTTGTGGTGGATGTCCGAGGAGGCAAGTTTTTCAACGACCTCTTCCGCGCTCTGGATGAGTTGAAAGCCCAGGGGGTAAATTACAACATCCTGTTCCTGGAAGCCGGGGATGAGGTCTTAATTAGAAGGTTCAAGGAGTCGCGCCGCCGACACCCGCTCCAGCACAACAACCCCCTGCCGGAGGCTATCAAGCTTGAAAAACAGATGCTCCAGGAACTGCGAGGTCAGGCGGATACCATAATCGATACCTCCAACCTCAACGTCCATCAGTTGAAGGAGGAGCTGGTGCGGTTGTACTCCGAAGGGGAGGAGGGGCCGATTACCATTACCGTTTTTTCCTTTGGTTTCAAATTCGGCCTGCCGCTTGATTCCGATCTGGTCTTTGATGTCCGTTTTCTCCCCAACCCAAAGTATGTTGATGAGCTTTCGCACCGGACCGGCGAAGACCCGAGAGTGATCAGTTATGTTATGGAAGCCGGGCTGACCAGATCCTTTTTGCGCCGGCTCATGAATTTTCTCAAGTTTTTGCTCCCCCACTATGTAGGCGAGGGGAAATCCAACCTGGTGATGGCCATCGGATGTACCGGGGGTCAGCACCGCTCCGTAGTGATTGCCGATTATGTCGGTAATGCGGTGCGCCGGATGGGTTACCGGACGATTATCAAACACCGTGATCTTGACAAATACAAGGGTAATGAATCATGAGAAAGTCTTTGTGGTGGTTTTGGGTCTTTGCCCGGGCCCAGAAAGGGTTCCTGGTTATGGGAACCGGGCTCTTGATGCTGGGCGTGGCCTTGATTAGCATAATCAACCACTATTACTTTGATTTGACGTTTATTTCGATCGAATATGGCATTATACTGGCATTGATCGGGGTAAGTTTGACCTTTTACGGTTTTATAAAGGGATCGCGGGGGGTTATTGACCTGGCCTCCTCGCTGTCCTCGGTCAACATTTACGACTATTTGCGTCGGGATGTGCAGAAAAGAAGAGGCCCCCGCATTGTGGTGATCGGCGGGGGAACTGGACTGTCGGTTCTGCTCAAAGGGCTTAAAAACTATACCAATCACCTGACGGCGATAGTGACGGTGATGGATGACGGGGGCAGCTCCGGCAGGATCAGGGAGATGGGCATACTGCCGCCGGGCGATATCCGCCGCTGTTTGGTAGCCATGGCCCGGACCGAAAACCTGATGGACCGGGTTTTTCAACATCGCTTTGCTGAAGGGGAGGGGATCCAGGGACATAACCTGGGGAACCTGCTCATTGCCGCCCTTACGGATATTACCGGTGATTTTATAAAAGCAATTGCGGAAGTCAGCAAGGTCCTGGCGGTACAGGGACAGGTCCTGCCGGCTACCCCGCAGCTGGTGGTGCTGGGAGCAACGATGACGGATGGGACGGTGGTGATGGGAGAGACTTCGATCACCAGAGCCGGCAAGCAGATTAAGGAAGTATTTTTGGACCCTCCCGAATGCCGAGCTGTGCCCGAAGCCATCGAGGCCATTCACGAAGCTGATGCGGTAGTCCTGGGACCGGGGAGTCTGTTTACCAGCATCATTCCCAATCTCCTGGTTCCCGAGATTGGAGAGGCTCTGCGTAAAACCCGGGCGCTGCGCATTTTTGTAGTCAACATCATGACACAGCCAGGAGAGACCACAGGCTTTACAGCCACGGATCACCTGGATGCGGTGTCCCGTCATTTGGGGCCCGGCCACATCGACTATGTGGTGGTCAATGATACCCCGGTTGACAAGGAGCGGGAGTCCCGATATCGTCTGGAGGATGCGGAACCGGTCAGGTTTGACCAGCGAGAGCTTGCCGATCGCGGTGTTAAGTGTGTGAGAGCCCCGCTTTTGGGCACGGAAGATGTAGCCTGGCACGATTCCGAAGCCCTGGCCAGGACAGTGATGAGGATAATTTACGAGAGAAAGGGGTTGAACTGGCTAGAGTGAGCAGTTTTTCCAATGAAACCAAGAATGAGCTAGCCCGGATTTTCCCCGAGAATAGATGCTGTCAGGTGGCCGAACTATCGGCCCTGCTGCGGCTCAACGGCCAGTTGGAGCTTACCGGAAGTGCCAAAACCCTGTGCATTACCACCGATAATGCCGGCATAGCTCGCAAAGCCTTCAAGCTGTTCAAGGTCCTGTTTGGGTTCCCGCTTACCGTAATCATGGAGACCAAACGCCGATTCAACACCAGCCGTTACTATCAGGTGCGGGCCAACCTGGATGAGCAGCATTTAAACATACTGGACAAACTGGGATTTATTGATGATGATAACCGCCTTATATACGGGATCAAGCGGGGGATGGTCAGAAAGAAGTGCTGTAAAAGAGCTTACCTGCGGGGTGTCTTTCTGGCCCGTGGTTCGGTAAGCAATCCCGGGGCCTCTTATCACCTGGAAATGGTTTTTCCCGCCTATGAGCTGGCGGTTGATGTCCAGCGGCTGGCGGAGAGCCTGGGAGTTAGCTTCCGGTTGACCGAGCGCAAAAATAACTTCCTGCTTTACCTGAAGGATTCAGAACAGATTGTCGACTGTATGCGAGTAATGGGAGCCAATTACGCTCTGCTGGAGTTTGAGAATGTACGCATATATAAATCAATGCGAAATCAGATAAACCGGCAGGTGAACTGCGAAACCGCCAATCTGGAAAAGACCCTGGAGGCCTCCTGGAGACAGGTGGAGAACATCCGCCGCTTGATTGAACGTTTGACCGTCGAAGGATTGCCCGAGCAATTGCGGGAGCTGGCAGTTTTAAGACTGGAGTACCCTGATTCCAGTTTGAAGGAGTTGGGGGAGATGATGAGTCCTCCGCTCAGCAAGTCGGGGGTGGCTTATCGCATGAAGAAGTTGGAAGAGCTTTCCGAGAGGCTATCCTGATCAGGGTAGCAGGAAATAAGGATTATTATGTCGAATTTTAGTGCAGGTGATTAAGAAATGCGGCTTATTCATGATGTGCATCTGGAACAACAGCAAAAACTTCTTATGACTCCGGAGCTCCGGCAGGCTATTGCCATTCTGCAGATGTCTTCTCTCGAACTGTCCGAATACATTCAGCAGGAGATGGCTGAGAATCCCGTCCTGGAACTGAGGGAGGAGGGTGACAGTTCGGAAGGGGATATCGTTGATACCATTGAAGACGATACCATGCCGGAGGTTGAGTGGTGGGAGTATTTCGCTGACCGCAGTGACCTGGGTTATATAGGCGGGCATGAACCCAAGAGCCATTATGAACAGTACAAGGCCGCAGCTCCGAGCTTGCATGAGCATCTCTTGTTTCAGATGCATATTGCTCTGAGTCAGGAGGAAGACCAGCGCATCGGGGCTTTCTTAATCGGTTCCATTGACGATAACGGCTATCTGCGCATCAGCCTGGAAGAAGCGGCAGCCAGCCTGGGGGTCAGTATAGCTCAGGTGGCCGAGGTGCTGAAAGTGATTCAGACCTTCGAGCCTTACGGGGTTGGCGCCCGCGATCTGACCGAATGCCTGCTGATTCAGCTGACCCAGACCAACAGGCTTTATCCCCAGGTGGAGCGGATTGTCCGCAACTATTTGGGCGACCTGGCCCAGGGGCGCCTGGCCAAGATCGCGGCCACTCTGAAGATGAGCGTGGTTGAGGTACAGGATATTGCCGATCTGATAAAGACCCTGGACCCGAAACCGGGCAGGCAATACGGCAGCGGAGCAGATGTCCGTTATCTGATCCCCGACGTCACTGTAGAGAAGGTTAATGATGAGTATGTGATCATTGTTAACGACGGCAATTCCCCCCGCCTGATGATAAGTCCCATGTACCGGGAAATGATGCGCCAGCCAGGCGTTTTCAACAGCGAGACCCGCAAGTATATCGAAGAGCGTATTAATTCGGCTCACTGGCTGATAAAGAGCATTGAGCAGCGGCGGTTGACCCTCTACAATACGACCAAATGCCTGGTAGAAGCCCAGCGTGAATTCCTGGAAAAGGGCATAAAATATATGAAACCCCTAAACCTCAAACAGATTGCCGACCAGGTAGGGGTTCATGAATCCACCATCAGCAGGGTTACCAACAACAAGTACATTCAAACCCCCCAAGGGGTGTTTGAGATGAAGTACTTCTTCTGCAGCGGGTTGGAATCCCGGCACGGAGAACGTTATTCCTCGCGCAGCATCAAGCGCATGTTGAAGGAACTGATAATAGAGGAGGACGCGCGTAACCCGTACAGCGACCAGCAGATAGCGGACAAACTCTGCAGTCGGGGAATCCAAATCTCGCGGAGGACCGTAGCCAAGTACCGCATGGAACTGGGCATCGAATCAACCGCCAAACGCAAAAGATACTAAAGGGCGGAAGATATCAGCCGTCCTGCGGCTCGCTCCAAAACCCTCGCCTGCATCCCGCAACTCCGTTGGAAAATGCGATACAACGCCAACTCATAAGAACACGACAAGGGGCTTCTTTGCATATACCTGTCATGATGTGCTCGGGAACTCATACAGTCCGAGTAAACGGAGAGTATGAGTTCTTTGCATATGCCTGTAATAATGAGCCCGCTCTGATCTTCACGCTGTGTGCTTACCCCATGTACACTTATCCGGTGTTCCACCGGCTTTAATTTTTAAGCGGGTGTCGACTTTTTCTAAACCATAAACATTGTTTTTGGCTTCTTCCACCGGCTCTCATTTAAAGCAGGGGTCGACCCGTAACAAAAAATAAGCAGTTATTCGCTTTTGCCCACCGTTCGGTGTTTCCCGCTACTCTTTAATCCGCGTGACTGCTTTTCCTGCCGTCTGTCCCCTCTCCACCGTCCAGTTCGGCAAACAGGTCTTTTCCGATAATCCGGCAGGCAGTGCGCCACATCAGGTCATCCAGGGTGTCCTGGTCGGGGCAGAGCCGGGCGGCGATGTCATGCAGCTTTCCGGTAGGGTACAGGGTTCCCATGGGGAAATCGGAACCGAAAACCAGCCGCGAGCTGTGGGAGGAAATCAGCTTCTGCAGGCTTTCGCTGTCGGGAGTGCCGGGACGGCAGTACAGGAGGGTATTGGTGGTATCCAGGTATAAATGAGGGTACTCGTCCAGGAGAGCAGGCCAGCATTCCAGGGGAAAATCGGGATAGAGCATATGCGACACCACCAGGTGAAGACGGGGGTAGCGCCGCAGCAGTTCCTTGGTGTCCTCTACCATGGGCGATTGCCGGTAAAACTCCGCAAAGCCGGTGTGAATGACCACCGGACACTGGCGTTCCTGGAACTCCTCGAAAACCCGGGTCAAACGGTCGTCAAGAATGGAAAATCCCTGAATATACGGGTGGAATTTAAACCCCACGAATTGCTGCCGGTCCAGAGCCCTCGTTATTATATCCACCTTGTTCTCGTCTCCGGGATGCAGTGAGGCGAAGGGAATGGCCTGCGGGCAACCGGCGGCGAATTCCTGATGCCACTTATTGATTTCCTCGCTCTCTCCGGGTTTCAGGGGATAAAAGAAGTTGAAGAAGGCTTCAACTCCTTCTTCCTTCAGATGGGCGAGGAGTTCTTCCGTGGTTACATCCAGGCTTAAATTATAATAATCCGGGGCTACCGGGCGGACCCACTTGATACCGCCTCTTACCCGGCGATGGGTCATTATATGAACATGGGCGTCCACCTTGTGACGGGGTGACAGCAGCCCGGCGGTGTTATCCGGCATGAAATCTTCACCAACAAAGCTGTGATCGCTAGACTCATTCTAGCAAAAGTTTTCCATATGATCCAG
Organism: Bacillota bacterium; assembly: GCA_029781825.1. GTDB lineage: Bacteria > Bacillota > Syntrophomonadia > Syntrophomonadales > DTU052 > DTU052. The sequence goes on along the minus strand of JAKOVY010000019.1, from coordinate 18,869 downwards.
GTTCGTGTCGGCTGACGCCGCGATGGAAATATTTGAAGCGCTCCCATCCCTTTATAAAGTGGCTCCCGCCCGCATATAAACTAATAATCAAAACCCGGGCGGGGTTATTGGAGGAGAGTGGGAGAGCTTGTGGTGGACACTTTCATGGAAAAAAGTGAAAATATTCTTAGTAGCAGCGGCAATGCTGACCTTGTTAACCGGAAGGATCTATGCCGGGGCGCAGTCCGATGTCACTGCCTTGTCGTATGGTATTGCCGGGAAAACAATTGTAGTCGATCCGGGACATGGGGGGATTGATTCGGGGGCAGTGGGCAGGGAGACCAAAGTGCCTGAGAAGGATATCACCCTGGCGATAGCCAAGAAGCTGGCAAAGGCCTTGAGCCAAGCCGGAGCCATGGTGGTCATGACCAGGGAAACCGATAATGACCTGGCGGGTGATTTCGAGGGGAGCTTGTTGGAGAGGAAACGGCGCGATCTCTCCCGGAGGGTTGCCAAAGCTGAACAGGTGGACGCTGACATGTTCCTTTCCATCCATACCAATGCCGATCCGTCGCCCAGGTGGTATGGCGCTCAGACTTTCTATTATGCCAACAGCCCGGAAAGCCGGCTCCTGGCCAACTGTATTCAGGATGAGCTGGTTCGGATTCTGGGGAATAATAAACGCAAGGCCAAAGAGGGTGCTTTTTATATAATGGAAAAAACAACGATGCCGACAGTAATCATTGAGGTCGGTTTTATCTCCAACCCGCGCGAAGAACGACTCCTTTTGGATGAGCTGTACCAGAACAGGATTGCCTATGCCATCCTGTCAGGTGTAATCAAGTATTCAGCAGAGGAGGGAAGGCAATGATCGTGTACGCGGCCGTAGCCCCGCACCCCCCTATGTTGATCCCGGAGATCGGGGGGCGGGATTTGGCACAGGTGGGACAGACTGTAGCCGGGATGAACCGCCTGGCAGCGGAGGTCGTAAAGAGGGAGCCCCAAATCCTGGTGGTGATCACCCCTCATGGGAACGTGTTTCGCGATGCCGTCTCCATCCTGTGTGACCCCGAACTTAAGGGCAACCTGGCGCAGTTTGGCTTAAGGAAGCTGGAATTCCGGTATCCCAACTGTCTTGAATTCCTGGACCTGCTGCAGAGCAAGGCCGAAACCCATAACATACCGGTGGTGGCTATTACCAGTCAGATGGACAAGCGCGGCCTGAATCCGAATCTGGACCACGGGATTACCGTACCCCTGTACTACTTGAAGCAGGGAGGGTTAAAGGAAATCCCACTGCTGGCCGTCAGTTACGGTATGATTTCCCTGGAAGCTCTGTACCGATTCGGCATGCTGATCCGCGAGACCGCTGATGAACTCGGGCTTAGAACGGTGGTATTGGCTTCCGGTGACATGTCCCATCGTCTGAAAGAAGAAGGTCCCTACTCTTATCATCCTGATGGGCCGGTGTTTGATCGGCGGGTGAAAGAGCTGATCGAACAGGGGCGGACGATGGATCTGCTGCAGATTCCAGCCGGCCTCCGAGAGAATGCAGGGGAGTGCGGTTACCGGTCGCTGGTCGTTCTCCTGGGAAGCATCGATGGTCTAAGCTTTACCCCGCAGGTATTTTCCTATGAGGGACCGTTCGGAGTCGGGTACCTCGTGGCAGGCTTTGACCTGGATGGGGGGCGGACAACCAGCCTGTATACCCAACTGGTGCAGCGGAAGGAGCAGAGAATCCAGGAAAGACGGAAGAACGAATCGCCTCTGGTTCGATGGGCCCGGCAGTCGCTGGAAGCATATATAGAATCGGGCAAGAGGCTTCCCCCGCCGGACCCCCTCCCGGAGGAGATGAATTACGCTGCAGCCGCCTTCGTTTCCCTTAAGAAGGACGGACAGCTGCGCGGGTGCATAGGCACCCTCGAGCCGGTACGCGCCAACCTGGCCTTGGAGATCCGGGAGAACGCCATCAGCGCGGGGACCCAGGATTACCGTTTTCCACCGGTGCAAAAGGAAGAACTTCCGGAACTTGAGTACTCAGTGGATGTTCTAAGCCGGCCGGAGCCGGTGCGGAGCATCTCTGAGCTGGACCCGAAGCGGTACGGGGTGATTGTACGGCAGGGCTCCAAGTCAGGGGTACTGCTCCCGGACCTGGAGGGGGTGGAAACCGCCCAGCAGCAGGTGGATATCGCCATGCAGAAGGCCGGGATTCGTCCGGGGACCAAGGTGGATCTGGAAAGATTCGAGGTAAGGCGGTATTACTGATGAACAGGGAGGTTGCCTTTTATCGCCGACTGGAGGAGAAAAGCGTCAAATGTGAGGTCTGTCCTCACAACTGCCGGATAAAGCCGGGAAAAAGGGGGATCTGCCGAGTTAGGGTAAATCTGGATGGAACCCTTTATGCCGCCAATTACGGAGAGCATTCTTCGATAGCCTTGGATCCCATTGAAAAAAAACCGCTTTACCACTTCTACCCGGGCAGGAACATACTGTCGGTGGGGACGGTAGGCTGTAATTTTTCCTGTGGTTTCTGCCAGAACTACCGGATCGCCCATGAGGACGCACCCACCAGATTCCTGTCGCCCGACGAACTGTTGACGCTGGCGGAGGAATGTCGGTCCCGGGATTCCATAGGTGTGGCCTATACCTACTCTGAGCCCCTGATGTGGTACGAGTACCTTCGAGATGTCCTCCCGGTAATCAAGGAGGGAGGATTCAAAAACGTCCTGGTGACCAACGGGTACATCAATCCAGGACCCCTGGAGGAGATCCTTCCCCATATCGATGCATTAAACATTGACCTCAAATCCTTCTCCGAAGAGTTCTACCGCCGGCAGTGTGGCGGACGCCTGGAACCGGTAAAGGAAACTATTAAATTGTGTGCGAGCCGCACCCATGTTGAGGTCACAACCCTTTTGGTTACCGGATTGAATGATACCCCGGAAGAGATCGAGGAACTTTCGCAATGGATAGCCGGAATAGACCCTTCGATTCCCCTGCACCTTTCCGCCTATTTCCCGGCTTACAAAGTAAGTCTGCCTCCGACCAGCCGCGCCGCCATGGCCACGGCCCGCGAGGTTGCAGGCCGATACCTCAATTATGTATACGTCGGTAACATGACGGGGTTTGATAACGACACCCGGTGTTCCCACTGCCAGGCGCGCTTGGTGACCAGGCAGGGATACCTGGTCCGGTTGGAAAAGCTGGATGGCGAGCGCTGTGCCGTGTGCGGCCAGACAGCACCGCTGGTAAATTGAGAGAAAAGAAGGTTATTGACCACGGGAGTTAGAATATAAAGCATATGCAGACGAGCCGGACAGCTTTAACTTGTGAAAGGAGGAAAAATGAATGGAGTTTAACAACCTGTTGATGGAAAAGGACGGAGCTATCGCTATACTGACGATTAATCGACCCAAGGCGCTTAACGCCTTGAACTCGGATGTGTTAAAAGACCTGGACCGGGCCATTGACATGGTGGCTGAGGATGATGAGGTCAAAGTGGTTATCATAACCGGTGCCGGGAAAGCCTTTGTGGCCGGTGCGGATATTGTGGCCATGCAGAGCCAGACCGCGGTTGAAGGCAAGGTTTTCGGAGCGTTAGGTCAGGGTGTATTCCTCAAGCTGGAGAAAATGCTCAAGCCGGTCATTGCGGCCATAAACGGGTTTGCCCTGGGTGGCGGTTGTGAGCTGGCGATGGCCTGTGACATCAGGATCGCTTCCGATCAGGCCAAGTTCGGGCAGCCGGAAGTCGGATTGGGCATTATACCGGGGTTTGCCGGAACCCAGCGGATGCCGCGTTTGATTGGTACCGGTCTGGCCAAAGAGCTTATCTTTACCGGCGACATGATCGATGCCAACCGCGCGCTGGAGATCGGACTTGTCAACCGGGTGGTTCCAGCCGAACAGCTCATGGACGAGGCCAAGAAACTGGCTCAGAAGATCATTTCCAAGGCACCCCTGGCGGTCCGCTATGCCAAGCAGGCCATTAACGAGGGCATGCAGGTGGATTTGGAAAGAGGTCAGCTGATTGAACTGGATCTTCTTTCCATTTGCTTCTCTACCGAGGACCAAAAGGAAGGTATGCAGGCCTTCATCGAGAAGAGACAGGCGGTATTCAAAGGAAGGTAATCCGGAACTGTACAGCCGTTTTAAACCTCCACTGGAATCTGACAGGAGTGATGCCGGGGGTTCGCCCCTGTGCATCACTCTTGTAACTAAACCGAAGCCGTAACCGATTTGCCCCGGAGAGCCCTCCGGGGCTTGTATTTTAGGAATACAGCCGGTTGCCGCAGGCACCCTGCGTCCAGGGATTGACTGCAGAAATCCCATTGCAAAATTATACACATAAATGTATAATTATAAAACAGTGTTACCGGGAGGCGTAGTACGTGATTAGAGTTGTAATAATCGGGGATGGTTACGCCGCAGCCGACCTGGTACGGGTTCTCTCCCTACATGAAAAGGTCCGGATGGTGGCCGTCACCAGTGTTGATAATGTTGGACAGAAGATTTCTGAACTCTACCCGAGTTTGACCGGTCTGGTGGATATAACCTTGCAGGAGACCGATCTCAGCCAATTAAAAACCCGAGCCGATGCAGCATTTCTGGCCTTGCCCCACGGGCTTTCGGTGCCTATCGTTTCGGAGCTGGTTGAAAGCGGCATCAAATGTGTGGATCTGGGGGCCGACTTCCGGCTGAAGGATGTTGAGGTCTACAAGAAGCATTACCAGCTGGAACACGAGCGCCCGGACCTTCTCCGGGAAGCGGTCTACGGGCTTCCGGAAATATACCGGCAAGACATAAAAGGGGCCAGGATTGTTGCCAACCCCGGGTGCTACCCTACGGGAGCCATACTGGGTCTGGCACCGCTGCTGAAGGCAGGGCTCATCTCCACCAAAGGGATCATAGTAGATTCAAAATCAGGAGTCTCCGGAGCCGGCCGCGGCCTGAGCCGGAATACCCATTTCTGCGAGGTCAACGAGGGGTTCAAAGCCTACGGAGTTGGAAATCACCGCCACGCTCCCGAGATCGAACAGGAATTGAGCGCAGCGGCGGGGGAGAAGGTTTCCATTACCTTTACTCCACACCTGGTGCCGATGAGCCGCGGTATCCTGACTACCGCTTATGCCGAGATGAAACCGGGAACCAACCCGGATGAGATCCGCCAGGCTCTCGAGGAATCCTACGGCAGCGAGAGGTTTGTCAAGTTGCTGCCGGCGGGCACCTATCCTCAGACCAGGTGGGTCTACGGCAGCAATTATGTTCACATAGGGGTTTTCACCAACCCGGATGACGGCCGGGTTATAGTAATTACCGCGATTGACAACCTGACCAAGGGGGCGGCTGGTCAGGCGGTGCAGAACTTTAACCTGCTCTTCGGTCTGGATGAAGCGGAGGCTCTGAAAGCCCCGGCCATATATCCGTAGAAAACGCGTTCCTGGCAACCGTATGAAAGAAGGCCGGATGCCGGGTTAATTAAGTGATTGCCTGCCTTCCGCATCCCGGCGGGGCGTTCAGGATAGCGGCGGGTTGTTTGGGGAAAGCATATCAGTATCGGCGGAATTTATATATTACGGGAGGATTCATGTCTTGAGAGTGGTTCAAGAGGGGGTAACGTTTCCCCAGGGCTTTCTGGCCTCGGGGGTTGAGGCTCATATAAAGAGAAAAGATAAGGACCTGGCGGTAGTCTATTCCGAGAATCCCTGCCAAGCCGCCGGGGTATTCACTACCAATAAGGTGCAGGCTTCATGTGTTTCTTACACCCGCCGGGCGGTCGAGAAAGGACCGGTGCGAGCTCTGGTGGTGAATAGCGGCAATGCCAACGCCTGCACCGGTACGCAGGGTATAGAAGATACCATGCAGATGGCTTCCCTGGTGGCCGAGGAGTTGAGTATTAAGCCTGATGAGGTCCTGGTGGCCTCAACCGGGGTCATCGGGGTCAACATGCCTATGGACCGGATCGCCGCGGGTATCAAAAAGGCCTGCAGCCTCCTGTCCAGGGACGGGGGAGAGAATGCATCCGCAGCCATTATGACTACCGATACCGTTCCCAAGCTGGCGGGGGCGGAATTTGCAATCGGGGAGCAGGTGGTGAGGATAGGGGCCATGGCCAAGGGGTCGGGGATGATACACCCCAATATGGCCACCATGCTGGCCTTTATCACTACCGATGCTGCTATAACCCGTGAGTGCCTTAATAAAGCCTTGCGTGATTCCACCGCCATCTCGTTTAACATGATCAGTGTCGATGGCGATACCTCCACCAACGATATGGCCGTAATAATGGCCAATGGACGCGCCGGGAATGAGATAATAGAGGACCCGGCCTCCGAGGGGTACGCTTACTTCAAACAGGCCCTGGACCAGGTCTGCATTGCGCTGGCCAAAATGATTGCCCGGGACGGAGAGGGGGCGACGCGCCTGATCGAGGTGGAGGTGGCCGGAGCCAGGGATGACGGCGAAGCGAGGACGGTGGCCCGGTCGGTCGTATCGTCGAACCTTTTCAAGGCGGCTGTCTACGGAGAGGACGCCAATTGGGGAAGGATAATCTGTGCCGCCGGCTACTCCGGAGCCGACATAAACCCTGATACGGTTGACATTTGGCTGGGCCGACAGCAGGTGGCTCGCAGCGGGGGTGGGATTCCTTTCGACGAGGACCTGGCCCGGGAAGACCTGAGTCAGGAAGTGGTGAAGATCAGGTTGAATCTCAACCAGGGAACCGGCCAGGCTACTGCGTGGGGATGTGACCTGACCTACGATTATGTAAGGATAAACGCCAGCTACCGAAGCTGAGAATGAGGAGAAGGACGCTTATTACAATAAATTATAGAATTATGGCACGGCCGGGTGCTTGGTCCGTAATAACCGCGTAAATGATGATTCAGGGAAGCACGGCCGTGATGATGAGGGGAGATAATATGGTTTCGGCATATGACAAGGCTCAGATCATTGTGGAGGCACTGCCGTACATAAAGGCATTTTACGGCCGAACCGTAGTGGTGAAGTATGGGGGAGCAGCCATGGGCGCTCCGGAATTGCAGGATGCAGTTATGCAGGACCTGGTGCTTATGAAGTACGTGGGGATGAACCCGGTGGTTGTTCACGGTGGTGGGCCCGAAATCACCAGCATGCTCAACCGACTGGGGATCAAGACCAGGTTTGTCAAGGGGCTTCGAGTTACCGATCCGGAAGTGATGGAAGTTGTGGAGATGGTCCTGGTAGGCAAGATCAACAAGCAGATCGTTGCGGGCATCAATAGATGCGGCGGCAAGGCCATCGGTCTGTCCGGGAAGGACGGAGCTCTGATCCAGGCGGTGCAGATGAATGGGGCCGAAGATCTGGGCTGTGTGGGAGAGGTGACCCGTATCAATCCCTGTGTTCTGAAACCGCTGCTGGATGCCGGTTACATTCCGGTGATAGCCCCTATCGGCATAGGGCATGACGGCATGACTTACAACATAAACGCCGACCATGTTGCCAGCAAGATCGCGGTTGCTCTGGAGGCCGACAAGCTGATCCTCCTGACTGATGTCCCGGGGATTCTGGCAGAACCGGACGATCCATCCACCCTTATTTCCAGCATACGCGCATCTGAGATACCCGATCTCATAAGTGCCGGGATAATCAGCGGAGGGATGATCCCCAAAGTGGAGTGCTGCATCCATGCCCTGGAAAACGGGGTCGCCCGCACCCATATCGTAGACGGCCGGGTTCCGCACTCCATCCTGTTGGAGGTGTTAACCGACCAGGGGAGCGGAACCATGGTGGTCCAGGGATGATTGCAAGACCTGAACAGTTCCCGGAGAGGAAGCACCGTCGAAATGCCACGGCTTGACATACCCGTTGACCCGGGCCGGGAACCGGAGTTTACGGGATTTAGGAAGGGTGAGCCGACGGCGACCGGCCGGGGTGCAGAAAGAGGAGGTTGTTTTTTTGAATAACCGGACAGTTATCGATAAAGGACAGCAGTATGTAATGAACACCTATGGGCGTGCTCCTGTAGCCCTGGTTAAAGGCCGGGGGAGCAGGGTATGGGATGCTGATGGCAGACAGTACCTTGACTTTATGAGCGGGCTGGCCGTCTGTGCTCTGGGCCATGCCCACCCGGAATTAACCGCGGTTTTACGGGAGCAGGGTGAGAAGCTGTGGCACTGTTCAAATATATACTGGAATGTTACCCAGGTGGAATTGGCGGAGAAACTCTGCCAGGCCACGGGAATGGATAAGGCCTTCTTTGCCAACAGCGGAGCCGAGGCCAATGAAGGAGCCATCAAATTGGCCCGCAAGTACTTCCGGCGTCAGGGCTCCAACCGTTATCGGATTATCGCTTTTCAGAACTCATTCCACGGGCGAACCACCGGAGCCCTGGCCCTTACCGGACAGACCAAATACCAGCAGGGGTTTGAGCCTCTGCTGCCGGGGGTCGATTTCGCCGAATTCAACAACCTGGCTTCGGTGGAAGCCCTCATAACCGATGAGACCTGTGCCGTTATAGCGGAACCCGTTCAGGGCGAGGGAGGCGTAAACGCAGCCGAGCCCTCCTTCATGCAGGGACTTCGAGATTTATGCACCGGGAAAGGGATTCTGTTGATCCTCGATGAGGTTCAGTGCGGATTGGGCCGCACGGGAACGATGATGGGGTACCAGCAGTTTAACATCAAGCCCGACATAGTAACGCTTGCCAAGGCCTTGGGCGGAGGATTCCCCATCGGCGCCTTGCTGGCAACCAGCGAAGTGGCCGGAGGGTTTGGTCCCGGGGATCATGCGTCCACCTTTGGGGGGAATCCCCTGGCCTGTGCAGTGGGCCTAAAAATGATGGAGATAATATCCGATCCCTCCTTCCTCAAGCAGGTGGAGGCTACCGGCAAATACCTGCGCAAGAAGCTGGAAGGGATAGCGGAGAGGGACGGGAGAGCCGTCACCGTCAAAGGGCTGGGGCTGCTGCTGGGTATCGAATTTTCGGTAGAAGTCAAGGAACTGGTTGATATCTGTCTTAAGAATGGTCTGCTGCTCGTCGCTGCAGGACCCAGGGTCTTGAGGTTTATACCTCCCCTGAATATAACCTTGGCCGAGGTAGATGAAGCGGTCGGCATTCTGGAGCAATCCCTTCAAGAGTGGGACCGATAATCCACTCTTCTGGGAGGGGATGCCGGACGGAATTGGGGAGCAAGGACCGCATTACACAGCATCGTTCCAAGCCTGACCATCCTAATGCATGAGGGTAGATGTATGAAAGGGGATAAGATTGATGGCCTTAGATTTGAACCCAAGTTTTAAGGGAAGGGACTTTATATCCATACATGATTACAGCCCGGATGAGATTGCCTACATCCTGCAGTTCGGGCTGCAGTTGAAAAAGATGCAGAAGGAAGGAATACCTCACCCGGTGCTGGCGGGCAAGACCCTGGGCATGATATTCCAGAAGCCGTCCACCCGTACCCGGATATCGTTCGAGGTTGGAATGTACCAGTTGGGAGGATACCCTCTCTTTTTAAGTCCCAAGGATATGCAGTTGGGGCGGGGAGAGACTATCAAGGATACTGCTCTAACCCTGTCCCGGTACCTCAACGGAATAATGATCCGGACCTTCAGCCATGACGAGGTCCTGGAACTGGCGGAATATGCTTCCATTCCCGTTATCAACGGCTTGACTGATTTCCTCCATCCCTGTCAGGTAATGGGGGATATGATGACTATACTGGAATACAAGAAAACCCTTAAGGGCATCAAGCTGGCCTTCATTGGAGACGGCAATAATGTCGCTCATTCCCTGCTCTTCGGCGGGGCGAAAACCGGAACGGATGTGGTGATAGGGTGTCCCCGGGGATTCGAGCCCATGAAGGAGGTCCTCGAGGCAGCCCGGCAGGATGCCCTGGAAACCGGGGCTCGGTTGTGGGTGGTCGAAGACCCCTACGAAGCAGTGGAGAACGCCGATGTCGTGTACACCGACGTATGGGCCAGCATGGGGCAGGAGATGGAGGCGGAGGAAAAGGAGAAACACTTCGCCCGTTATCAGGTTAACAGCAAGATGCTGGAACTGGCCAAACCTGATGCAATTGTGATGCACTGCCTGCCGGCCAAACGGGGTCGGGAGATTACCGACGAGGTGATGGACGGACCCAATTCCGTGGTTTTTGATGAGGCCGAAAACCGTTTACATATCCAGAAGGCCATCATGGCCCTGGTTATGCAGTAAATTCATTGCCAAGGGGTAACCTAATTATGGACGCCGGTTTGAAAATGCGAGCCATATCAGCAGGGGATATCGAGAACCTGCTCAGCTTCTGGCGCACCATTGACGGTGTGGGTCTGGGAAAAGGCGATGACCCGGAATCCCTGGAGCGATTCATCCACCGGAACCCCACCACCTGCTTTGTGCTCACTGAAGCGGAGAGGGTAGTTGGAACCGTCCTGGGCGGTTTTGACGGCCGCCGCGGATACATCTACCACCTGGCCGTGTCGCCGGAGAAGCGGCGACAGGGGTGGGGCAGGTTTTTAATGGATGCGGTGTGCAGAGAGCTGGAGAAGCTCGGGGCTCATAAGATTCACCTGTTTGTGCTAAACGACAACCATGATGCGGTGGAGTTTTACCGGCACCTGGGCTGGGAGCTCCGCACTGATATTAAGGTTATGTCCAGGTAATACGGGTATCAAAAGCCGTACCGATTAATACTCCCGCTTATGTTCACAAACTCTAAAAAGGCATATCGTCAAAAGGAGAGATGATAGTGGCAAAACAACGGATACTTATTATGGGAGCTGCCGGCCGAGACTTTCACAACTTCAACACCTTCTTTCGAGGAAACCCCGATTACGAAGTAGTGGCTTTCACCGCCACCCAGATCCCGGATATTGAAGGGAGACGCTACCCGGCTGAACTCGCCGGTGAAGGCTATCCGGAAGGGATCCCGATTTATTCTGAAGAGGAACTGCCAGAGCTTATTACGAGCCTTAAAGTGGACCAGGTGGTTTTCGCCTACAGCGACGTCTCTCATGTCTACGTTATGAATAGAGCTTCGCTGGTGAATGCTCTCGGGGCTGATTTCTGGCTTATGGGGCCCAACAAGACCATGATCAGGTCGACCAAGAAGGTGGTTGCGGTAACTGCGGTACGAACCGGCAGCGGTAAGAGCCAGACCACCCGTTACGTCGGCAAGCTGCTGACCGAAGCCGGGAAAAAGGTAGCGGTTATCCGTCATCCCATGCCTTATGGGAAGCTGGAAGAGCAGGTAGTCCAGAGGTTCGCCACCTACGAGGACCTGGATCTCCATAATTGTACCATTGAGGAAAGGGAAGAGTACGAGCCTCATATCGATATAGGCATGGTAGTCTACGCAGGCGTCGACTACGAAGCCATCCTGCGCCAGGCGGAGCAGGAAGCTGATATAATCCTGTGGGATGGGGGCAACAACGATTTGCCTTTCTATTACACCGACCTGCATATAGTCGTGGTGGATCCGCACCGGGCCGGCCATGAGACTACTTACCATCCCGGTGAATCCAACCTGCGAAGGGCTGATGTAGCGATCATTAACAAGGTTGACTCGGCGGATGCCAAGGCAGTGGAGGCGGTAAAAGCTGCGGTAGCCGCCAACAACCCGAGAGCGGAGATTATTATGGCCAATTCGCCGATAACGGTTGATCAACCGGATCTTATAAAGGGCAAGCAGGTCCTGGTAGTCGAAGACGGCCCCACCCTGACCCACGGGGATATGGCCTATGGCGCCGGTGTGATTGCTGCTGAAAAGCTGGGAGCTGCCCGGTTGATTGACCCACGCCCTTATGCCGTAGGTTCCATTAAAAAGACCTTCGAGAAATACAGTCACCTGGAAAAGCTGCTGCCGGCCATGGGTTACGGAAAAACCCAGATTGCCGAGCTGGCGGAGACCATCAACCGCTCACCGGCAGAGCTTGTGGTTATCGGAACCCCTATTGACCTGCGCCGGGTGATGAAGCTGGAAAAACCCGCGGTAAGGGTGAGATACGAGCTGGAAGAGATTGGGACCCCACGCCTGGCGGAACTGCTGAAGAAGGTACTGTAATCTGGTCTCAGTAACAGAGGTTGCACAGCTCCGGTCATCCTGACGGCGGATGCGGGAACCGGCAGCGTTATGCAGTATGGTTGGTTTTGCCCGGCCCCAGTCATTGTAGGGGCAATGGGAGGTTTGAGCGAGTAGTACGGTTTAGGAAGGATAGGAGGAGGAGAATAAAAGATGGAAAAAATCATTCTTGCTTATTCGGGAGGGCTCGATACATCCATAATCATCCACTGGTTGAAGGAGAAATACGGCTATGAAGTGATAGCTGTATGCGCAGACCTCGGCCAGGGGGAAGAGCTTTCATCACTGCGGGAGAGGGCGCTCAGGTCCGGCGCCGCCAAGATATATATTGAGGACCTGCGGGAGGAGTTTGTTACCGATTTTATTTGGCCTGTTCTCAAATCAGGCGCCCTGTATGAAGGCAAGTATCTGCTGGGAACAAGTTTTGCCCGCCCGCTGATCAGCAAATGTCTGGTGGAGATTGCCCACCGGGAAGGGGCCTCGGCGATTGCCCACGGAGCAACGGGCAAAGGTAATGACCAGGTGCGCTTCGAGTTGGCCATCAAAGCTTTGGACCCGGATCTGCGAATCATTGCTCCCTGGAGGGAATGGGATATCCGTTCCCGGGAAGATGCCATTGCTTATGCTGAAAAGCACGGCATACCGCTGACTGTGACCCGTAGGAACATATACAGTCAGGACCGGAACCTGTGGCATCTCAGTCACGAAGGGGGCGATCTGGAGGACCCCTGGCATGAACCCCCGGATGAGATTTTGCGTCTAATTACTCCTCCTCATAAGGCTCCCGACAGTCCTACTTATGTGGAGATTGACTTCGTAAAGGGGGTGCCGGTAGCGGTAAACGGCGAGGAACTGCCCCCGGTTACTCTGATTGAGACCCTGAACCGTTTGGCCGGAGAGAACGGAGTGGGCCTGGTCAGCCTGGTTGAGAACCGGCTGGTGGGCATGAAATCAAGAGGGGTCTATGAGTGCCCGGGAGGAACGGTCCTGTATCTGGCCCACCGCGAATTGGAGCATCTTACCCTGGAACGCCGTACCCTGCACTTCAAGGAGCAGATGGCCGTCCAGTATGCGGAACTGGTTTATGACGGAAACTGGTATTCGCAACTCAAGCAGTGCCTGGATGCTTTTATCGATAAGACCCAGGAAAACGTAACCGGAACGGTCAGATTAAAGCTCTATAAAGGAAACTGCATTCCGGTAGGGGCCAAATCGCCTTACTCTCTATACAATCCGCAGCTGGCAACCTTTGGCGAAGATGATACTTATTCTCATAAGGACGCCGAAGGCTTCATCAATCTTTTCGGCCTGCCCCTCAAGGTTCGGGCGATGATGGAAAGAGAAGCCAAAAAGCGAGCCGGTTGATCGATAAGACGCGGTATCATTCAAAAGGTTTTAAACTGGTCCCACGGCATCCCGTACCGCCGGGCGGTACGGGATGTTTTTCGCGCAATCGGGGGACGCTTTCTGCTGCTGTTGGGCTGGGTTTTGGAGCCCCGCCCGCACAATTGGATTAATCGGGAACGACCATTACCTTGATGCAATTATCCAGGCGCTCGCCGAAGATCCGGTAGCCCTCCAGAATGTTGCTCAGGGTCACCTCATGGGTTATCAACGGGGTAACGTCGATCTTGCCGAATTCAATCAGCTTCAGGAGGCGGCTCATCTCGTGCAGTGAGGTATAGCCTGACACCAGGGTCAGATTCTTGTAGAACATCTTCAAAAGGGCCACATTGACATGGAAGGGGCTCATTCCGATCATGGAGATGAATCCGCCTTTGGCCGTGCAAGCCAAACAATCATCAATGGTTTGCGGGGTCGCTACTGCATCAATGGAAAGCTGTACTCCGACTCCTCCGGTCAGGCTGCGGATCTCCCGAGCCGCTCTCGCTTCCCGGGCATTGATGACGTGAGTGGCTCCCATCTTGAGGGCCATCTCCAGGCGGTAATCCTCCAGGTCAACAGCGATAAGGCGGGCGGGACTGAACAGCTTGGCCGAAGCCACCGCACATAGACCAACCGGGCCGCAGCCGAAAACTGCTATATCGTCACCGGGCTGCGGGGGACGGTAGGTAACGCCGATGTAACCGGTAGACAGAACATCACCGACCAGAAGAGCCTGCTTGAAGGAGACGCTGTCCGGAATCTTGACTACGTTGTTGTCTGCGTAAGGAATCCTGACGTATTCAGCCTGGACACCGGGAAGATCTCCTTTGTTTTTACCGGCTCCGAACATCAGGTCTTTTTCACAGGCATAGTACCTGCCGGCCCGGCACTCCGAACAGGCGCCGCAGGCCACCCCGCCGGGAATTACCACCCGGTCACCGGGCTTGAAATTCTTGACGTAAGGACCGACCTCATCAACGATACCGACGCCCTCATGGCCAATAATAAAATTGGGCGTCATGGGAACCTCGCCGGTGACAAAATGAAGGTCGCTGCCACATATCGAGGCGGCGGCGACCTTCACGATCATGTCGTGTCCTTCTTTCAGCGTAGGCTTCTCAGTTTCTTCCAAAGATAGCTTCAGACCGTCGCGAAGAAATAGTGCTTTTATTTTTGACACCCCCAAAATAAAAATAATAACGACAACTATCAAGCTGCCTTAATTATAGCAGTTTTAGCAGTTTTCCGCATTTTGCGATATTTGGCTGGAAATAATTATGGGGTTAAAGTCCCTCCGGGGAGCAATAATAGTTTTAAAACCACTTAAGGAGGGCTCATATGACGAATCTAAAACCAGGGGAGATTGCTCCGCATGATGGGTTTTACATCACCCGCGGGTACAGCGTCTTCCTGCGCCAGGGACAGGTAATGCCTGCAATTAATCCGGAAATTCCAGAGATAGAAATGGGAATAGACCCTTTCATGGTAAAAGACAGCGAGGAACAAGGTTAGCCCCTGAGGTATCGCCAAGGATTTTTGCGGGGTATTTATTGGGAGAGACATATGGTCAATTGCGGGAGGCTGTTTTTTGAGGTTACTTTCAATTCCCTGATTAGACCGACAATCGAAGCGGGGAGTGAAACTGGAGGCAGGCCGGAGCCGGCCTGCCTCCTAATGTTAGAAGCGCTGCTTTGGTCTGAAGGTATTGCAATCGGTATCTTCAGTGCTTGAAGAGTTGGGCGGCTTGACTTCGATTTGCTCAGCCATACACTTGTCCCCGCTCTGGTAATAGTAGCAGGTGTCAACTACGCACTTAACCCGGCTGATCGGTTCTGTTGAGCGGCCGATTTTTTCCACAGCTTCACCTCCTTCCCTGTAGTCTTAGAGAAGTCCGCATTACAAGGTTGTATAAATCCGGTGCGGGATATTCAGGAATATTACAGTACTTGTGGCAGGAGCCCGACGTTTTGAGCCAATCGGCGGACGGGAATTCCGTTGCCGCACAGCAAATGCAAGCCGGGATTGATTTCCCGGAAGCAGATCTTGGCTGCAGGACCACGTGTTCCGGTTGATTTTCCGGCAGCAGAACAGCAGCGAAGCTTGAATCCACGGGTGCCTGATAAGAAAAGCCGCCCTACGGCACCGAATATCCAGGGTTGCCGATGTGCTATAATCTTTTTTAGCCGGATTTCTTTGTAACCTGAGATGTTTACTCGCAAAAACAGGAGCTGGCCGTTTAGCCTGATCGACGGGAACTGTTCAGAGGATCTCATTACCGGAACACTCAAATCGGTTACATTTGCGGGCGATTAACGGCCAGCTTTGGGATTGGGGGAGTTGCCTTGCGTTTAATTCTCGTCAGACATGGGTCGACGGCTTGGAATGAGGAAGGAAAGTATCAGGGTACCATAGATATACCCCTGAGTGATAGAGGACGACAGGAAGCCGAAATGGTCGCGGAGAGATTGCGGGATGAAAAGATCGATGCTGTTTATTCCAGCAATCTGAGACGCGCCCGCGAGACTGCTGAAATAATTGCCCGTGAGCACGGGCTTCCGGTTCAGGTTATCGACGAACTCGGAGAGATGAATTTTGGGGATTGGGAAGGTCTGACCGCTCAGGAGATAATAGAGAAATTCGGAGAAGAAGCATACCGCACCTGGCTTGAGGATCCGGTAAACGCCAATATATCAGGAGGAGACAAGATTACGGATTTTGCCGAGCGGGTAATTCGCGGATTTGACCGAATTATCCATGCCCACCAGGATGATACGGTGGTAGTAGCTACTCATGGCGGGGCTCTAATGGTTTTGGGATGCCACCTCCACGGTGATGATTTGAGCTGTTTCCGGAAGTACTATCATCATAACGCAGCCCTTAGCGTGGTGGAACTCGAAGGCGATGTCTTACAGATTAAACAGCTGAACTACCGTGAACACCTGCGGGGGTTCGGCGAGAAAACTACTCAAGAAGAGAGGAATACCGTATGAAACTATGGGGAGGACGTTTTTCCAAAAAAACCTCGGAACTGGTGGACGAATTCAACGCTTCAATCAGCTTTGATTCCCGATTGTACAAACAGGACATAAGGGGAAGTATAGCCCACGCCCGTATGCTGGCTCGGCAGGGTATCATAACCCCTGAAGAGGCGGCGGATATTGAGAGGGGTCTTACCGGCATCGAGGAGGACCTTGACTCCGGACGCTTGCAGTTTTCGGTTAACGCTGAGGATGTCCACATGAACATAGAAACCTTCCTGATAGAGAGGATTGGCGAGACCGGCAAAAAGCTTCACACCGCTCGCAGCCGTAACGACCAGGTAGCTCTGGATATGCGTCTTTACCTGCGTTCAGAGATCCGTAACATAAAAGTGCTCTTGTTTGAGCTGATGTCAACCCTGAAAGTCCTGGCGGGTGAGCATGTGGAGACGATTATGCCGGGGTACACCCACCTGCAGAAGGCTCAGCCCGTGACCCTGGCTCATCACCTGCTGGCCTACCTGGAGATGCTGAGAAGGGATTGGGATAGATTAAACGATGTCGAGCGGAGGACGGATTTTATGCCCCTGGGCTCGGGGGCTCTGGCGGGAAGCGGCTTACCAATAGATCGCGATTTTATTCGAGAGGAACTGGGTTTCAACCATCTGACCCGCAACAGCCTTGACGGGGTCAGCGACCGTGACTTTGTCCTTGAGTTCATGTCCTTCAGTGCGATTCTCATGATGCACCTCAGCCGGCTTTCCGAGGAGATAATCCTTTGGGCCAGCGATGAATTCGGTTTTATCGAACTTGACGATGCCTTCAGCACCGGTTCCAGCATAATGCCCCAGAAAAAGAACCCGGATGTTGCCGAACTGGTTCGGGGCAAGACCGGCCGGGTTTACGGAAACCTGATGTCCCTGCTGACCACCATGAAAGGCCTCCCTCTGGCCTACAACAAAGACATGCAGGAGGACAAGGAACCGCTTTTTGATACCGTCGACACTGTGAAACGTTGCCTGGCCATTTACAGCCCCATGCTGCAGTCAACACGTTTCAATGTTGAGCGCATGTACCGGGCGGCCGCCCGCGGTTTCACCAACGCCACCGACCTGGCGGACTATCTGGTTAAAAAAGGGGTACCTTTCCGGGAAGCGCACAGCATATCCGGGAAGATTGTGAACTGGTGTCTGAAGAAGGGGAAAACCCTGGAGGAAGTAACCCTCCCTGAATTCCAGGCCTTCACACCGGTGATCGACGATAGTGTCTATGCGGAGATTGACTTGAAAGCCTGTGTTGAAAAACGGAAACTCTTCGGCGGCCCAGCACCGTCTGCCGTCAGGAAAGCGCTGGCTGAAGTAAGCGATTTCCTTGACACCATCGACCCCGCCAAGAATTAGATTTCGTTCTTTACCATGGGGTCGGGTTCCTCGTCCGGAGCACCGTCATGGTGATGCCCCAGTTAACAACCATGCATCCCGGGCATAAGATGTATTACCTTAAGTCCGGGAGGGTTGATTATGTCACATGAGTACATTATTACCGTGGCGATTCCAGTTATAAATGGCCTGGCAGAGGTAGCGAAAAGAGCCGGTCTTTCCAGCCGTTATGTTCCTCTGCTGGCGGTAATACTGGGCTTGATAGCCGGAATCGGACTCCGCAATCCCGAGGAATCAATAGCGGTTGCCGTCCTGGAAGGGCTGGTTATCGGACTGTCTGCCGTTGGTCTCTACAGCGGTACCCGGAATTTCCTGGGGAAGAGCTCAAACGGGAAAGGCAACGGCAAGAATGATTCGTTTGGGAACAGCAAATAAAGAACGAAAGCTCAATCGGATCGGTACTGTAAAGTTTAAGTAGGTAAAAAGGGGTCAAGAAGAGAAATGAGACCTCAACGAGGATGTTCCGAAGAACGTCCAACTCCCGCGCAAAGGAGGATGAGGTCTCGTGTTTAAGATTCAACAATTGGTATCGATATTCCTTCAACTTGTCACAGGAATAATGAATGTATTGGTATCAGCAAGAAGCATGGAAGAGTTGGAGGAGAAAATCCAAAGACTGGTTCAAAAGATTACAGGCCAGTTGCTGGAATGGTCACTAAGCGAGATAGATGCTCGTTTAGCAAAAGACGTGGACTCGGGTAAATATGAGAATAAGGGTATCCGTTCAAGAACCCTGGTAACAACCGTAGGGGAAATCAAAATAAGGCGAAGATATTATCGTGAATTGGAAACCGGGAGATACTGTTTTCTTTTAGACGAAACCCTGGGCCTGGAACCGAGGAAGAGAATCAGTCCCAGACTTGAGAAAATGATGCTTGAGATGGGAACAGAAACGACCTTCCGGAAGGCATCCATCCTGCTGGAATATTTGGTTCCGGGAGTTAGCCACATGACGGTATGGTCTGAGGTACAGCGGGCCGGAGCCAGGGCAAAAAAAGAAGCGGAAGAAATTCGCGCTGAAGTATTCG
>JAKOVY010000152.1 GCA_029781825.1 Bacillota bacterium | reverse complement strand
CCGCAGCAGCAACACCGGGGTTGGAAGCAGGAGTCGGATCCCGCCTGGGATGAGCAACGAAACGAGCTCTTTGAGCGGTTCCAGCTTGGAGGAAGAAATCCGATCCCGTCATGGATCTGATGGTTATGTCAGGTATCCCGACCAGGAGTTCCCTGCAACAAGCTCCGCTAAAGAGGGCAAAGTATGGGTAGGTATGCTTTTCTGGGAAGGGAGCATGTCTTATCCGTTATCGTCGGGGACCGAAAGAACGGTATAAAACTGGCCCGCAGCAGGTGCCATATCCTCACGAATTCCTGGAAATCAGTCCTAATTTGGCGGAAAACGAGAAGTTCCTGCGTCAGAGTTTTGAAAAAACCACGGACATTGTTTTCCGCGAATTCTACCTGGGAGAAATGCGCTGCCTGGCGGTATGGGTTGACGGGCTGATCAACAACCGCGTCAGCCATGACCTGTTCCGTGCGCTGATGCTGGACGTTAACCCGGATCGGTTAAAACAGATACCTGCAAATGAACGTCTGGATTATGTCAATAAACATCACCTTCCTTTTTATGCCACCCTGCGGGTGGTAGACATGATTGAGCTTCGGCGCTGGGTATTGATGCACAAGCTGATCCTGCTGATGGATGGTTCGCCCATCGGACTGGTACTTGACGCCGAAGCCACCCCTATGCGCGGCATAACCGAGCCCACCCTGGAGTCGGTTGTGTATGGTCCCCGGGATGCGTTCGTGGAATCCCTGCGCATAAACACCGCTTTGATCCGGGCCCGCTTGGGGGATGTTAAGCTGAAATCCGAAAACTTCATACTGGGTCGCCGTTCCAATACCCTGGTTACTCTTATGTATGTGGAGGACCTGGCGCGGCCTGATGTTATTGAAGAGGTCCGCAACCGTATGAAGCGAATTGATACGGATGCGATCTGGGATGTATATCAAATTAAGGAATGTATACATGATCAGCGCTGGACCCTTTTCCCCATGATGAAACAAACCGAGCGTCCGGACAAGGTAGTGGCCGACCTTTTGGAAGGCAGGTTTGCCATCCTCGTCGACGGCAGTCCCCAGGCGTTGACTGCTCCCAGTATTTTGGTGGAGTTTTTTCAATCGGCCGAGGATTACTATGAAAACCCTATTATAACCGCAGGCCTCAGAATACTGCGTTATCTCAGCTTGTTAATTGCCTGTACGGGGCTGGGATTCTATGTGGCGGTAACCACCTTTCACCAGGAGATGCTTCCCATTCCGCTAATCTTCAGTGTGGCTGGAGCCCGGGAAACTGTACCCTTTCCCGCCTTTTTTGAGGCCCTGCTCCTGATGGTGGTTTTTGAGCTTCTGGTTGAGGCCGGCATACGACTGCCCCGGGTGGTGGGCGGTGCGGTCAACATAGTGGGAGCACTAATTATTGGGCAGGCTTCAGTACAGGCGGGACTCGTATCCCCCATTCTCGTGATCGTAATTGCGGCCACGGCGATATCCAATTTTGCGGTGTCTGTTAATTATCAGGTTGCGAACATTCTCAGGCTTCTTAGAATAATGTTTTTAATCTCTGCTGCATTATTGGGGCTATACGGAATGAGTCTGGTGCTGCTTGCTTTGCTTGTTCGCCTAGCGAGCTTGAAGTCGTTTGGGGTTCCCTACCTTGCACCCTTGGCACCGGCATCTCTAGTACCCGGCGAAACGAAAGATGTTTTCTACCGTTTGCCCAAGTGGCATATAAAATCCCGCCCCCATTATATTGCGGGAAGTGATTTAATACGTGATAACACCCAGCCGCCCGGTGCCGACTTAGGTCCCGAGACCTCCGCCGATGCTGATGAAAAAGGGGGAGACAACTGATGGGCGACGGGAAGATAACTCAAAGACAGCTTTCTTTTTTATTCTTTACCCTTCTAATCGGGACCATGTTTTTTCATAATCCGCAGCTAGTGGTGGGAACTGTGGGGCAGGATGCATGGATTGCGTATCTGATTGCAACCTTTTGGGGCATTTTGGTTGCGCTGGTGATGGTTGCTTTGGGTCAAACGTTTCCTGACCAGACCCTGACCGGCTATATACCTTATGTAATAGGCAAACCTCTGGGAAAAATCTTGAGCCTGCTGTATACAATTTGGTTTCTCTTTATCGGTGGCGGGGTATTGGCGCAGTTTGCCAATTTTATGAATACTACCATTATGGCAAGTACTCCCAAGATGGTATTTATCATCACCTTTGTTGCCATAGCCTATTATGCGGTGGCCAGCGGACTAGAAACGGTTGTCAGGGTAAACGAATTACTCCTGTGGGTGATAGTAATAGCCATTATTTTGGTTGTAATCCTGCCCTATGAACTCATGGACCTGCGCCGCATGCTGCCGGTAGGACAAATGAGCATCGGCAATCTTGTGGCGACCTCCCTGATTGCCGGGAGCTGGAGGGGGGAAGTGATGATGGTTGGAATGTTTTTGCCGGCCTTAATAACCTTAAAGAATACCGCCCGCAACATGGTCTGGACCGTGTTTCTGGTTGGAGTATTTATGATCGCCGTAGAAATATCATTGGTAACTGTATTTGGAGCTCACATTGTTGGCGATCTTGAAGTGCCGGTTTTTAACCTGGCCCGGATGATAAGCACAGCTCGCGTGCTGGACAGGTTGGAGGCTCTGGTGCTAATTATCTGGGTTTTTGCAACTTTTATTAAGATCTGCGCCTTTTTGTACTGTACCGCCCGGGCGACGGCTGATACCATGGGATTCAAGGATTTCCGCTTTCTGCTGCTGCCCATATCCTTGCTGTTCACTGCCATAGCTTATAACCAAACCATCGATCCGGCACATTTCGTAGATTTCTTACTGCTTGCCTGGCCCGGATACGGGCTTTTATCCTTCGAACTGGTAATCCCCTTGTTCCTGTTGATTGTCGCGTTATGGCGGCGGAAGAGGGAGAAGAGAGCATGAAGAGGCTGCTGGCGTTTTTCCTGATCATAAGCTGTATTTTCACAGCCGGCTGTTGGGATCAGATCGAGATCGTAGATCTGGCTCTGGTCATCGCCACTGCCCTCGATAAGGGAGATGACCCTGAGAATAAAGTTGCCCTCACCATTCAGGTGGCCAACCCCAGGATGTTTATCCCGGGGGAAGGAGGGGGGGGCGATGGGGAGGAAGCCTTCTGGACGGCAACCGGAACCGGAAAAACTATTCGCGAAGCCACCTTCGGGATTAACCATCGCGTACCCCGGCGCCTGTTCTTTGGGCACAACCGCCTCATGATTGTCGGTGAGGAGGTGGCTCGGGACGGGATAAAACCTTACCTTGACCGTTATTTCCGGAGTCGTGCGACCCGACCCAACCTCTACATTTTGGTGGCCCGGGGAAAGGGCCAGGATATCCTGGAAACGAACATGGCTACTTTTCGATCCAGCGGAATGGCTTTAATTAACATGTTAGATTTGGGAAACAATCATACTGTGGTGCCCGTGAGACTGATTCAGTTCGTCTATGACCTGACCTCGGCCTCTTCGGCGGCAGTAGCACCCATGGTGCAGGTGGTGGAGCAAAGCAGCGTGAGCATAGAGGAGGCAAAACATGCCGAAAGACTTCAGACTCTATCTGTTAAAGGTCTGGCGGTGTTTAATTCCAGGGGGCAGATGGTTGGAGAAATGAATGAGACCGAGACCGCGGGGCTATTATGGATTCGCGATTGGTTGGAAAGGCACCAGCTCACCGTACCCTGCCCCATAGAGGAAGCAGAAGCATCCGTGGATCTCGATCTCGTGGGCAGTACAACGAAAACCAGGGTTGAAATCGGAGAGGATGGGATCCCCCGCTTTGATATTCAAGTAAAGGCAGTGCTTGAAGTGGGCGAACACTTCGGGGAAGAAATGGGTATGGACCGGTCCTGGTACATTGACGGCCTGGAAAAACGTGCTAATACCGCTATCGTGAAGCAGATACGGGCCGCTGTCAGCAAAGCCAAGGCCTTGAATGCGGACGTTTTGGGCTTTGCTGAGGAGGTTTACAGGCAGCACCCCCGGGAATGGGAAGTAATCCGGAACAACTGGTCGGATATCTTCCCCCTGGTTGAAGTGAACGTAAGCAGTATGAGCGAGATAACCAGCCGCGGGATGTCGGCGGAAAATCCCGATGACTCATTGAAGGCGGTAAAATAGAGTGAAAGTGTTGGCTGTGCTGGCGATAATCAGTCTGGCATACCTTGACGGCAGGAATGTGTTAAAGGGCAGGAATAAGAAGGAGGTTTTTGTCTATATTGCTATCATAGGTTTAACCCTCGCCATGGTGGGTATGTATATATTCTATTATAAACCTTTTGTATTAACCGAGCTCGTCATGATCGTATTTCGGCCCATCACCGAACCCTTAATTCTTTTCCTGCGCTCGCTTTAAGGACAGGGCTTAGCGGTGAAGGTCAACGGGCAGTTTAGGGGAGCAGGGGTTTTTACACCCCGCGCCCCGCTACTGTTCGCAGCTGTCCTGGGTCCAGCAGATGTCGTCTACTTCTTCCAGCCGCAGAACATCATGAGGGCAGTACTTTGAACAGATACCGCAGTGTATGCACATTACTATCTTTTCCTGAGCCGGGTTCATAATGATATATCCTACCGGGCAGGCTGGGATGCAGTTTTCGCACCCGGTACACTTGTCGGAAATCAATTTAACCCCGCCGCCTACTCGGGGAACCAGGGCTTCATAGGGGCAGGCTTCCGCGCAGGGAGGATTCTTGCAGGCGCGGCAGATTTCGGCTATGAGTTTGCTCTGCAGACCTCCCCGGGTCTTGATCCTGATGGCCGCATACTGGGGAGAGAAAGATTTCATGACCTCGCGGGCGCAGGCGAAGCTGCATGAGTAACAAGCGATGCATTTCCCCATGCGGGGGGCGGTCAATACCTTAGCCAGGAATGATCCCCTCCTTATCTGCTGCCCGAGTTTGTTTAGCCAGCAGGTCCAACATTTCCGCAAATCGGTTCTGCTCCAGCAATCCCTGGGAAGTTGGAATATTAAAAAAGCGGTATGGTATGTTAGTCTTAGCAGGGTCAAACCCAAAGGCTCGGTTAATGCCCTGTTTTCTGTTGTAAAGCTCATAGGAGCTTATCTTCAGCTGACGCGGGCTGAGCTTATATCCCAGCGATTTCAGGGCCCGGCTGACGGTTTTATAATCATAGACCTGATTTACCAGGCGGCAGACCCCCATGGAATCAAGGAGGCAGTTGGCGGCTTCCCGGGCAATCAGGTTATTTACCACGCGCTCCGGTTCCTGGTTGGAACGGGGAGGCAATGGATGGACAAATTCCGGTTGCTTAAAACCCATGGCCAGGGAAAGGAGGCTATCGTAGCCGGTGTGCAATCCGGTGGTGGCCCGGTAGTTGATTTCGGTAACATAATCGACTCCTCCCCAGCGCAATGCGGCAAAGGTGGCTCCCCGCGCCAGGTCCCTGTACAGGGGTGTTTCCCCGCCTACCAGGCCGTCCAAAGCATGGAGGTATCCCTCCATATAACCAAAACCGATGGCCGTTCCGGTGTCCTGTTCGGTGACCAGTCCCTGCATATAGGCCTCAGTCAGCCATCCCAGGGCCGCACCTGCTGCCAGGGGGTCCAGGCCGTATCCGGAAACCTTTTCCCACAGAGCCCAGAAATCACCCGGGGTTTCAAGCCCCAATTGAGAGCCGAGCGCATAAACCGTGGCGTAGTCATATGGAAGGTGGGATTCTTCGAATTCGAAGCTTTCGCTGCCGTACATGCGGCGGTAATATCCCACATGAACGCATCCTACAGGGCAGCCGGTACACGCCAACTGCCGTACCAGGTGCTTTTCGGCCAGTGATTGCGCGGTAAAGGAAGGTAAGGCTTTAAACTGAGGCTCCCGACCGTTCCGGCTTGGCAATGCCATCATCGACTGCATCTTTTCCAGATTTACCACTGTACCCAGTTTGTGCAGGAGGGGCATCAGTTCGCTGTGCACCAGGCGGTTGTGAATATTTTCAAAAACCTCGCGGTAAGCGGCAGCGTTTACGTCAGGAATTGACAGGCTGCGGTCACCATAGACCATAAGAGATTTCAGGTTCTTGCTGCCAAAGAGCGCCCCGGCCCCGAAGCCCCCGAAACGCCAGTAACGATCCAGTACCAGGTCGGCGAACCGGACGGTTTTTTCTCCCGCTTGACCGATCACCATCACCGAACGGAAACCCGGAGATGATTCCAGATCGTAAATTTCCCGCAGGCACTCCTCCGTTCCCGTTCCGTAAAGGGGATCGGCTTTCTTTATATGGACGATCCGGGGTCCTACTGTGATCCTGACAGGGCGGTCAGCGCGGCCTTTAATAACCAGGGCGTTGAGACGGGCCAGGAACATGGCAGCTGCGAGGCTCCCCCCGGCGAAGCTCTCAGCCAGATGACCGGTCAGGGGTGACCGGAATACCGCTGCCACCTGGGTTGCTGCGGGAAAGCAGGGGGACAGGGCTCCCCGGGAAAAAATGATGGGCTGTTCCGGAGCCAATGGATCCTGGTTCAGACGGCCCTCTTCCGCAAGCAGCTGACATCCCAGGCCGGATCCGCCCATGTAAGGCGGGAGGTCGGTTCTGTCCTTAATTTCAAAGGTGAGACTGGAGAGGTCGATGTACAGTACTCGAGTAATACCTTGATTCAATGCCGATTCACCCCGTTTATCTTATGTGTTTATTATTACATTCCCTTGATTCGATTATCCCGTATCCCGGTGTTTCCAAAGAAAGGCCATGGAATAACAATTAACCCGACAAACCAGTATTTCATAGTATATGAAAGGTTAGGGAAAGGAGGGTTAATAGAGGTGGCTATTAGCAAGAATGAGCTGATATATGACCTGCGGGATTATATTCAGGATGAGCTGAAAGACAGTGTCTACTACGAGGAACTGGCCCGGATAGCGCCGACCCGCAGGGCCCAGGAGATTTTAATGGAATTCAGCCGTGACGAAAAGAAACACGCCGAGAGCTTCATGGATGCCTACTGCCGGCTGACGGGAAAGAAATTCCATCCTGGTCCGGTACGACCATCATATATCTGTGATTATGAGCAGTCATTGAAAGATAGGATCATCGAAGAGACCAATGCCTACGAAGAATATGGCAAGAAGTACCAGGAACTTTGTGACCCCTGCTTGCGCCGGTTGTTTTGGGACGCCCGCACCGATGAGGCAACGCATGCCATGAGAATCCCCATATTGCTGCACGAGATGGGCTCCGATTGCCATCATGAAAAGGAGCGTTATTCACTAACCGAAGTTTAATACCCGCCTCAGTATTAGGGGCTGAGACTTCAGCCCCTTTTTGTTGAACCTTGATGTCACCGGTCAGGGCATGAGCGGACTGCGAACAAAGTACCCGATCAGACCAACCACTATCATGACGCAGATCACCAGCGCCCAGTAAGAATACCAGAAGTCATCCTTAAACAATGTTTCCATCCCCCTCATCAGCGGTTGCGAATTTATAACAGAATATTCATGCTCTTTATTCCGATTCCTTCCAGCCCTCAGCCAATAAATTGAAAAACCCTGGAAACCGTTGTGTATTTTCATAATAGAAATAAAGGATAAGGCATATATAAATGTAAATACAGGCATTTATTGGTTATATCGCGCGAAATTGGGGTAATAATAAATATCGAATCAATATTAACGGCAAGACCGTTTTTGAGGAGGATGTGATATGGGCAAAAACAAAAGCGGCAAGCACCCGCCTGTTTGGCAGATGGTCAAGGAGGCCGTCGCAGCCATGAATGGGGAGGCCAGCTACAAGGAGATCAAGGAGTACATCTGGCAACACTATGGAGATGTGAAGGAAAGGACAATAAACTGTCAGATAATAATTTGCAGTGTCAATCAGAAGTCACGGGTTTACTATCCGGCCAACCGCAAACCGCGCAACTGCAACACCAAGTATGATTTCCTCTATACTCTGGGCAATGGTCGGGTAACCTTCTACAATCCCAAAGAACACGGAGTGTGGGGGATAGTGGAAGCAGGAGACAAGTTGGTGGTAAAACGGTTGGATGGTATTGACGCGGACGAGAAACCTGTTGCCGCCAGAACTGCAAGGAAACAATACGAAGCAGCACCCGCCGCCTCGCCATTGACCAGGAAAGTGGAGGATGAACAGACCTATATCAGCGGCTCTTTCCCCCAGGTACGGGAGGTCCTTTACAACAACCTGTCCCTGGTGGGCAAAAATCTCCGTATATACACCGATGCCTCCGGACGGCAGGGATTTGAGTATCCTACAGAAGTGGGGATAATTGATATCCTGGCTACCGATCCGCACCAACGGCTGACGGTTATGGAATTTGCAGAAGAGGTTACTCCGGAAGTTCTGAGCCGCGTTCTGGCATATATGGGTTGGGTGCGCCGAAACCTCAGTTCGGGCAAGGAGGTAAAGGGCATGATCTTCACCAACCGCATTGAAGAGCACATGCTCCTGTCAGTCTCTCAAGTGCCTGGGATTGAGGTTTATCAACTGAAGATGTCACTGGAAGTCAACAAGATGTCTGCGTAAAAAGTACAATCCAATGTTATCTGCAAACAGAGGGACGTCCTTTACTGCCGGGACGCCTCTCTTTTTGTGGATAGAAGGCGATGCCGGTTAATTATTCAATTGATACCGGTTCAGGCTCCCGCCGGGTAGGAAAGTTAAGGTTGAGGAGCCGATAGGCTTCATCAATCCTTTGGCGTTCGTTAATAACCCCGGAGAATATATCCCCTATGCGCTTCAGCCGGGGCGGGACGGTAACAATATTAAAATCACCGGGTTGGGTTTTCCGAAGCTCATCCCAGGTTATAGGTGTGGATACTGGAGCCCCGGGGCGCGGGCGAACACTATAAGGGGAGCAGACGGTTTTGCCCTGGATGTTCTGCAGATAATCAACATAGACTTTCCCCTGGCGGTCTTTAACCTTTCTGATTACGGTAGCCTTTTCCGGGATCAAGGAGACTACGGTTTCGGCGACGCGACGCACGAAATCCCGGAGTTCGTCATAGGTATGGGTGTTGATGACGGGGACATAAACATGAAGGCCGGTAGCGCCTGATGTCTTAAGATAAAACCGCAGCTTGAGATAGTTTAGTACCTCTCTGATTGCTTCAGCCACCAGACAGACGTCTTCATAAGTGGCACCCTCTGAGGGGTCCAGGTCAAACACCACAAAGTCCGGGCGGTCCAGGCTTCCTATGCGGGACATCCAGGGATGCAGCTCAATGCAGGCCTGATTGGCCAGCCAGACCATGGTGGCCAGGTTATCGCATATCACGAAATTCAGGCACCGCTGGGAGTGGGAAGAATACATGGGATAAGTATGAACCCAATCGGGAGTACCTTCTGGTGCGTTCTTCTGGTAAAACCCTTTACCTCCGGCTCCGGAAGGATAACGGGTAACAACCAGGGGGCGTTCCGAGAGATGGGGAGCAAGGTAGGGAAAGACCTGGACATAATAGTTAATCAGGTTGGCTTTGGTATAACCCTCTTCCTCCCAGAACACCTTGTCCAGGTTGGAGATGGAAACCTCATGTCCCTGCACCTTTACGATTTCCCTGCTCTTGACTGGAATGTCTGACATCTCCTTTCTTTCGTCATAATGAGATTCTGCACCGGGCGGATTCAGAAAACCTCTGCTTTGCCGTAATAGGCATGCTACAAAATCTGTTTGATTACCGGGGAGCGGAGGAGAGCTTCCTCGGTCCACTCTGAATATTCCACGGTTGCTTGATAAACCGGCTTAACCCAGGTGATCCCTGTTTGCCGGGGAGGATTCTCAAAAGGAGGCGCATCAATCCGGACTCCCAAAAGAACTTGGGTTAGGCTCGCCCACTCTTCCTCCCTCAATCCGGAACCTGCCCGCCCTATATAAAGGAACCGGTCTTGTTCGAAAATGCCCATCAGCAGCGAGTTGGCAGTAGAGCCGCGCAAGGTAAATCCGCCGATATAGCAGGTGAGGAGAGGACGGTTTTTGATCTTTTTCCAAAAAGAACTCTTTCTCCCCGGAATATACCGGCTGTCCTTTAACTTGGCGACTATTCCTTCCAGTTTCATTCTCTGCACCTGGGCAAAAAGCTCCGTACCTCCGGTAAAATTGTCGACTACATGGAAAGGGGGGTGCCTTGCGGGCAGCACCTCCTGCAGAAGTTCATGACGCTTGTACCAGGGCAGATCAGTAGTCGAGTTATTCCGGTAGTACAGTATATCGAAGACCATGTATGAGATAGGAATAGTTTTAACCATGGAGGAAGCCGTATTCGCGTTTCTGACCCGGTCGCGGCGCATTACGGTGGGAAAGCTGGGACTGCCATCTTTCAAGGCGATGATTTCGCCGTCGATGACTATCGGTTGTTTGACCAACCGCTTCAAAGACTGCAGTTCAGGATACTGCAGGGTCCGGTCATGCAAACGCCGGTTTTGCAAGGTCACTTCTGCACCGTTAAAGAAGGTAAGAACTCGTACCCCATCCCATTTGACCTGAAAGATGTGGTCTTCGCTGTCAAAGGGCTTTTCACACTTGACCGGTTCCATGGGGGGAATTGGGGGTGAGGGAAAGCCCGGGCTCACGTTCCCACCCCGGTCTTGGCAGGACGTTTTTTCTTGCGCTGTTTTTCCGTCATCTTGACGCTCTGTTTTAAGGCTTCCATCAGGTCAACCACATTGGCGGCGGGCGCCTCGGGGGAAACCTCTACTTCCTGTCCGGCGATCTTGGCTTCGATCATTTCCCGCAGGGCCTGGCGGTAACGGTTCTGATACTGATCCGGGTCAAAATCGGTGGTAAGGTTTTCAATGAGGCTGATGGCCATCTTGGACTCATTCTCATGGATCTGGATATTGTCGCCCGGGAGCGCCAGTCCGGCGTAGGAGCGGACCTCATCCGGGAAAAACATGGTTTCCATCACCAAAACCCGGTCCTTGACCCGCACGGCGGCTAGACTCTCCTTGGTTCTAATCATCACCCGGGCAATAGCTATTTTGCCGGTTGCTTCCATAGCCTGCACCAGCAGTAAGTAAGGCTTGCTGCCCCCGTCCCCCGGCTCCAGGTAATAGGATTTATCAAAATAGAGGGGATCGACCTGATTCAAGTCGACGAAGTTGAGGATTTCCACCGACCGGGTTGATGGCAGCGGGATACGGGCGAAGTCCTCCTCGTTCAACACCACAAAACGGCCTTTCTGATACTCATAGCCGTACACGATTTCGCTGTTGTCCAGATCTTTATTGCAGGTAGGGCAGCGCTTCTGATACTGAACCGGGGTCATACACGCCTGGTGCAGGTAACGGAATTTTACGTCCTTTTTCTCCGTGGCCACGTACAGCTTAACCGGAATACTGACCAGGCCGAAACCGAGAAAACCTGTCCATAGAGAGCGCACAGTTTACCACTCCTTGTGACTATTGCTTTCGTGGGAGATTATACGGTGGACAAAACCCGGAATCGATCACGGCATCGTCCCTGTATTGGTACCGGTTCGGCCCGGATATCGCCGCAACCGGTCTGCTTTAAATGATGCCCGGTCTCTGCTCTTGACATCTTTGATGCCTACGAATTGCGCAATCCTTACCCTAAGCTCAGGTGAAGTCTGATT
This sequence comes from Bacillota bacterium, assembly GCA_029781825.1. Lineage (GTDB taxonomy): Bacteria > Bacillota > Syntrophomonadia > Syntrophomonadales > DTU052 > DTU052. The sequence continues at coordinate 25,640 of JAKOVY010000152.1, read as the reverse complement.
CCCTGCCCGAGTTGTTTACAGCTGATTAATGATCTGCTGCATCTGTTTGACACTGGCTTCCGCCTGAGATGCAGTCTGAGTAAGGATGTTTTTAACCTGGACATTATCAGTCCGACTGGCCGCCTGCCTCATGCATGTGGCCGAGGTCTGCATATTTCGAATTGACTGCTCGACCAACTGCTTGGCATCCATATAATCACCTCCCTATGCATATCATCGGTTTCGCCATCCGGGATTATGCAGGCCATGAAGTCTGCCAATAATACCGTTATAATTTAGAAAAGGAGGCGAACCGGTGGAAAACAAGTACATCCTGGAGCACGTCGGCTACACGGTTACAAACCCTCACACCGGCGTAAGCCGCGAAATTCTTTGCGATATCAACCTGACCATCCCGGCGGGAGAGATTCTGACCATCACCGGTCCTTCCGGATCAGGCAAGAGCAGCCTGCTCTTGCTTTTAAATCTGATGCGGGATGTGACAACCGGCCGCATCCTCCTGGATGGGGAGGATATACGGCAGCTGGATGTGCTCGAGCTCAGGCGAAGAGTGGGTATTGTATTCCAGAAGCCTTATCTGTTCAAGGGAACTGTAGAGTACAACGTTCTGCTGGGACCAAGGCTGCGAGGGGTAACTCCCGACTTTTCGCCGACTCAGTTGCTGGAAAAGGTGGGTCTGTCTCCTTCCATTCTGCAGCAGGAAGCCACCAGCCTGTCCGGGGGTGAGCAGCAGCGGGTAACACTGGCCCGGACCCTGGCCAACAACCCTGAGGTCCTCCTGTTGGACGAGGTTACTGCCTCTTTGGACAGCAATTCGGCCCGTTTTATCGAAGACCTGGTCCGGGAACTGTGTCGGGAACAGGGATTGACGGTGGTCTGGGTTACTCACGACCTGGAGCAGGTTGAACGGGTGGGGGATAATAACGTGATGCTGGTTGAGGGACGTTTGCTCGATGGGAGGACCGTCGTATGACCTACTTTTCATTATTTTTGGCCTTATCATTCATTCTGGTTGCGGTGATAATCTCGTTTAAAGAGAACCTGGGTCTGGAACGGGATCTCCTGATCGGAACCGTACGCGCTTTTGTGCAGTTAATGGTCATAGGATATGTGCTGGAATTTATATTTGCTTTGGAAAAATGGCCGTACATAGTTGCAATGCTCGTATTTATGGTTTTGGTGGCCGCCCGCAACGCGGAGAAGCGGGGGGAGGGAATACGTAATGTTTTTCCGATTCTGCTCCTGGCTATCGGGGCAGGTGAGCTGGTGACAATGGGAATGCTTTTGGGACTGCGGATAATCCCTTTCCAGCCGCAATATGTTATCCCCATAAGCGGGATGATAATCGGCAATTCCATGGTGGCTGCGGCTCTTACGCTGAACCGCATCAAGGCCGAGTTGGAGAACCGCCGCGAAGAGATTCAAGTCCTTTTGGGGCTGGGAGCGACGGCCCGACAGGCATCGGGAACCTCGCTGCAGGCGGCTGTAAAATCGGCGATGATCCCCACCATTGATTCCATGAAGACCGTGGGACTGGTGCAGCTTCCGGGAATGATGACCGGACTCATAATTGGCGGTGCCGCCCCGGTCGAGGCCGTAAAGTACCAGATCCTGGTGTTGTATATGCTGACAACTGCGGTATCATTGACCGCCATGACGGTCGGCTTTTTCGCGTACCGCAAGTTCTTTACCGAGCGGCATCAGTTGGTTCTCTAGGACACAGGCGTCGGCAGCACCGGACCTGGTGAATACCAGGAGTGCATAAGTACTCGGATAATGCATCCTTATGGATTCGCCGTCTTGAAAAAGCGGCATTTTACGTATTGTACGTGCCAAGCCGATTGGCCATCTTGTGAGTGAGCGACGTTTTGCGTATTATACGTGCCAAGCATATTTGCCTTTTTTGCGACTGAGCGGCATTTTGCGTATTATACGTGCTAACATATTCGCCATCTTGCGGCTCGCTCCTGAGTTCCTCGCCTACATCCCCGCAACTCGTTTTTCTTTGGGCGGGACAGCCGACATACGCGGCATCCATGCGGCGGATGTCGGTATTTCGCCATCCGTGGCGAAATAGTCCCGCCCTGGACTCAGAAAAACTTCATTGGGGGATGTAACGGCTCGTCACAAAGTCGCTCGCTCGCAAGACGGCGAATATATGGATTTCCACATTACAATATCCTTATGCTAACGTGCCGAAGATTTACATGGTCTGATGTCCCCCGAACCCGCGAACGCTTAGGACATTTTGATCTTAAGGGAGCGGCCTGAGAGGCTCAGGTCTTCTTCCAGAGGTTTCAGGAGTTTTTCCACGGCGTCGGTTGAACTGCGGAAATAGGAGTTGAAGGATACCGTCCAATAACGACCGCGGCGGGTTAGGTTTACCTCGTAGTCAGGTTGTGAATGCACAGTCATATCAGTTATCGCCCACATCTCGTTAATTGGATAATTAAATGGTATGGTGCAGTAGCCTTTTAACGCTCCCCAATCTGCGCCCCAGGAGTTGAGGGCGAGCCAGCGATTATCCTTGGTCCAGCCAACAACGGCCACCATGTGAAAACCGTAGAACTTTTCAGAGGCCTTATCGGGCAAAGGAAGATTTCCGCCCCGGTAGAAGCTTTCGTAAACCGGGAAACCGATGCATATAGGGCCAAGCTCGGTAATAGCAGTCTTGGCTTCTTCAACCGTGTATATAGCAGTATAGGTCTTTATCCTCTGCGGGAGTGCGTCCTTATGCATCTCCGGGGTGATCTTGCCCGCACATACGGCATAAGGGTAAATGCCCGGGAAGATTTCTTCCCGGCAATCTCCACGTTTGAGGAGGCAGTTTAAGGCCTCCCGGGGAATCATACCCTCTCCTTTAAAATCTTCGGGCTCCCGGGCGCCGTAAATATAAGCGGCGGAAAACCTCGTAAACTTCTTCCGCTCCTTGTACTCCTGCATTTCCTTAATTGCTTTCAGTGTATAGGCTACGCAGGCTGCCACATCTCCCTGATCATAAGGTGTCGGCACCAGATACGGGAAAGTGTATTCTTCGGGAAACGCCCGCTTGACAGCCGTAACCCGGCTAAGCTTGTAGTCCCGGTAATCCTGAGGGCTGGGGATAACACCCAGTTGACGCTGACGATAGCTCATGTCTCTCTCCTTCTTAGTTCTCCAACATGAAAGGAGCCAGGCACCCGCAGCCTGCCGACCAGTGGAAAACCAGGTTTAATAAATCATAAAACGGTGGTGCTTAAAGGCCTGACCCCTAACAAAACGGTAAAAAGCCGCATTACATGCGGCTTTCCACATAGTTTAAACTCCACAAGGCTCATCAAAGAGGATTAGCAGGATCAATACAATCAAGATCAGCCAAAGCAAATTATTACCCATAAAAAACTTCCGCAAGATACCTTCCCTCCTTAACTTTAGTGAAGGAGTCAACAGTTGTAGCTGCTTGCTCTATCGACCCCCCGCAGTCTGACCTCCCCTGGAATGGTGGCTTGAAACACTGCATAGTAATTGCCAGGATTCGACTGTAGCTGTTATCTGGTATATGTTATGAGAGAAAAAGTAAGATGGTTACTAATAATGTTATTGATAACGACACATTAGTAACCGGTTCTGCGTTTAACGGATGCTTTTTCGGGAAAGCAGGCTTGCGGTCTGGCTGGTTGTTGTCCCACGGCTAAGCAGGTGCGGTTGGGTGACTATTCGCTCCGGGAAGGAAAAAAGTCAAAAACCTGTCATAGTCAGCAAAAATCCCGGCTACATACTGCTCTCACGAACGGATTCCTGAGAATCGCCGGTTTCGCTTCTGCTTTTGCTCCCCAGCGTGGACAGCAGACCCAGAATAGTCATGAGGGTTTGGGGATTAATGTCCGGCATGTTGCCGCCCTTCTTGTTTGCCAGGGCTCCCACCAGGCTGTTCAGCAGATCGCCCTCGGGACTGGATGAATTGGCTCCAAATGGCAGATGCTCACGGCGGTGAGAATGCTGGTTGAGCATGTTGATAATCCCTAACAGGTTGGTCAACGCCAGGAGTCCTATCATCTGATAGGCATCCAGTTTATCTGTTTTGTTGGGAGCAGTCACTTCGTATATAATGTTTAAAAGCAGTTTTTGCAGGGTTGGACTCTGTTCCATTTTTGATCCTCCTTTCCGGGTTGATTAGATGAGCTTGATGGCCCGTGCGGTTTCCTCCAACATCTTGTTGCGAGAACTCTTGATGGCTTGATTGAGGACTTCGACTAGACTGGCTTTCAGTGCCCCGGCTTTGGTGGGATCAAGCAGACGGTTGTCTATAACCAGATCGGTGATCTCCTGTTGATAGTTGATTACCGCAGTAACCATACCGTTTTTTGAAGTGACGGTGAGCTTGTTCTTTTTCAGATTCTTTTCCAGGGAATCCTTGATGCGCTCAGCATCGGGGATCATTTTTAGAAGGTCCTCCTTGTTCAACTTGCCACCTCCTTTGGGGGAACTAAGTTGTAACATTATATTCAAAAAGTGTTCATTTTGTTTATTGTTTTATTAGAGGGGGTGCTTAAACGGTGTCCGAATTGGTGCAATTGGTAAAAAAAGAGCTGGTTCGCACTGCGTTATGGGTCGCAATAGCCGTGGCGGTTGCGATTGCGGCAGCCTATTTGTGGAAATAAAAGGATTCTAATGCTGCGGGACTAAACCGCCGGCGATATCTCTTGCACGTGCATATCGAATGCCAGGGTGCGCAAGACTGATCAATAGGAGCAGACTACAATTATGGCGAAAGGCAGGTGTTAAGCCCGGCTTTTCCGGCAGCTTATACATGGTTTCGGGAAAAAGCTTTCCCGGGAAGTGTTCCGGCCAAAGCACAACGACCGGAGCCTGCTTGGCAGGCGATGATTGGGAATAAACGGCTGCGAGCACGGATGAGCAAACGAGCTGCCAGTTTCCAAATGTCGGTAGATGCTGATTGATACGAATGTATGATCAGGGGAAGCCGGGTGGATAACGATGTCGGTATTAACATTTGATTCTAATAACTTTGAAGCGGAGGTTTTAAAGTCGGAAAAACCGGTTCTGGTTGACTTCTGGGCTGCGTGGTGCGGTCCCTGTAAGATGGTCGCCCCGGTGGTCGAGGAGCTGGCTCAGGATTATGCCGGCCGCATTAAAGTGGGCAAATTGAATGTGGATGAAAACCGAGAACTGGCCAGCCGTTATCGAGTAATGAGCATCCCAACGCTGGCGATTTTCAAAAACGGGCAGGAAGTCCAGCGCAGCGTCGGCTTCCGCGGCAAACAGCATCTGGTGCAGTTTATCGAAGAAAACATCTGACAGCGACGCGCGCCAACCCAATAAGGATAGTTATTGGCCATTAAACGAGAGGGCACCGGGCCCGGGAATCCGTACCGTACAGGCTGCGAACCAGCCATTGCCATTTGACGACAGAGCACTTCCCCGGTCGCGGCTGTCATTCTTTTTGTCCCCGGTCTTTTTCTTGGTACTTCTGTTTCAACCAATCCAGGAATTCCCGCACCCGCGATTCATGTCCGTTATTTGTTGGCTGATAGAATACCGGCCGTTCCAGGTCCGGGGGCATGTAGTCCTGTTTCACATACCCCCCGAAAGAATGGGGATAGAGGTAGTCCTTGCCCTTCCCGAGGAGATGGGAACGGGAATGGGAATTGTCGGCAATGTGCGCCGGAACCTGTAGCGACGGCAGTTGGCGAACATAATCCAGTGCCCGGTCAATTGCAACTTTGCTGCTGTTGCTTTTTGGTGCGCAGGCCAGGTAGATGGTGGCTTCAGCCAGGGGTATCCGCGCTTCCGGCAGCCCGATGACCTCGGTTGCGTGAAAGGCGGATACTGCAACCAACAGGGCCTGGGGATCGGCCATCCCGATGTCTTCCGCCGCATGTATCACCAGGCGGCGGGCGATGAACAGCGGGTCTTCCCCGCCGTGGATCATGACCGCCAGCCAGAAAAGCGCCGCATCCGGGTCACTGCCGCGGATGCTCTTGATGAACGCCGAAATGGTATCGTAATGGTGATCCGCCTTTTTGTCGTAATTGATATAGAAATGTCCTGCAGTTTCCTGAATGTCCCGGGCTTCGATGGTCAGCTTCCCCGATTCGCCCGTGCGGGCCTGGCAGGCAGTCTCCAGTATGTTCAGGGCCACCCGGGCATCGCCCTTGGAACGGGCGATTATCTCCTGCAGGGCCTCCTCGCTCAAGGTGATATCCAGTTTTCCCAGACCCCGCACCGGGTCGTTTAAAGCCCTTCTTATCAGTTCTTCGATCTCATTGGGTGTTAAGGGATTAAGGACATATATTTTCATCCGCGAAAGCAGGGCGGAGTTAAGCTCATACAGCGGGTTTTCCGTGGTTGCACCCACCAGGATAAAGACACCGCTTTCCACAAAGGGAAGCAGGACATCCTGCTGTGATTTGTTGAAGCGGTGAACCTCATCCACGAAAACTATGGTCTTCTGACGGTAATATTCCCACCTCTGCTGCGCATCCCGGGCTATGTTGCGCAGTTCGGTGACCCCGCTGGTTACTGCTTTCAGGTATTCGAAATGGGCCTTGGTCTTTTGCGCCAGCAGCAGAGCCAGGGTGGTCTTGCCGGAACCCGGCGGTCCATAAAGGATGAAGGAATGGAGGCGATCCTCCTCTATCATCCTGCGCAGCGGACCGTGCTCTCCCACCAGGTGTTCCTGACCCACATAATCCTTGAGATCGACCGGACGCATGCGGTAGGCCAGAGGCCCGTTAACATCCTGGCGAAAATCATTTTCAAACAGATTCATGTCCCGATTCACCTCCGACGTGCATGACGGGGAAGCAGATTGTTGGAACTGGATTTGCAGCCTGTCATCATGATGCTGATACACCCGCATTTCAAAGCCGGCTGATAAATTCTTCCCTCACAAGCTGCCGTTTATTATGGGATAGGCTCCACCCGGTTCGCACTGATGGACAGTTTCCAAGGTACATTCTCAAATATAGCATGACACAGGAGATGGTTGTTGTCATCCCGATGGAATGCATTAATTGAGGATTCCTGAGACAAGATAAGGTATGACCAGTATGCCGGGTAGGATGAAGAGCAGGAGACTTATCGGACTGCCGGTGATAGATGAGCACCGGGGAACCATACTGGGCCGGGTGATAGACATCATTATCAGCCCGCGGCTGCAGGTGGAGGGCCTCCTCATTGGAGGACGAGGCGGAAAACGCCTCCTGTTAATGGATCACGTGACCATTGGGCAGGATGCCATCCTGGTCAGTGATCTCCGGGGTTTAAAACAGGTCAAAAACGGGGAGCATCCCACCAGGATTAAAGACCGGATAGGCCTCCTGGTAATCGATCGCGACGGGCGGGAACTTGGAGTGATGAGCGACCTTGTGGTTGAGCCGGAAAGTAAAGCGGTACAAGGTATCGAAATATCCTCCGGACTCATAAAGGATTTTATTGATGGTCGCAGCGAGATCCCCCTGGAGAGGGTCGACAACATCGGTCAGGGAGCCATGGTCTTAAATAACGAGGAGGATCAAACTTGAGGTGTCCGGCGTGTAAGGGGTTACAGGTGGGCAGGGTCGGCAGTGATCATTTCTATTGCTGGAACTGTTACATCGAATTTGCGGTTAGGAAAGACCGGATAACCATGTATGAGGTTGCTGAGGATGGTACCCTGGTTTCCATTGAGGATTCCTATGACATTATGAACTGAATGGTGGTGAGATTGATGAGGAGAGCAGCATTTCGTCGTGGTCTGATGGCAATTCTGGGTATCGGTTTGGCTTGGGCAATCGTTTCATACTTTAGACATCGCGGGCAACATGGCGCCAACCGCTTTGCCGAGGTCAAGCACATGGCGGAAGACATGGGACAGAAGGTAGCAGGAGCATGGCCAGATTAGAATACTACATTAAAATCGGCGTCTTGACGGTGGTGGCCGTGGCCACCATTTATTTTTTGGTAAGGGTTAGTGCTGTGCTTTTCCCGTTTTTTTTGGGAGCTACCCTGGCGTATGTCCTGTATCCCCTGATAAGGGCTGCCCAGTCCCGCGGTTTGAGCCGTTCCTGGGCAGTTATGATTTTCTATCTGCTGCTGATAGGGCTGATCGGTTTGTTGGGCTGGTATACCCTGCCCCGGCTGATTAGGGAGGTGGCGGAGCTGGCCGCGGTCATACCGAAATACATGGAGGACGCACATCAGGCCGTGGAATACCTGGAAAGATTAGAGGTAGGGGGCGAGGTGGACCAGGTTATAAGAAACAGCCTGCACCGAGCGGAAAACCAGGCTTACCGGGCCTTGACCACATTCATCAACGACATTCTGAAAATGACCGGCAGCCTGCTGTCGATAGTCTTTGCTCCTATACTGGCCTATTACTTTATCCGGGACTGGGAAAGAATCAGGGAAGGTTTTCTGGGACTCTTCCCGGTCAGCAGCAGAAACCAGCTTATCAGGTTGGGGATGGATATCAACGAAGTCTTGTCGGGTTTTATCCAGGGGCACCTGTTGGTCTGCGTTTTGGTCGGAGTTTTAACCGGAATAACCGCAGCCCTCTTGGGAATTAAGTACGCGATTATTATCGGCTTCATCAATGGGATCGCCGAACTGCTTCCTTACCTGGGACCGATCTTGGGAGCCGTTCCTTCCGTGGCTCTGGCACTGACAGAGGGAGCCAGGGAAGCGGTATACCTGGCCGTGGCTATCCTGGTGATTCAGCAGTTGGAGGCCAATGTGCTGTCGCCGCGAATTGTAGGGAACCGGGTGGGACTTCATCCATTGGTGGTTATCTTTGCCCTCCTGGCCGGTGGTGAACTGTTCGGTATATGGGGGATACTGCTGGCGGTTCCGGCTGCGGCTGTTTTGAAAGTACTGGTTAAGTTCGCCTTTTACCATCTGGTTGATTGACACTAAATGCTTCCATAGGACACAATATAACCTAGATGGGAAAAGGAGGCCATTTTGTTGCTTACGAGCTATGAGATAAGGCAGATGTTCATTGATTATTTTGTCAAGCACGGCCATACGGCGGTTCCCAGTTCGTCATTGGTACCGGCGAACGATCCGACATTGCTGTTCACGAATGCCGGAATGAATCAGTTCAAGGATGTTTTTTTGGGGATCGAGCACCGTGATTACCGCCGGGCGGTAACCGCCCAGAGGTGCATGCGAGCCGGAGGCAAGCACAACGACCTGGATACCGTGGGGCGTACCCCTCGTCACCATACTTTTTTTGAGATGCTGGGGAACTTTTCTTTCGGCGATTACTTTAAACGGGAAGCAATAGCCTATGCCTGGGAGTTCCTGACGCAGAAGGCCGGAATCCCCGCCGAGCGGATGTGGGTTACCGTTTACCTGGATGATGATGAGGCTTTTGAGTTGTGGCAGGAGGTAGCGGGCATCGCGCCGGAGCGGATTATACGTTTGGGAGAAAAGGACAACTTCTGGTCCATGGGGGATACCGGTCCCTGTGGACCCTGCTCCGAGATCATCTATGACCGGGGTCCGGAATACAGGTGTTCCGATCCGAATTGCGGCGTGGGAACTTGTGACTGCGACCGCTGGCTGGAGGTATGGAACCTGGTATTTATGCAGTACGACCGGGATCAGGACGGGAAGATGACCCCTTTGCCCAAGCCGAGCATTGATACCGGAATGGGGTTGGAACGGCTGGCTTCCATTCTTCAGGGAGTCGACAGCAATTATGAAACCGATCTTTTTACGCCAATCATTAAAGAGATTGAAGGTTTGACCGGGCAGAGGTATGACAAGGGTCCGGCCGGATTTCCCTTCCGGGTGATCGCCGACCATATCAGAGCCTGTACCTTCCTGGTGATCGACGGTATACTGCCCGGCAATGAGGGCCGGGGATACGTGCTGCGCCGCATACTGAGGCGCGCTGTGCGGTTTGGAAAAATCCTGGGGCTCAACGAGCCGTTTTTCTATAGATTGGTGCCGGCAGTTATCGAGATGATGAAGCATGCTTATCCTGAAGTAAGAGAGAAACAGCAGTATGTGGAGCAGGTCATCCGCATGGAAGAGGAACGGTTCCTCACCACCCTCAATGACGGCCTGCGCAAGGTAGAGGATATTGTTGACCGGCTCCGCCGCGAGGGAAGCCGGACAATTTCGGGCAAGGATGCATTTATGCTTTATGATACCTTTGGATTCCCCATCGATCTTACCGAAGATGTGGCCGAAGAATATGGTCTGAAAGTTGATAAGGCCGAGTTTGAAGCCATGATGGAGGAGCAGAAGGAAAGAGGACGCCGGTCATTTAAGAACAATGAAGCTTTTGCTTTGGAGAAAGCAATCACTGCAATCCTGGAAGGCGAAAACCCCACCGATTTCGTAGGCTATCAGTGCCTGGAGTGGGAATCGGAGATACTTGCCATAATCAAGAATGGGGAAGGAGCGGCGTCAGCAGCCGATGAGGAAGCGATAGTGGTTTTAATGGAGACCCCGTTCTACGCCGAGAGCGGAGGTCAAGTTGCCGATGTGGGGATTATTAAGGGTCCGGAAGGCGAAATGGAGGTCACCGATGTTCAAAAAGCGGCCGGCTGGATCCTTCATTATGGAAGAGTAAAAGGGATACTTCGTCAGGGCCAGGTGGTGCAGGCTCGGGTGGACGCCGATCGCAGGAAGGCGACCGCTGCCAACCATACTGCGACCCATCTGCTTCACCAAGCCCTGCGGGAAACGGTTGGAGAATATGCCCAGCAGAAGGGTTCTCTGGTGGAACCGGAGCGCCTGCGGTTTGACTTTTCTCATTTCGCCCCTCTAACTCCCGAGGAGATACAGCGCATAGAGGAGATTGTAAATGAGAAGGTATGGTCCCTGCTTCCAGTTAAGGTCCGGCAGACCAGCCTGTCCGAGGCCAAAAGGCTGGGAGCCATAGCCCTGTTCGGTGAGAAGTACGGCGATCAGGTGCGGGTGGTTGAAGTGGAAGGTTTCAGCAGGGAACTTTGTGGAGGAACTCACGTCAAAAACACGGGAGAAATAGGCTTGTTCAGGATTGTATCAGAAGCCAGTATCGGAGCGGGGCTGAGGCGCATTGAAGCGGTAACCGGCAGTGAGGCCTACAGGAGCCTCCGGCAGTCCGAGGAGGAACTGCGCAGGGCGGCAGCGCTTATGAAGGTTGTACCCACTGAAGTTGCGGAACGAACCGAAGTGCTGCTGCGCCAACTGCGGGAAACGGAAAAAGAGCTGGAAGCCTTAAAGACCCGCATGGAGAAAGAAAAGGCCGCCAATGTATTGGATCAGGCGGTCAAGGTGCAGGATATCAGTGTCCTAACCGCGGAAATTCAGGCCTCGGATATGAACTCCCTGCGCCAGAACGCGGAGACCCTGAGAGATAAGCTGGGGACCTCGGTAGTAGTTCTGGGGTCACGGATTGACGATAAAGTGGGGTTGGCTGCCTTTGTTTCCAAGGAACTGGCCGAACGCGGGCTGCACGCCGGCAAGATAATCAGCGAGGTGGCGAAGATAGTCGGCGGTGGCGGAGGAGGCCGTCAGGATATGGCCCAGGCGGGGGGCAAGAACCCTGCCAAGCTGAGTGAAGCTCTGCAGGCAGCGCGGGAGATCATTGAGAATTCGCTGTTGTAATATAGGTGCGCAGGGATAACAAAATATGAAGAGGGCTGTAACGAGGAATAATCAGATCAGCCGACGAAAATAGAATAAGGAGCCAATCATTTGCGTAAACCTGAGACGAGAACTGAAACCGACATCATTTTACCGGTGGCGGGAAGCATGCTGTACCCCGGAATTGTTTGCAATTTGGCTTTGCTCCAAAGGGAGGTGGGAGATTGTCTGGGGGATTTGAAGAGACTACCAGTTACCAAATAGACAAAGCTAGAAAAGAAAAGGTCGATGCTATTCTGGAATCTGTCTTTCAGGCCTTGCAGGAAAAGGGTTATAACCCGGTAAGCCAGCTGGTGGGATTCATGATCTCAGGAGACCCGGCTTATATTACCAGTTATAAGGATGCTCGTACCATGATCTGTAAGGTTGAGCGAGACGAGATTCTTGAAGTCCTTATCCGAAAGTACCTCGAAGGGTGAAAACGCAAGTAACCGGGGTGATGGTTTGCAGTACCGGATACTGGGTAATACCGGCATCAGAGTATCGGCCATCTGTTTTGGGGTGTTAACCATAGGCCCGCTGCAGGCCGGCCTCAATATACAAGATGGCGCAGAAATTATCTCCTATGCCCTCGAAAGAGGCATCAATTTTTTGGACACCGCCGAGAGTTACGGTACCTACCCCTACATAAGAGAGGCATTGGCCGTCACAGGATTCAAACCGGTCATCACTTCGAAATCTTACGCCTACACCTGGGAGGGGATGAAACAGAGCGTAGAAAGAGCCCGGGATGAGATGGGTCTTACCACCATTGATATTTTTATGCTGCACGAGCAGGAGAACGAAAAGACACTGGAAGGACACCGGGGGGCTTTGGAATACCTGGTCAAGGCCAAACAGCAGGGACTGATCAGAGCTGTTGGAATGTCTACCCACTCGGTTTCCGGGGTGATGGCCGCTGCTGATCACCCCGCAATTGAGGTTATTCATCCCCTTATTAACCAAGCCGGTATCGGAATCATTGACGGGACTCCCACTACCATGGCCGCCGCCATCCAGTATGCTCGCTTGCGCGGGAAAGGTCTCTACGCTATGAAGGCTCTGGGTGGAGGTAACCTGGTAAACAGGGCTTATCAGGCACTGCAGTACGTGTTTAAAATTCCCGGGCTGGCTTCGGTGGCCATTGGCATGAGGAGCAAGGATGAGGTTGATCTTAATATTGCCTGGCTTAATGGTGTAAGAAATCGTGAATTGGAGTCCAGGGTAGGCCGTACTGGACGCAGATTGCATATTGAATCGTGGTGCACCGGATGCGGCAGTTGTGTTGAGGTGTGCCGCTATCAAGCCTTATCGGTCCAGGAGGGGCGAACAGTTGCCGATCAGCGCCGGTGTGTGTTATGCGGTTATTGTGCCCCGTACTGCCCGGATTTCTGTATCAAGATAGTCTAGCACCCAAAACCAAGTCGCCCGAGGGGGATTATGAATAAAACGAAAAGGATTCTGGCCATGGATATTGGGCAAAAGCGCATCGGAGTGGCAATCAGTGATCCGCTGGGGATTACGGCCCAGGGGATTGGGGTTATCGAGCGTAAGGATCAGACCTATGATGTAGCCGCCGTGCGCAGGCTCATCGATGAACACGGAGCCACCTGCCTTCTTTTAGGTCTGCCCCGCAACATGGACGGCACCCTTGGGGATAAAGCCAGGGAAGTACAGGAGTTCGGAGAGCTCCTGGCACGAGAGTTGGGGATTCCGGTGGAGTACCAGGATGAGCGCTTGAGCACCAGGGCTGTTGAAGGGACCTTAATCGCGGCTGACGTTCGACGCCGCCGGCGGCGCCAGGTTATCGACAAACTGGCTGCTGTCTATATACTGCAGGGTTACCTGGACCGCAAAGCTGGGAATAATAAGTCAGATGCGATTGACAAGGTAAAGGAATGACAAATACAATTTATTTGTTAATTAAATGAATTGGGGTGGAGCTGTGGCAAAAGACGGCTTTCGTGAAGACCTGGATAATGGTGGCGAAGAGTTTGAGGTTCTCATCTTGATCGATGATGAAGGACAGGAACACTCCTTCGAACTTATCGCCGAACTGGAGATTGACGGCAACAACTATGTTGTAGCCGCACCCATCGATGAAGAGATGGAAGATGAGGAGGAAGAAGAGGTCGAAATCGTAATTCTAAGGGCCATCTATGATGAGGAAGGCAACATGTACCTGGCAGACATCGAAGATGATGAGGAATGGGAGAAGGTGGCCGACGCCTGGCAGGAATTGGCGGAAAGCGAGGAGATTGAATAAAGAAGCCTGTCGGCTTCTTTATTGCCGTAACCCTGATAGTAATCTCGGGAGGGGAATAAATTGTCGGTCTGGTACCGAAATGTGCCGATAATTTCTGCCGCGATCATCCTCGGCATAGTGGCTGGCAGTATGTTATTTGCCAGCCAATATCTTTTAGCCGGGGATGCTTTTCCCCGGGGAACCTTTGTGGCTGAGCAGGACCTGAGCGGGCTTGGCCGGGATGAAGCGGTCAGTTTGATAAGCGACCAGACGGATGATTTTGGTGCGGTTGAGTACGTTTTTACCGACTCACGCACCTCACAAATGACTTATTCGATAAAAGCGGAGGACTTGGGGGCCAAACTCCAAGTGGCCAGGTTTGTCAATGAAATAATGGAGCAGGAAGGGCGCCGGGGGCTGTGGGGCAGGATTCGCTACCAGCAGCGGCGTGACTACCCGTTAAAAATTCCGATTGAATATGACCGGGAAAAGTTCAATCAGTTCATGTCCCACATTATAGATTCCATGAAAGAACCGGTCAGGATTTCGCGAGTTAAATGGGATGAGAACGGTAAACCGATTCTTGTTCCCGGCCAGAGCGGATTCAGAGTTGACCCGGAGGCAACGTTTAAATCATTGCCCATGTATTACACGGGAGAGGAAAAGATAACTGCCCGCCTCGTTGTCGACTATGAATCGGTTAGTGTGGATCCGGCGGGTATTAACAACCTGGTGGAGTTGGCCACATTTTCAACCTACTTCAATACCCAGAATATAAATCGCTCATCCAACCTTCGCATAGCGGCCTCGACTCTGAACGGTGCAGTGATCCCGCCGGGGCAGGAGTTTTCTTTCAACACCGCTGTGGGTCCTCGGGAGTTCAGCACCGGTTACAAGGAGGCCTTGATTATCCTGCAGAACGAATTCAAACCTGGAATTGGCGGCGGTATTTGCCAGGTATCATCTACGCTCTACAATGCGGTTTTACTGGCCAATCTCCCGATACTGGAGCGCCACAACCACAGTGTAGCGGTGGATTATGTGCCGGTAGGAACCGATGCCACTGTTACATACGGAGGGAAGGATCTGCGGTTTAAAAACGACACCGACGGTCCTATCGTTGTCAAGACCATCGTGCAAGGCGGCAAGCTGACGGTGCAGCTTCTCGGCAAACGCAGCGGGCCTGCAGTTAAAGTTAAGATAGAACGTGAGATTATCGGGGTAACCGATTTCAAGGAGATACGGAAGGATGACCCCGAATTGCTGCTCGGTGAGGAGAAGGTCGACCATGAAGGGACCAAGGGCTATCGAGTTCGAACTTACCGGACCGTGTATGATGAAAAGGGGCAGCTTTTAAAACGCGAACTGCTCTCGACTGATGTTTACCAACCCCTGCACAAATTGATCCTGGTCGGAACCAAACTGCCGATTAACCCGGAGCAGGAACCGCCGGCCCAAGAAATTCCCGATCCGACTATCCCCGGAGAACCGGGTACTGAACCCGTAGAACCGACTCCGGAAGAACCGGTCACCGATCCTGCAGAACCCGAGCCTAGCGACCCGGGAGCAGGGCCGGGAGAGTCGGTTGACCCTGAGGAACCGACAGCCAATCCCGAACAGTCCGACAGTTTGCATCCCAGGCCGGAACCGGAAGCCGTTAACAGGGGGCAACATTGATGAAGATGATCTGCAGGTCAACCCTGATGGCCAATATGACGTATGCACCATGCAGACGGGGATTGTTGAATACAGTGGATTGAATTCATTGGAGGATTTATGGCTAACGCTATCGGCGCCCAAGGCGGAAAAAGGTTGTTAATATCGATATTTTTGCTGGTTGTTTTGTTGGTCGTTTGGTTTTCGGTGCGCCAGTTCAATCGCTATATGGCACCGGTTAACCCATTTGACAAGACTGTCATCGAGGTTAACATTCCCGGGAATACCAGCACCCAACAGGTGGCCGCTATCCTGGCCGGGCATGAGTTGATTAGGAACAAGGATTTTTTCGTGTGGTATTGTCGGCTGCGGGGATACGACGCCAAGCTCAAGGCGGGGCTGTACCAACTTCGGCGCAGCCAATCGATGTCCGAAATCGTCGATGACCTGGTATCGGGCCGGGTGGCCAGTATGAGGATAACCATACCTGAGGGCTACACGCTGCAGCAGATGAAAGAGCTTTTTACTGCCAAAGGTATCTGCACGCCTGAAGAATGGGACAAAGCCGTGGTTCGCAGCCGGGATTATCCGTTTCTGCGGGATATACCGATGCGGGAAAACCGCCTGGAGGGGTTTTTGTATCCGGATACTTACCATATACGGCATGATACCTCCATTGACCAGATGATTGACCTGATGCTGAAAAGGTTTGCCGAGGTGTGGAACCGCGACTTTGCTGAGCTTGCTAAAGAAAAGGGGCTGTCTGTCTATCAGGTAGTAACCGTAGCCTCCATGGTCGAAAAAGAGGCCATGTTCGATTCTGAGAGGCGGCGCATCGCCGGGGTTATATACAATCGCCTGCGGGAGGGTATGCTGCTGCAGGTCGACGCTACCGTGCTGTACAGCCTGGGCAGCCATAAAGAACGGGTTACACTGAAAGACCTTGAGGTTGACTCCCCTTATAACACCTATCGCTATACCGGATTGCCCCCGGGGCCCATCGCCTCACCGGGAGCGGCCAGCATTTCTGCGGCTCTGCAGCCGGAAGAACATGATTATTATTACTATGTGGCGACGCAGGATGGTCATCACGTATTTTCGCGGACCTATGCCGAACACCTTAAAGCCAAGAGAGAGAATCAGGGGAATTAGGATTAATGGAGAGTCGACGAAAACCAGAACTGGTAGCTCCGGCCGGCAGCCTGGAGAAGCTTAAAGCAGCCATAGATTTTGGAGCCGATGCCGTTTACCTGGGAGGGCATGAGTTCAGCCTGCGAGCCGGTGCTGAAAATTTTTCCCTGCCGGAAATGGAAAAGGGGCTGCAATTAGCCCACCGGGCCGGGCGCAGGGTTTATGTAACCGTCAACATATTCGCCCATAACTGCGATATCGACCGGATGCCGGCCTACCTAACGGAATTGAACAACATAGGAGTCGACGGTCTTATCGTTTCGGATCCCGGCGTGCTGCTTTTGGCCAGGGAATTCAGCCCGGACCTGCCGGTGACCATCAGCACCCAGGCCAATGTCACCAACTATCAGAGCGCCGAATTCTACCGGCGCCAGGGAGCCTCCCGGCTGGTTTTGGCCCGGGAACTGAGCATCGAAGAGATCGCCCGTATCCGGAGAACCGTGCCCATTGAAATAGAAGTTTTTATACACGGAGCCATGTGCCTCTCGTACTCGGGCCGGTGCTGGCTTTCGCAGGCGATGACCGGTCGCAGCGCCAACCGGGGTGAGTGTGCTCATCCCTGCCGCTACCGTTATGCCCTGGTGGAGGAAAAACGCCCGGGACAGTACTTCCCGGTAATGGAGGACCAGCGGGGCAGCTATGTCATGAATTCCAAGGACCTGTGCATGATAAGCCTTATTCCCCAGTTGATAGAAGCAGGGGTCGATGCTTTCAAGATTGAAGGCCGGATGAAAAGCCCTTACTACGTGGCAGCGGTGGTCAAGGTATACCGCGAGGCTATCGACAGCATCCTGGAAGGCAGGCCCCTGGATATAAATGGGTGGACCCGGGAACTGGAACGGGTGGCTACCCGTCCTTTTACAACCGGATTTGCCCTGGGTAAGCCGGAAGATGCCCAGGATATTGAAAAAACCGCATCCCCCCGCCGGGCAATGTTCTGCGGAGTGGTAAAGGAAGTGGACGAGAAAAACAAGCGCATACTGGTAGAGCAGCGAGCCCCCTTCGGTATTGGTGATAACCTGGAGTTCCTGGAACCGAACCAGCCGCTCAGGACCGAGCAGCTCCTTGAGCTGTATGACGATGAACTGAATCCGATCGAGGTAGCTCGCCACCCCCAGCAGATGGTTTGGCTCACCTGCCGCTGCTGCCCGAAGCCGGGTACTCTTATCGGCAAGATTGTCGAGTAGAGCACACTTTACACGAAAGGATGCTGTTACATATGGGAACCAAAGAGATTATCAAGTGCAGTTTGAAGCCCTCGGATATTTACTGGCTCAACCGCATCTTCGAGGGCTATGATGGTCTGGGTGTTGTCAGCACCCTTGACAACAAAGCCGGTTTGGTTGTGGTGTACGTAACTCCGGACACCTATGATGACGCTCTGACGATAATCAACAACGTGCCTTTTCCCGTCGAAGTCCTCCCCGACTAAGTAGGTTTGCCCATCTTTTAACGGTTCCCGGCCCTCTATGTTACTTTTTCCTCCCCGCACCTGATTAAGGAATGCGGGAATTGTCACACTCCATCTCTCTTATTTCAACTGCCGGACCCTGTACAGGCCTCACTCACTAAGGCGCGCCGCATCAGAGCCCAATTTCCGTTCGCACCCATTGACCATTTCTTATCGATTTAAGCGAGTTGGTGTATAAGTCGGATTATACAGGTAAAACCTAGAAAAATAAGCAGAAAATCAGGGGATGCGGGGAAATTATGCCATTGGTCAAACGCAGGATGCTGTTTGTCCTGTCAATGCTGTATCTTTTCCTGGTGATCATTGCGGGGCGGTTTTTTTATTTTCAGGTAGTGCAGGGGCCCCAACTGGCCCACAAGGCTGCCAATATGCGTACCCGGGGTTTTTCTTTTCCCGAATCGGGGCGCGGTGATATATTGGATCGTTACTGCCGGCCTTTGACCGGTACCGGTTTGTCCTGGGCCTGCTTCGGTATGCCGGATAGGATCGCTGATTTTAGGGAGATTTCCTGCAAAGTAGCCGAAATTCTGGGAACTGAACCGCGAATAATTGAAGAAAGCCTGCGGGATGCCGATAAACGCCGGGAATCCTTGGTATTATTAAAGTTCCCGGTTGACGATAAAAAAACAAGACAGGAACTGGCCGCAGTAGACGGGATTCTGGTGGTCCAGGTTCAGAGGCGTTACCGGGAGGATGGCAGGTTTATACACCTTTTGGGGAGTCTTAGCCCGGCCGGACCTGAAGAGAACGCGCGGGTGGTCGGCAGTTCCGGTATCGAATTGCGCTATGAGGATGAACTGAGGGCCCGTTCCCACCCCAAACAGGTTCTGAGGGTAGTGGATGCCCTGGGAAACTACATCCCCGGAATACCGCTCAAATTGGCTTCCAACAGGAAAGCGGCTCGGGATGTGGTGACTACCATTGACCGCACCATACAGGAGATGACGGAGGACATTGTTGACAGGCACATTAACACCGGTGCGGTTGTTATCCTTGATATTGCAAGCCGGGACATCCTGGCTATGGTCAGCCGCCCTGCCTATAACCCCTACGACCCTGACAGCTATACGACGAATACCGGGTGTCAGTTAAACCGGACGCTTAGCGCCTTTTATCCCGGTTCAATCTTTAAGATAGCCGTAACGGCGGCAGCCATGGAAAACGGGCTGTTAAGCTCCGCTGATACTTTTTACTGCTCCGGGCAATTCCGGTTTTCAGAAAAAACAGTAATCCCATGTTGGAAAACATCCGGGCACGGAGAGGTATCCGCCTCCCGGGCTCTGGCAGAAAGCTGTAACGCCGCCTTTATCGAGATCGGACTCCGGGTGGGCCGCAGCCGGCTCTTGGATTTCTGCAAAAAGGCCAGGCTGTTCGACCGCGAAATCATCGGGTATGAAAAGGCTCAGGGAGACAGCCACCTGCAGATTGATTACGGCGGCCCGGCTCTGGGCAACGCATCCCTGGGGCAGAAGGGGGTAATGATGACTCCCCTGCAGGTAGCCAATATGGTAGCTACAGTTGTTGATAACGGGCTGTATAAAAGACCGCGACTGGTGAGAGAGGTTCGTGAGGGGGATCAGATTGTACACTTGTTGCCGAGTGACCCCGGAGAACAGGTAATCAGCCCGGCAACTGCCCGCACCCTGCGTGAGTATTTGCGGTTGGTTACGAGTACGGGAACCGGACGCAACGCCTATATTCCGGGGATCGGATGCGGGGGAAAGACGGCGACCAGCCAGACCGGGCAGTATACCGAATCAGGAGAAGAGATCCTGGACACCTGGTTTGTTGGTTATTTCCCGGCGGAAAACCCACAGTGGGTAATAGCCGTTTTGGTGGAGCATGGTCAGAGTGGAGGTCGGAACGCCGCCCCGGTTTTTCGGGAGATTGCCGCTTCTATGGCAGAGATCTACCTGCACAAGTAAAAAGAAAAGTGAGACTATCCCGTTCCAGATGGCAAAATACCGACAGCCGCGGCACGGACGCCGCGTATGTCGGTATCGTACAGTCTACCTTCCGCTCGAATTTACGGAATGAAGTTCATTCGGCGTGCTTCGGAACGCAAGTAATCGCGAAAATCGGGATGGGCGATATTTATCAGTTCTTCTACCCGCTGACGGACGTGTTTGCCTTTGAGGCTGGCTACACCGTATTCCGACACCACATACTGGACATCGGTGCGGGGAACGGTTACGGTAGCGCCGTCGCTCAGACGAGGAACAATCCGCGACCGAAGATTACCCTCTTTGTCGGTATAGGTAGAGTACAGTGTTAAGAAGGACTTGCCTCCCCGGGAACGAACCGCGCCCTGGACAAAATCCAACTGGCCGCCGGTACCCGAATACTGGCGATAGCCGATTGATTCGGAGTTGCATTGCCCGGTAAGGTCCACCTCAAGGGTGGAGTTGACTGACACCATTCGGTCGTTTTTCGCAATATTGTTGGGGTCATTAACCCAAGCGGCGGAGAGCATCCATACCATCGGGTTGTCGTCAATGAAGTCATATAGTTTTTGCGAGCCCAAAGCAAAGGTCGCAATCCAACGGTTGGGCATGAAATTCTTTTTGGCGCAGGTGACAGCACCGGCTTCGTAAAGGTCAACCATAGAATCGACCAGCATTTCGGTGTGGATTCCCAAGTCACGTTTGTCTTTTAGAAACTGTGCTACCGCGTTGGGGATGCGTCCGATTCCCAGCTGCAGACAGGACTCATCCTCGACCATTTCGGCTATATAACCGGCAATGGTCCGGTCGACGTCTGTGATTTCGTTGGGAGGGAGTGACACCAGTGGGGTGTTGTGTTCAATTAACGCACTGACTTCGGATATGTGAAACTGGTTGTTGCCCAACGTCCGGGGCATGTACTCGTTAACCTCCAGGATGAGCTTCGGCTTGCGGGGGTGTTTCTTGAATACCTCCCAGATGTACTCGCAATCGGTCCCGGTACTTAAGAATCCGTGTTTGTCCATGGGCGCCACTCTCTGTACAATTACCCCGTTCATCTGACGTGCAAGCATGATGGGGACGTACTCAGAAAGGCGCATGGGATTGAATGTGAATACTCCTTCTTGGGTTCCCTTGCGCAACTGTGCGCCCAGGAAGTTGGCTTCGAGCAGCATTTTGGGGGCCAGGTCGAAATCAAAAATGCTGCTGTCCTGGACCGTTAGACCGCCAAAAAAATGTATGTCGCTCAGATCCCCGTTCCTGAGTCGGGAGGCCAGAGCCTCCAACAGTGCCGGCGGAATTCCATTGGCAAAGGGAAGCATCACATAGTCGCCCGGTTCAATGAGTTTCACAGCTTCATCGGGAGTTGTTAATTTAGTTTTGTACATCTCCTTCCACTTGTTCATTCGCTACACCTCACTATTGATCTTCATAATGAGAGTAAACCGGTGGTCCACAGGTCTGAAAAAAGTACCGCAGGGATACTGTTCCACATAATATGCAGTGAATCCTTTTTTTTGAACACGGAACAAGAACAATTTTTACTGGATGATAGTGGATATCCGTGAAAAAAATAAAAGGGGCTGACACCCGGCGGGTCAGCCCCTTAAACGAAGTCAGGTTCTCAGGTTTTAATCACGACCAGGGCTCCTTCGGAATAATAGTCAACATCAGCCCCCAGTGATTCGGACAGAAACCGTATCGGTACCATGGTGCGATTGTTGTGCAGCAGGGCTGGAGCATCAAGTTTTACCTTGGTTTTCTTTCCGCCGATAAGAACCGTAGCCGTGTTGTCGCCCAGCAGCAGTATGATGGTGGTCTTTCCTTTGGTCACTATCACCTTTTTTTCTCCGCCAACCCATTTCACATCAGCCCCCAGTTCTTCGGCTATCTTTCTGAAGGGCACCAGGGTTCTCCCGTTAACTACAATGGGGGTTACGTCAAAATCAACCTTTTTCCCGTTGATGTAGGTCTTATACTTCTCACCCTTTAATTTGTACATCCGGCTCAGGACTTTGTAGTCGTCGTCTGACCCTTTATCTTTCGCAATCTCTTTTTCCAATTCTTTAATCAGTTCCTTAAGTTCTTCGAGGGTTACGCCGCGCTGCTGCAGCAGTTCCAGCAGGCGGGCGGTTGATTTCGAACGCTCTTTTTCATTCCAATGTTTCCGATTTTTGAGATGATTTTTCAAGGCGTTTTTGAGGCCATGGGTGTTGCCCGGGCATTTGACGTTGCCATCATCGTCCTTGTCCTCATCCTCGTCCTCATCCTCATTGCTTGAGGGTTCTTTAACGGTAACGCTCTGACTGTCCTCAATCAGCACCTTTCCGTCACTGTCTACCAGCCTGAAGTTAATAGTATATGTACCGGCTTTGCTGAATGTGAGTTTCCACGGCGTTGATTCACTGTAGGGGGCGGTGATATCGAAGTCGCTGCCCCAGATGCCCCGGTTTACAAAGGTATACCAGGTACCGTTCGAGTCCTGGGCTTTGAACAGCACATCTCCGCTGCCGGCGGTCTTGGCAAACTCAAAGTGCACGTCCTCGAAATTGTAATCGGTGACAAAGGAGACATTCGCAGTAATTTCTTGTCCGGCGATTATTTCTTCCGGAACGGTGCAGGTAAAGCTTCCCTCTGCCACGGTTATCTGCTGACTGGCTTCCGCAATTTTATAATGGTTCCCGTCGTAGGCCTTAAAGTTGATGACATAGGTACCGCTCTTGGAGAAGTTCAGGGTCCAATCAGTAGTTGCACGGTACCGGGCCGGAAGCGTGAAACCGGGGGATGGAATGTAAATACCGTAATTGGTGAAGGAGATCGTACGACCCGCCAGATCTTTGGCTTTAAAGGTCACATTACCTGAAGCCGGAGCTACGGTGTTGACAATCTCAAAGCGGACATTGTCATACCCTTCCTCGCCCAGGCTCGCTGTTTTGAAGGTAACTGGAAGCAGTACATCCCCTCCCGGCACGATGTTGTCAGGCACCGCAAACCCGAACTCATAGGTGGACTTTTCAGGCTGTGAAGTGCTGTCGGCACCGGTAGCCAGAGCCATGGTGCCGAACCCCAGCATCATCGCCAGGCACAGTAAGACTGCTACAGTCTTTTTCATGTGTTAATACCTCCTCGTTAATCTGATAGGTAACCAGCCCGCTGCCAGTTGTTCTGGCAGCATGTGGTTTTTGTGGATTTGTTAAAGGATACGATGGTATAAATTTTTTTAGGGGGGTATCCTACCCCGTTAAATTTTTTTGTACCCCCGTATATTGAATTAAGGGGTCTTAAAGTGGCTTACGCATCGATGCTTAATGAGGTTCTCCCCTTATGGATTTAAGTAAATACGACCTGTTGCTAAAAACCATAAGCGCAATCAAGGACGGGGATTATTCTGCTCGTGAGAGGCTGGTGGAACAGTACAAACCTTTTATTCTCAAGACCGCCAGCCAATTCTGCCATCGCATGCTGGAATGGGGCCGGGACGATGAACTGAGTATTGGGCTCATAGCATTTAATTCCGCGATCGACAGCTTTGAGCCGGAGCGAAAAGTTCCTTTCCTCGCCTTCTGCAGGCTGGTTATTATTAACCGGCTGAAAGACTATTACCGCCAGACGGCAAAGCACGAGACCGATTACCGGTATGATGACGAAAATATCTCGGATTACCTGGAACACAAGACCGCCTGGGAAAGTTTCAGGAATATGACTATAGAGGACGAGCGCCGGGAGGAGATCGAGGAGTATGAACGCCTATTGTCTGAATACGGAATCAGCTTTGAGGACCTGGTGAAGGTTTCACCGCGGCACAGGGACTACCGGAGAGACTTGCTGAAGGCCGCTTTTCAACTGGCCGCAAGTCCCATCCTGATGGAATACCTGACCAGCAGAAAGCAGCTGCCGCTCAGTGAGTTGGAAAAAGCCAGCGGTATAAAACGGAAAACCCTGGAAAGAGGCCGGAAGTTCATAATCGCCAGTGCGTTGATTCTCAGCCGGCCGGAACAGTTTATTTACCTGCGTTCGTACATAAATTTTGATTCGAAATAGATTGAGAAGGGATGGGCATGTGGTTTAAAAAACGGGGACTGGTAACCAGCATTAAAGACGGCCACTGCATAGTGGTTAACCCTGATGGGGGTTATGAAAAGATCCCCCTGCCGTCGCGTGAGGTGCAGGTAGGCGAAGAGGTATTTTATAATCGGGTGCGAATACCTGCCGAGATCAAATCAGTGCTGGTGGCTGCCTCGTTTCTGCTGTTTTTTCTTACCTCGGTGCTGTTATACCAGGGCAGCGTCAACCGGGTTGCGGCTTATATCACCATGGACATCAATCCCAGTCTGGAAATATCCGTTGACAGCAAATCCCTGGTGATCGACGTGACCTGTCTTAATGAGGAGGCGACCCGCCTGGTTAAACCGGGTGAGTACAAGGGGAAAAGCCTTGATTATACGATTGCGGCCATTATTGACAAATCCGTGGAACAGAAGTTCCTGAAACCCGGGGAGGAGAACCTGATAGTAACTACTATCAGTCCGGTGGATGATAAGGCAGAGCCGGTGGATGGGAAGGCTCTGGGCCGGTTGGTTGAACAGTCTGCCACCGCCAGGGAATGCCCGGTTCAGGTCAGGGTATACACCGCCAGCGGTGAGATCCGTAAGAAGGCTAAGAATACCGGTATTAGTTCCGGCAGGTACCTGATCTATAAAGAGATGAAAAAGCAGGACCCGTCGGTCAAAATAGATGATGTTAAAAAGGATTCCATAAAAAAACTGCTGGAAGAACACAATGTTGAGCTGCCTCCAAATTATAAGAGATATACTCGTGAGAAAGATAAAGCAGGCAGGAATAAAAATGTCGGGTTCGAAAAGACGTCCGGCAGCAACAGCAGTAAGAAAAATGATAAAGGCAGAAAGAGTACGTCAGGAAACAAAAATGACAATGACAGAAAGAATACATCTGGAGACAAGAACAAGAACAACAAGGATAAAAATGATAACAGCAAAAAGAATGGGAAAAAGCCTACCAACAGCTCCAATAAAGGCAATACGTGGTCAAAGCAGTCGAAAAACACGGCTGAGGAAAGAGAGATTCTCAAATTCATGAGAGGGAACAACCATTCTTTCAACTATTGGCAGAACAGCTTTGTCACGACAAGGTTTAGCAATCGGTTTGACTGATTGGTGAGCACCAGCCGCCTACTGCATCGTTTATCGGAGTATAGGGGAAATGCGCCAAAAAAGTGCGCAGGAACATTCATCATGCAGGACGGTTAGATAGTAGGCGGCTCAGCTTTCCCGGTACCACGCCCAATTATCGGGTAACACAACACCTCGCTGAGAATATATATCCAACTGTGTAAATGGGAATAATCTCCATGACAAAACGAAAAGGAGAAATGACCATGGCACAGTTAACCGAAAAGGAAATGCAACTTGTAGCTCTGATTAGTGAAGAATGTTCGACCCCCGCTGATTTGACAGCGAAACTCAAAAATCTTTTTGCCGGTGCGTTGGAAAAGATGCTTGAAGCTGAAATG
>JAKOVY010000141.1 GCA_029781825.1 Bacillota bacterium | reverse complement strand
TGCTCCCGCCGGTGGAACCGACGTAGCCAATAGTCTGGCCTTTTTTGACCATGGCCCCCTGTGTGGTTGCAAACCGTGAAAGGTGCGCGTAGAGGGTGGCTATTCCTCCCCCATGGTCAATGATGATCATGTTTCCGTAGGCCGAATTATAGGTAACGGTAATGACCTTGCCGTCATCGGCCGCCACCACCCTGGCCCCCGATGGTGCTCCTATGTCCATACCGGTATGTAATTTGTTCTGTTTCAGGATGGGGTGATAGCGCATCCCATACTGGGAGGTTATTCTGGTATACCCGGGAGCCGGCCAGGTAAACGTGCCGGTGCCGATGTATGCACCGCCGCCCTGCAGGCGACGGATCATCATTTCGATCTCTTTTGAAGCCTGTTCCAGTTCCCGCAGGGCCTGTTCGTACAGCTTGCGATCCTGCTGTGCCTGTTTCAGCGCGGCCTGCCGCTCCTTGGTTTTCTGTTCCAGTTGGCTTTCCTTTTCTTTGCGGGCCTGCTGAGCTTCCTGTAACTGTTTTTTATTGGCCTCCAACTGCCTCTTCTTTTCCTCTAACTGCCGCCGCTCCTCGTTGATCTTCGCTATAAGCTCCCGGTCCTGACTTACGATCTCTTTCAGGAGTTCCCAGCGGGAGAGGAAATCAGCGAAATCGGTGGCCGAAAGCAAAACCTCGAGATAAGAGATATCTCCCACCTCATACATGACAACCAGGCGCTCGCCAAGCACATTCATACGCTCCGCCAGGTGAGCTTCCGCCTCGGTGATTTCGTCTTGAGTATTCTCAATGCGCCTGCTTACCACACCCAGCTGGCCTTCCAGGGACGCAATCTCTTTTTCAAGCTTATTTATATCCTTTTCCAACCGGCTGATCTCATTAACGATGCCGGTTTCCTTCTTCCTGGCCGCACCAACCAACTGGCGCTGGGCCTCGATCTGTTTGCGCAGGGCTTCCAGCTGGGCCTGCTTTTCCTGCAGTTCGTCAGCGCGGACCGGATGAACATCCGGAGGAGTATACACGATAGCCGGTACCAGAAACGCCAAAATCAACAGCCAAACAACGGTTCTTCTGATCCTCATGTCCCTCCTATACCCCTTCGAATTACTCCATTTTTAGTGGTAATACGCACCAATCAATTAGCTTCTGACAATCCTTCACAACTTCTTATCGTAAATTTTAGCGAAAAACTTCACAGTGTACGGCGTGATCGTCGTGGTTATCAGACATCAAGGAACCTGTTCACCGAGATAAATGTTCCTATGATCCCCAGGCCAATTCCTGCTCCCCCCAGTCCCAGGAAGAGTTTCAGCAGAACAAGGTCGTCATTTATTAGCGGCAAAAACGCCAAAGCGGGTTGTATGTTCTCCAAGAGGTAGTGATACCCCAGGTAAAGGCATATGAGGGCAAATACGGTGCCCGCTCCGGCCAGGGCCATCCCTTCCAAAAAGAATGGTGTCTGGATGAACCGGTTGGTGGCACCCACCAGTTTCATAATGTATATCTCCTTGCGCCGGGAAAAGATGGTCAACCTGATTGTGGTTGCCACTAGGAAAACCGCCGCCGCCCCCAGGAACACGACAATGAACACGCTTATGATCCGGACCCAGCGGGTGGCGGCAAAGAGCTGCCGCACTACCTCCTGCCCGTAGCGCAGTTTCGATATTCCCTGCATCTTGGCCAGTTCCTTGGCCAGCTGTTCCACCTCGCGGGGGTTTTTTGCCTTTATCCTGAAACTGTCAGGCAGGGGATTGTTGCCTTCCAGTGTTGCCAGCAGGTCATACTCACCCTGTCCCAGCTTCTTTTCCAGTGAGGCCAGGGCTTTGTCCCGGGAAACAAATGTTACCGACAGCACTCCGGGATGCGCTTTAAGCCTCTCTTCCAACCTAGTCCTCTCCCGAAGGGTCAGATCCTCATCGAGAAAGGCGACAATTTCAACATCCGATTCCAGTTTTTCAGTAAGCTCCCCGCTGTTCATATAGAGGAGAATTGCCATTCCCAGGATGAAGATGCAGATGGAAACGGTAGTGGCGGTAGCCAGGCTGAGGAGACGGTTGCGTGCCAGTGAAATCCTGGCCTCTCGGAAAAAGTACTTGATGGTAGCCCATTTCATGCTATTTCTCCCACCGAGTCGGAGACCACCTTCCCCTTTTCCAGGTAAATAACCCGCTTATGCATCCGGCGCACGATGTCCTGAGCATGGGTAGCCATTATTACCGTGGTCCCCTTCCTGTTGATCTCCGACAGCAGGTCCATAATCTCCCAGGATGTCTCCACGTCCAGATTGCCGGTCGGTTCATCGGCAATCACTATCAGGGGATGGTTGACTATCGCTCTGGCAATCCCCACCCGCTGCTGCTCGCCTCCGGAGAGCTGGGAAGGGAAACAGTCTTCCTTGCCCTGCAACCCTACCATTTTAATGGTTTCCTCAACCCGGGTCTTGATCTGATGGGGAGGTGCTCCCACAACCTGCATGGCAAAGGCCACATTCTCCCGGACCGTTTTATTTTCCAGAAGCTTGAAGTCCTGAAAAACCACCCCGATGCTGCGGCGCAGCAGGGGTACTTCTGAAGCCTTCATACGCAGAATACTGCGGGAGGCCACAAAAATCTGACCGCGAGTCGGCAGTTCTTCCCGCATCAGCATCTTGACAAAAGTTGATTTGCCCGCACCGCTGGGGCCCATTAGAAAAACGAACTCCCCGCGTTCGATTTTCAGAGTAACATCTACTAATGCTTTAACCCCATTGGGATATGTTTTCGAAACATTATACATTTGAACAAGAATAGCGCCTCACCCCAAACCTATGGAAGGACCTGCGTTTAAAAACGAACATAAACGAATAAACACAAAAAACCACCTTATAAAAAAGGTGGTTCTACACCGATAATATTGATTCCTTTATTTTCAGCCTTTTTGTGACATGGAAATTTGCGCCGCCCTGGCAATATCCTTCGCGGTGAGACCGTAGTGCTCCATTAGTTCCCGGGGTTCTCCCGATTGGCCGAACAGGTCGCGGACACCGACCCTCACCACCGGCACCGGGTATTCCGAAGCCGTAAGCTCTGAGACCGCGCCGCCCAGTCCCCCAATAATACTGTGTTCCTCTGCAGTAACCAGACACCCGGTCTCCCGGGCCGTTTCCAGGATCGACTCCCGGTCCAGCGGTTTTATGGTGTGAACATCGAGCACCGTGGCCTCAATACCCATTTCAGCCAGCATCGCAGCCGCCTGCAGGGATTCGTGGACCATGATTCCACAGGCCAGTATCCCTACGTCCTTGCCTTCCCGGAGTTTAAGCGCTTTGCCGATCCTGAGATCGGCAACGCTGTCGTATACAACCGGGACCTTGGGGCGCCCCATCCGCAGATAGAAGGGACCCGGTTCGTGATAAATCGCCTTCACCGCCCAGGCGGTACTGGGACCGTCGGCGGGAACAACCACTTTCATATTGGGGATTACCCGCATTAAGGCAATGTCCTCCACCGACTGATGGGAACTGCCGTCCTCTCCCACGGTAATCCCGGCATGGGTGGCGCAGACTTTAACATCGAGCCCGGCATGGGCTACCGAATTGCGAATCTGCTCAAAGGCCCTGCCGGTGGCAAATATGGCAAAGGTGCTGGCAAACACCACTTTGCCGGACGCGGCAAGCCCGGCGGCTACCGCCATCATGTTCTGTTCGGCAATGCCCATATCGAAAAAGCGGTCGGGAAAAGCCCGGGCAAAGTCAACTGTCTTCGTGGATTTTGACAGGTCCGCATCCAAAACCACCACATCCGGGTATTGTTCCCCAAGTCCTTTTAAGGCCTGCCCGTAAGCATCCCTGGTAGCTACCTGCATCATCTGTTCCTCCATTTTCTATCAGTAATCGCGGTTATACGCCGTCAAACTCGCGCAGGGCCCGCTCAAGTTCCTCCTGAGTCGGGGCCTTGCCGTGCCAGTCTACCTGACCTTCCATGAATGAGCAGCCCTTGCCTTTTATTGTGCGGGCAACAATGGCAAACGGTCTGTCTTTGACCTGGCGAGCCTCATTCAAGGTGCTCAGGATAGCCCCGATATCGTGTCCGTCGATCTCGCGGGTCTCCCAACCAAAAGCCCTGAACTTGTCACCGATGGGTTCGACGGACATCACATCGCTTAAAGGACCGTCAATCTGCAGTCCGTTGTTGTCAATCAAGGCCACCAGGTTTCCGAGTCGGTAGTGACTCGCAGCCATAACCGCTTCCCAGACCATTCCTTCCTCCAATTCGCCGTCGCCCAGCAACACATAGACCCGGGAATCCCGGCGATCCAATCTGGCCGCCAGGGCCATCCCCACCGCCCAACCGATTCCCTGCCCCAGAGAACCGGTAGAAGCTTCCACCCCGGGCAGCTTACGCATATCCGGGTGCCCCTGGAGGGGACTGCCCAACCGGCGGAGGGTTCCCAGCTTCTCCGGCTGGAAAAAGCCGGTTTCCGCCAGAACCGCGTACAGGAGCGGGGCTGCATGTCCCTTGGAGAGCACAAACCGGTCTCGCTCCGGCCAGTCCGGGCGCTCAGGATCATACCTCATCTCCCAGAAGTAGAGGCAGGCCACCAAATCCGCAGCGGACAAGGCTCCGCCCGGATGCCCGGAACCGGCAGTTCCGACCATGCGGATAACCTCTCGGCGCAGCCGCCGAGCTTTGCTTTCGATCTCGTCTATCACTTGTTGGTTGATTTCACGCATCTTTTAACCCCTATTTTTTTAGAATTGGTTCCACATTTACAACCTTACTCCTTTATCTCCCCGGTCAATCTTTTAACAGATTTTCTGCCTGGGCATGCAAATATGCAGAAATAAACTGGTTGATATCCCCGTTGAGGACTGCTTCCACGTTACCTACTTCCACTCCGGTCCGGTGGTCCTTAACCAGGCTGAAAGGGTTTAAAACATAGGAGCGGATCTGATTCCCCCAGGCGATATCCTTGTGTTCTCCCCTTAACTTTTGTATGTTCTCCGCCTGTTCCCGGCTCTTCAACTCAAACAAACGGGCCTTCAGAATCTTGAGGGCCGCCTGTCTGTTGGCGTGCTGCGACCGTTCATTCTGACACTGAACCACAATCCCGGTAGGCAGGTGGGTAATGCGCACTGCGGAATCGGTTTTGTTGACGTGCTGTCCTCCGGCCCCGCCGGAACGGAAGGTGTCTATCCGCAAATCCTCCGGATTCAGGTTAACCTCCACCTCTTCCGGCAATTCCGGCATAACCACCACCTGGGCAAAGCTGGTATGGCGGCGGCCCGAGGAGTCGAAGGGCGAGACTCTCACCAGGCGGTGCACCCCATGCTCTCCTTTTAATTTCCCATAGGCAAACTGCCCCTTTACGTAAAAAGTGGCGCTTTTGATCCCGGCTTCATCTCCGGGGATCAAATCCCACAGTTCATAGCTGTCCATATTATCTTCAGCCCACCGGCTGTACATGCGCAAGAGCATCTCCACCCAGTCCTGAGCATCAGTCCCGCCTGCGCCCGCGTGCAGGGAAACTATGGCGTTGTTGCGGTCGTACTCCCCGGTGAACAGGATTTGCAGTTCAAATTCCTCAAACTCCTCTTTGAGGCGGGTCAGCTCCAGAACCGCCTCCGCAAACAGATCCACCTCCCCCTCTTTCTCCGCCAAAGCCAACAGGTTCTTCAAATCGCCGGCCTCCGTCAGCAGGCGGTGATGGGTATCCGCGGTCTCTCTCAGCTCACTTATTCTCCGCAGTATTTTTTGGGCCTGGCGATTGTCATCCCAGAAATCGGGCTGCATCGTCTTCTTTTCCAAGGCCGCTATCTCTTCTTTTATGCCTTCCGGGTCAAAGAGACCTCCCTATTTCTATGAGGCGGTTCTCAATGTATTCGGCCATATTGCGTGGATCGTCCTGCATATCACCCCTCCTTGGATTGGACGGCCTCGTCAAGGCCGGTTTACTTGAACCAGTAAACAGTTCTTTTATTACGTTAATACTATATCATCTCTCCTGCAAGCGGATTGAGCTTTTAACCCCATGCACCCGGGCGGGCTGGCCGTGAACAAGTGCCGGGCGGAACCAGTGCGGTTTGGCATACCGGGAGGGAGTAATTGACCGGGGCCGAGCGGGCGCTTGCTGGGTAAGACTCCGGATGTGATCAGGGGGATGATTCCTCTTCGGGAAACGGCTCAAAGTATTCGTACTTGTGTTTCAGGATGACTATATCAACCCGGCGGTTTATAGCCCGGTTAACCTCGCTGGTATTCGGAACCAGCGGTCGGTACTCACCGTACCCGGTGGCGGATATCTTCTCGGGACTGATGGAACTCTCATTAATAAGCTGTTTGGCGACATTGGTAGCCCGGATAACCGACAGCTCCCAGTTGGAGGGAAACTGAGCCGTATGTATGGGCAGGTTGTCGGTATGTCCTTCTACCCGTATGTAATTGGGAAGCTGCGCCAGCGACTTACCTACTCCACTGATTACCTGTCGAGCGCGGGGAGTCAAGACCGCCGAACCCTTGGGAAACAACAGGGTATCCTTGAGACTTATCACCAGTCCCCGCTCCTGCTGCATTATCACTATGTTTTCTTTTATATTTGGGTCCATGGTTTCCAGGAACTCCAGGTACTCGGCCAACTGCAGCCGGACGGTTTCCAGTTCGGTTCCCTCCATCATTTCCCCGTGCTCGGCACCCGACTGCCCCTCAATAATTGTTGGGCCGCTGAAATCGAGGATCTCCGGCGCCTTGCCGGCCAAGACCTGGCTCAGGGAACTGGCCACCGCCTGAAGCTTCTGTGCGTTTACCGTACTGATGCTGTACATGACCACAAAGAAAGCCAGCAGCAGGGTTATAAGATCGGCATAGGTGATAAGCCAGCGTTCCATACTCGGTCCATTGCCTTCACCATGGTTGTTGTTCTTTCGCCCTTTCCTGCCAAACATCTCTACATTCCCATCCCTGCAGCCTCATCCGCCGCCTGGGCTTTCCTCTCCCTTTCCGGTAAGAAGGTGAGGAGTTTTTCCCTGATGACCCGCGGATTCTCTCCGGCTTGCACTGAGAGAATACCCTCCAGGATCAGCTCCATATGGGAAACCTGGCGTGAGGCCTTGATCTTGATCTTGGTCGCAAACGGGATCCACAGCAGGTTGGCAGTCAATATCCCATAAAGTGTGGCGATAAAAGCCGAAGCGATCGCCGGGGCCAGGGTATCCGGGTCCGAGATATTGCCCAAAACATGAACCAGACCCATTACGGTACCAATGATACCCATGGTAGGAGCGAATCCGCCGGCGGAGTTGAAGATCTCAACTCCCAGGTTCTGTCCCTGCTCATAGGAGGCGATCTCCATCTCCAGCATATTTCTGGTCAACTCCGGATCGGTTCCATCGATAACCAGCTGCAGGCCGCGCCGCATAAAATCGTTCTCTATCTCCGGCAGGTGGCTCTCCAGGCTCAGCAGTCCCTCACGCCGGGCCCGGTCCGCCGTTTCTACCAGGCTTTCCACCGATCCGTTAAAATCGATGTTGCTGTCAGTAAAAACAGTCTTCAAGAAACCGGGCACAGTCTTAAGTTCGGCCAGGCCAAAGCTCATAACGACCGCTCCAATGGTGCCTCCCAGCACGATGGCTCCCGACGAGCCGACGAACAGGCTGCCCAGATGACCGTCTTCCAATATGAATCCGCCGATTACGCCTCCCAAACCGATAATGATTCCGAGTAGGGTAGTGAGATCCATCAGTTAGCCCCTTTCCCACAACATTTCTTGTACTTCTTCCCGCTGCCGCAGGGGCACGGGTCATTCCTGCCCACCTTTTTGTCCGCCTTAACCGGCTGCCGGGGGCCTTCCTCTTCCCGTCCAGCCACCATGGTCCGCTCCTGCGGCTGGCTCACCAGGCGGACCCGGAACAGGTAGCGGACTACGTCCTCCTTTATGCTCCTCTGCATCATCTGGTAAGCATCGTAGGCCTCAAACTTGTATTCAATCAGGGGGTCGCGCTGCCCGTAGGCTCGAAGGCCAATCCCCTCCCGCAGCTGGTCCATGGCATCTATGTGGTCCATCCATTTCTCGTCAATTACCCTCAGCAGGATGACTCGTTCCAGATCCCTCAAGGTTTCAGCCCCGAGCTCCCGTTCCCGCTCCTCGTACATGCGGTGGGCTTCATCCTGCAGGTATTCAACAACCTCATCCCGGGTCATGCCTTTCAGGGTCTCAGCGCTCAAACCCGGAATCGGTGCATAACTCTGCTCCACCACGCCGATCAGGCCTTCCAGGTCCCATTCTTCTGCGTACTTCTTCTCCCCGGCAAACATGTCGACGATCGATTCCGCGATTTCATCCATCATGGAGATAACGGTACGCTTGAGATCCTCCTGTGCCAGAACCTTGCGGCGTTCCTTGTAGATGACCTCCCGCTGCTGATTGATTACGTCGTCATATTCCAGCACATTCTTGCGGATGCTGAAGTTTCTGGCTTCCACCTTACGCTGGGCATTCTCAATCGCCCGTGATATCATGGGGTGTTCAATGGGCATGCTGTCGTCCATACCCAGGCGGTCGAGGAGGCCCTCGATGTTTTCCGAGCCAAACAGCCGCATCAGATCGTCTTCCAGGGAAACGTAGAAGCGTGACATCCCCGGGTCGCCCTGCCGACCGGAGCGACCGCGCAACTGGTTGTCGATGCGGCGGGACTCATGGCGTTCGGTCCCCAGCACATAAAGACCGCCCAATTCCGTCACCCCTTCGCCCAGCACAATGTCCGTACCCCGTCCCGCCATATTTGTGGCGATGGTTACGGCCCCGGCCTGTCCGGCCTGAGCGATTATCTGGGCCTCTTTCTCGTGGTGTTTTGCATTCAGCACCTGATGCGGCACTCCGCGCTTTTCCAGCATGCGGCTTAGAAGCTCCGACTTTTCAATAGAAATGGTCCCCACCAGAACCGGTTGTCCCCTTCGGTGGCATTCAACTATGTCCTCCACCACTGCTTTGAATTTCCCTTGTTCCGTCCGGTAAACCACATCGGGGTAATCTATTCTTATCATCGGCTTGTGGGTGGGTATTACCACCACATCCATGCCGTAAATCTTGCGGAATTCCTCTTCCTCGGTCGCCGCGGTACCGGTCATACCCGCCAGCTTCCTGTACATACGGAAGTAATTCTGGAAGGTAATAGTGGCCAGGGTCTGCGATTCCCTCTCGATCTTGACCCCTTCCTTGGCCTCGATAGCCTGGTGCAGGCCGTCACTGTAACGGCGGCCAAACATCAGGCGGCCGGTGAATTCATCAACTATAATTATCTGTCCGTCCTTCACCACATAGTCCCGGTCCCTCTTCATCAGACAGTAGGCCTTAAGGGCCTGGTTCAGGTGATGATTCAGTTCCAGGTAGCGGTCATCGCCCAGGTTATCCACTCCAAACGCCTTCTCTACCCGAGCTATCCCCGCTTCGGTCAGGGTCACCAGATGGGCCTTTTCGTCCACCTTGTAATCCTCGTCCCTGCGCAGTTTAGGAACGAAACGGGCTAACTGGCGGTAGAGGTCGGTCGGCTTGTCTGACTGGCCGGAAATAATGAGCGGGGTTCGAGCCTCGTCGATGAGGATTGAGTCGACCTCGTCCACGATAGCGTAATTGAGCTCCCTCTGCACCATGTGGTCTAGACTAACCACCATGTTATCCCGCAAGTAGTCAAATCCGAACTCGTTATTGGTGCCGTACGTAATATCGGCCGCGTAAGCCGCTTTTCTCTGTTCGTTGGTCAGGCCATGGACAATCAACCCCACTGAAAGCCCCAACATCTCATAGATGGGTTTCATCCACTCCGAGTCACGGGTGGCCAGGTAGTCGTTAACGGTCACGATATGAACTCCGCGCCCCTCCAGGGCGTTTAGGTAAGCGGGCAGGGTCGCGACCAAGGTCTTACCTTCACCCGTCTTCATCTCGGCTATTCTGCCCATATGGAGCACTATTCCTCCCAGGAGCTGCACATCAAAGTGGCGCAGCCCCAGGGTTCTGACCGAGGCTTCCCGGACCACGGCAAAGGCCTCCGGCAGCAAATCGTCCAGGGTTTCACCGTCAGCCAGACGGTTCCTGAACTCCACCGTTTTGGCCCCCAGCTCGGCATCAGTCAGGGACTTCATTTTGCTTTCCAGGCTATTTATTATATCGATCTTTGGCATGAGCTTCTTTACTTCTCTTTTGTTGTAATCAAAAACATTCTTCAAAAACCCTAATACCATGGGGAGACACCTCTTTCCAAAACGAAGGGAACCTCAGGGGTTCCCTTCACAGCTTTTATATCCTAATCTTACACTTAAGCGGTATTCACTTCAACTAATCAAAGTGGGGTTCGATCAAACCGAAGTTCCCGTCATTGCGACGGTAAACCACGTTTACCTCCTCGGTCGCGGAGTTGAAGAAGACAAAGAAGTTGTGCCCGAGGAGGTTCATCTGCATCACAGCTTCCTCGACATCCATGGGCTTGAGGGCGAATCTTTTGGTCCTAACGATCTTGAACTGTTCAACCGGTTCAGCGGAAGACTCCAGTTCGTTCACCAGGCTCTTCCGGAAACCAATCCCCCGGTAACGGCGGTAAAGCTTGGTTTTGTACTTGTCGATCTGCTTTTCCAGTTTATCGACCACCAGGTCGATGGAAGAGTACATGTCTTCAGTCTCCTCTTCCCCCCTTAAAATCACACCATTGAGCGGAATGGTTACCTCGACCTTGTGACTCTCTCCCTCCACAGACAGGGTTACCTGGGCTAACCTAACATCCTCAATAAATTTCTCCAGTTTGGACAGTCGTTTTTCCACGTAATCTCTGAGAGCTTCGGTGACCTCGATGTTTTTCCCGCGGACTTCAATTCTCACAACGACCACTCCCTTCCCAGTCTGTGATTAGTATATTCTTTTTGAGCCCTGGAAAATCCTTTATCCAGAAATAGGTGTTTACCAGGCAGCCGTGCGCTTCCTACCCTTTTTTGACGCCCCCCACTCTCAGGGCTGACGGAGCAATATCGGGCTATCCCCGAGCCTCATGGCGGCCGGACTGAGCGGTCCCCCGCCTGCTGTCTTTGGGGTTTGATGCCGAGTACAAACTGCATTCCCTTTGCAGCAACCCCTAAACCTTCCCAGGCTATGGCTCCCGGTTTTTGCGTTCCCGATTTCGTGCATTTGCCACACAGTGCCTTCGGATTTTAGCCATTTAATGCAGCGCGTACAGCGGTATTCTCTGAAACCCGACGTCGCTTCCTTTTTTTGCTATTTGCGCCCAGGTTTTATATAATCGCCCTCTACGAAAGTCGAATCCGGTCATCTGCATTTTGTGATTAATTGTGAATTCTGTGGATAAAGTTGTTGATAAGGCATAAAATCAAACCCCGAATTGTGGATAACTCCGTATGACAAAAAATTTATTGGTATTATTTGTCATTTAGAGCTATATTCTGGATAAAAATTAAAGCCCGGGAAATCCCCGGGCGCCAAATATCGCACGGCTCAATGTTTCTTTCCAAAACACTCCTGGCAGTATATGGGGCGGTTTGACACCGGGCGGAAGGGGACAGTGGTTGCTGCCCCGCACTCGGCACACACAGCCTCGTGCATCTCGCGCGGACCTCTTCTCTCACCAGCCCTGGCCTTGCGGGCATCCCGACAGGGTTTGCAGCGTTTGGGTTCATTGGCAAACCCCTTTTCGGTGTAAAACTCCTGTTCTCCGGCGGAAAAAATAAAATTCCCCCCGCATTCACCGCACACCAATACTTTGTCTTCATACATTCCGTAAAATCCCTCGCTCTTTTAAAGATGTCCCACCGTGTTCCGGCAGGTAGCTTGGTTGATATTATGCCCTATTTTATGCAATTATTAGCAAGGTGCGGCAAATGTGGGAATACGGACACCAAATTCCTGCATCAGGCCTCATGGTTCTCTGTCGGGAAGTGGATGTTCTTAGCATGTTTATCTTTTGGTTTGGTTCTTCTCCCCGAGTTTGTTCATATCGGCTTCACGATTCTTGGCAGGAAACCCCTCACCCGCGATCCTTTTGGGCTGACTGCTCTCGCGATAAGCCTGGATGGCTTCGGCGCTGCTAACCGGTCGCCGCGGCGGTTGGCGGTACCCGGTCAGTTGTGAGCTCATCAGTCGGACCGATTCGGCATCTATTTCGGTGATTTCTCCAAGCAGGACTCCCAGGCGCTCATAAGCCTGCCGCAGCTGTCGGTGCAGTTCGTTATCAACCTTTCCTTCGATCCCCTTAACGGTAAACTGCTCCAGCCCGACGGCTTGCGCGAGGTCGCGCTCGATAATCTTCGCCCGCTTGACGACCGGCTCCAGGTCCTGCAGCATCCTTGCCCTTTGCTGGAGTATAAAATCCCTGTCCAGCCCGTTTTTCTCCGGGCTCCTAACCGTCTCCAGCTGTTCCCTGGCCAATTGCCTCATAAACGCATACAATTCCTCCTGGCGCTCTAGATTATCCAGCAGGCGTTCAGCCAATCGGTCCACCAATACCCCCCGTCTCCTCATCTGCCTTACCAACTCCCCCATCTTTATCGGTCCCCGGATTGGCAGCTCTTCCCCGCCGCCCCAATAGCAGCCGGATCTTCAGGCCGACAATCCGGGAGATGACATCCGCCTCCAAACCGTTCCGGCATGACCAAACCGGGATAGCGGCTTCTCAGTCTCCCTAAGAAAATCATAACCTCAGAAACAGTTCTGAGGTCCCAACCGCCATACATATCCTGTGTTTTCGCCTTTAAGCGGGCAGTCCAATTACCGTAACCTTTCCGAGAGGCACGTTCGGCATCCCCCGGGGATATGGGATTGACCGGTTACCTTTTCTTGTCGACAAACCAGGCATCATATACGCTGTTCCCCTGGTATGCTTCTGATGCCTGACGGTGGTTCCGGGCTTGTTTAATCAACGCCGATAGCCGGCCGGCGCTCTTTTGCAGCAACTGCAGACAGGTCTCATCGTTCCGGCGGATAGCTTCCATCACCGTCACCAGCTCCTCATCCCGGGCCGGGTGATACGGTAAATCCCGGCCTTCATCGGCAGTCGTTTGCTCCGCCATCAGTGATGAATGCATGCGATCGATTTCGTCCATAAGCGCCTGCCGCCGATTTATGAGTTCCATCAATTTGCTCAAATCCCCGGATTCAAGCTCCTCCCCCCGGCAGAATTCCATCTGCCGGTTGGAAATCGCCAACATCTCCCGGAACAGGTTTTCCCGCTTTTTTAATGCTTCATTCAAGGCAATATACCTGCCGTTCCCAATACTTAACCCTGCAGATTTACGCGCCCGCCACCCGCGGCCGCAGCCCGTGAAGGCGTGCTTGAAGCTTTTTTAACCGCCTCCTGCCAGGCATCGCGGAGTTCGACCAGGAATCCCCGAACCTCCTTAATGATCTCCACATTCTTGTGGATATTGGCCTCCACCAGGCGACGGTGCAGATAATCATAGAGCGCCAGCAGCTTTTCAGAAATCTCGTATTCCATGTTAAGGCTGCACATGAACTCTGAAACTATATCCTGGGTTCTGACTATCGACTTATGCGCCGACTCAATGTCCTTGTCGGCAATACTTTGTACGGCGTTGTCCAGGTTCCTGATGGCAGCGTTGTACAGCATAAGGAGAAGCTTGCCGGGGCTGGCGGTTTCTACGGCTGAATTCCTGTAGCTTGCATATACCTGCGGCTGAGTACTCATAATTACCCTCCTTGCCCTCCACACGATCAGACAATTTCGTTTACCAAAACCCCTACCATCTCATGAAGGTTATCCAACATTTCCTTGATACTGGCGGCAATTTTCAGCATATACTCAGGCGGGACTTCCCGTATTATCTCCCCGGTCGCGCTGTCCACCACTTTCACCTGAACCCGCCCGCTTTCCTCATGAATCCTGAACCGCAAGCTGAAACTTGAAATTTCCATGGCCAGGTTGGATATCTCCACCGCTTCCTCCAGCCGTTCTCTGGTAACCGGCCCAGGAAACGCCTTTTCCGTTGGTTCCTGAGTCTTTTCTTGCGGTAACATCTCCCCGGCCTGCTGTAAGGGAACTGTTCTCTGCGGGGGCTAAACTCTACTGCCGTCCCTGGCGCTTCGATCCGCACTGCTTTCGCCTCCCTGCATCTGGGAATGAATCAGCATCCTTGCCTAAACATATTATCGAGAGCTGACACCGGCAACTTTAGTTGTTTGTGAAGTTCAGGATACTACAATGGGACGGTAATAACGCTCTATTTCTTCCTTCCATTGCATAAATCCAGGTACAACCTCATATTCCATAGCTTTACTAGCCTGGTTCCAATCCATCATTTCGTAAGCTGACACCAGTTGACTCAACCCATTAAGAATCTTTAGCTCATAGTCATTCAGAAACCCTGAAGTCATACCTTCTCTCCTGCCGGAAAGAGCCTGCTGGATGGAGATATACGCCTGCGTGACATCCTGGAGCATGGGAAGCATCTCCTCGAATCTCCCCTGGGCAAAACCGGTGCGGACATACTCGATCCCGCTTTGCATAGTTTCAGCCAATTTCAACGACCTTTGGATTACCTCAAAATTATCGTGCACCGCTCTATCTCCCCATTTGAAGCAAAGGATTTTTCATCCTGACAATTTAAAAAGAGACCCCGGCTTACCGGGGCCTCTTTTAGCTCGGCGCTGATTAACCGAGGAGCTGCAGCACCAACTGCGGCTGCTGGTTGGCCTGGGCCAGCATGGCGGTGGCCGCCTGCTGGAGGATGGCCATCTTGGTGAACTCCATCATCTCCTTGGCCATGTCCACGTCGCGGATGCGGGACTCGGCAGCGGTCAGGTTTTCGGAGGCGGTACCGAGGTTATTAATTGTGTGTTCGAGACGGTTTTGGTAAGCACCAAGCTTTGCCCGTTCAGCAGAAACCGCCTCCAATGCCTGGTCAATAACAGTGATAGATCCGGAAGCCTGATTGCGGTTCGAAACATCAACGCCTTTGACAACAAAAGTATCACCATCTTTTAGTGCGGTGCCAAAAACGGTTGCCAAATCAATGCTTCCGCCATCGGTTAAAGCTACTGTATCATCAGCATCGGTAAATGTACCAATCAGCTGGTTGTCTTTGAACACGTCAGTCCCTGAGATTGTATATGTTCCAGGAGCCAATACATTGTTTGACTGTCCGGCTTCCAGATTCTTTGTGAGGGTAGCCTTGCCATTTTCATCAATGGTAATGATATCGCCATCATCAAGATCTACCGCTTTTGTAAAGGTATATGTTCCACCGTCAGCCAGTGTTACCACAAGCGCTGCAACAGTACCAACCACCTGGCCACCTGCATCAAGAAGAGAATTTCCGGAAACTATATATTGTCCTTCCTTCAATCCAACTCCGGATCCGCCAGAAACATTTACACCAGTTTCTACCTGGACACCGGCCGCTAACCCGAGGTTGGCGGAAGCCATAGCGTTAATGGACAAGGTCAGGGTCTGACCCTCATTGGCACCGATCTGGAACGTTCCGGTGAAAGAGCCGTTGAGAAGCTTTTTGGTGTTAAACTCCGTGGTGGTTGCAATTCTGTCTATCTCCGCTACCAATTGATTTATTTCCTTCTGGATCTCACTGCGATCGGTATCGGTATTGGTGTCGCTTGCAGATTGAACAGCGAGCTCTCTCATCCTCTGCAGAATAGCGTGAACTTCGTTTAACGCCCCTTCAGCTGTCTGAATCAGAGAGATGCCATCCTGGGCGTTCTTTGAAGCCATATCAAGACCGCGAATCTGACCCCGCATCTTTTCGCTGATAGCCAGACCGGCGGCATCGTCTCCAGCCCGGTTGATCCTCAAGCCGGATGACAGTTTTTCCAGAGCCTAACTCCCC
>JAKOVY010000114.1 GCA_029781825.1 Bacillota bacterium | reverse complement strand
CGCCACCATTAAGAATACCGCCAACTATGAGATGGATTTTAGTCCAGATGATATCTTGCAGCGATTCGTCCGGGGAGATGAATCAAGAAGCACTGAAGGCTCGGGATTGGGATTGTCCATCGCCCAAAGCTTCACCGAGGTATGTGGCGGCAAGTTCTCCATCACCATTGACGGGGATTTATTCAAGGTAGAACTGCGGTTCGATCTGCTGCCTTAAGTATTGTCCCAACAATACCAACCGCATCGCTAATACAAATAAAGGAAACTCGCCTGTTGGCGGGTTTCTTGTTTTCAAGTGTTCCAAACGTATGCTCTGTTATTGCCCATACACAGGCGAACTCAGCCAGGCAGTATCCTTAGCTGCATCTTTTATCAAATCCCAGTTTATTGTCCTGTCTTTTGGGCGCCACAAAGCTCAATTACTTTCAACCGATATGATTCCAGGCAGAAATAATTCTGCCGCCGGCACCTCTAAGCCATGCCTCCTGAATCACATTTGTCTTGAGCCGGTGGTGAGTGCATTCGATATCCAACCTAAACGGGTACGGTTTTCCTATAGCCATTATCTCTCCAACGGGTTGAATCTCCTGCGCCTTTTTAAACAAAGCCAGGTACTGCTGTTTAAACACGCATACATCTTCATGAATACAACGCTTGCATTTAACCATTAACAATCACCACCTTTGAGCGAATAGAACTTCTAGCAAAGCACCAATTATGGTATTAATCAATCCACTAGAACAATTCTTAATTGCCAAGGTTCACATGAACCTCTCTTATTAATGATACGAAGAGAGTCGCTGCTTTCTGGGGGTACCTATCTTTTCTGGTACTCGTGAGCGAATACCCAGGTTGTAT
The DNA here is from genome assembly GCA_029781825.1 of Bacillota bacterium. Taxonomy (GTDB): domain Bacteria; phylum Bacillota; class Syntrophomonadia; order Syntrophomonadales; family DTU052; genus DTU052. Next base: position 9,476 of record JAKOVY010000114.1, on the reverse strand, counting down.
GGGATGTTTGTCTTGTATTGCATCTCTCGCTCCCACTCGTGCAATTACCCCCGGTGGAGGATTTTATATCCCAGTTTGTGAAAATGCCGGTCAATCATCTTATGTAAATTTTCCACCGATAAACTATAAAACCGATCCTTGCGGACCGCCTATGTAAAATGTTTAATTGTGCTAACAAAAAGACCCGCCAGACTTGGCGGGTTCTATGTTTTCAAATGGTGAGCCATGGTGGACTCGAACCACCGACACCCTGATTAAAAGTCAGGTGCTCTACCGACTGAGCTAATGGCCCACGATGATTTTCGATTTAATGGCTGGGGTGGCTGGATTCGAACCAACGCATGACGGAGTCAAAGTCCGTTGCCTTACCGCTTGGCGACACCCCAACGGCTCAGAGTATATAAGAATTCTGTGCCAGTGTCAAGAAGAAATGGGGTGGACGATGGGACTTGAACCCACGACCCTCAGAGCCACAATCTGATGCTCTGCCAACTGAGCTACGCCCACCACGATGGCGTCCCCGGAGGGATTCGAACCCCCGGCCCACGGCTTAGAAGGCCGTTGCTCTGTCCAGCTGAGCTACAGGGACATTCGTTGGAGCGGGTGATGGGAATCGAACCCACGCAGCCAGCTTGGAAGGCTGGAGCTCTACCATTGAGCTACACCCGCATGATCGCCGCTTGACTATTATACAACGTCCTTACGAGTTTTTCAACATGATAGCCTCTGCTTAGTTCATCAGCCACTTTATGAGAATACCCAAACGGCGGGCACTTGTCAAGCATGCCGGGCGGCAACATGCGGTGCAAAATCGACCACTTGGGCGTACAGAAAACCCAAATCGGAACTGGGAACACGCCGTTTTGAACGGGCCAACCAACTTGCTCGGGGAAGTCCGGGGCTTGTCGGAGATTGGCTAGATGCGGAACCGCATCCAATTGGCGGTACCGGCTTTGCAGCCTCAAACGTGGTCCCATTCAATTTTTCCAACACATAATTGTGCATCTCCTACAAACAATATCATAAAAACCAAGGAGGCGATTAAGATGGTTCAGATCGGCGATCCGTTTGTTGGCAGCATTCCTCGGCAGATGTCCAAGGAAGAGCTGCTTCAGGCCCTAAGGGTGGATCTGGCGGGCGAACTGGAGGCTATCATCGTTTACGAAGCCCACGCATTGGCCACCAATGATGAACGGGTAAAGAAGGTTCTTTACCACATTGCTGAAGAGGAAAAACATCACGTCGGCGAACTGCAGCAGCTGATCTACATGTTAAGCCCCAATGACCAAAAGGCGATTCAGCAAGGGCACCAGGAAGTCATGGATCAGCAGGCACAGAATTTCCAGCCGCCAATGCAGTAACAAAGAAATCAGGGGGAGACTTGGCTCCCCCGCTCACTTTTTCTATGGCTACAGTATTCGGCAGGGTGTGAAATCAAGGTAATCTGCAGAGACACAATAGAATTCCATGTTCCAGTGAATCCCGGTCAGTACATTTTGCAGATAACGTCCGTGCAGATGACCGTATACCACTATATCAACCGCATGATCGACCAGAAGCTTGATGAAATCGGTCTCCTCTCCCTGATTGGCGTAAGGCGGGAAGTGCATCATGGCGATAACCTGTTCCGCATCTTCAGGCACCCGGGATAAAGCCCTTTCCAACCGCTGTATCTCTCTCTGGTAAACCACCTGGTCCTTGGCGGGATCAAAACGCGGATCACTCGGAGTAATCCAACCTCGGGTCGCAGCTACAGCTGTTCCTCCTACCATGGTACAATCCGCATTGAGCGGTTCAATCCCCAGGGGATCAAGAATTTGCCTCATCTTGCGCTGCGTGCTCCAGAAGTAACAGTGGTTGCCCTTGGCCATTATTTTTCTTCCCGGTCGGGCAGCAATCCATTCAAAATCGGGAATCGCCTCCGTTAACCTCATGGCCCAGGAAGTATCCCCTGCTATTAATACTGTATCCTCCGGTTTGACAACCCGGTCCCAGTTCAAAGCCAGCTTTTGCTCATGGTTGTGCCATTCTTCCCCGAAAACATCCATCGGTTTGGTGCCGTTTGACAGATGAAGGTCTCCTATTGCGAATATTTTCAACGCTATTCTCCCTCTGCAAAACTGCGGTCAGATATTGATCTTATACCATCATAACCATAATTATGGCAAGCTCTGTGCATTGAGCTGCCGGTATGGTAGCACCCAAGCATGGTCACGAATAGGATAGACTAAGGCGAGCAATCAACCGAAAGGAGCTTCCACAGATGACTAAGGAACCTGTTAGCCGTATCTACAAGACCCATCCCCAAATCACGGCGGATGTCGAAAGCGATGACACGGGGGTTGAAATCGGTTGTCTGGCTGCCTTCCTTAAGGAAGTATTATCCAGTAATGAAGAAGACCTTAAGACAATTGCCCGCTGGATTAAATCTAAAAAGAGATACCTCAACAAGAAGGCAAACCTCCTGGCTATCAGCGACGAAAATAGAAAGGTCATTTTGGATGAGGTCGAGCAACTGGAAACGCTGCGCCAACAGCTGCTGACTATCTTTTTAGGCCAGCAGTCATTATATCAATCCCTTATGACGGCCGAACAGGAACTGTTGAAAAAATACGGGCAGGACAGTGAGAACGGCAACACTGCAGTTCCCTCGCCCAAAGGTGTCCCGTCTGAAGCCCGGAAGCAGACCAAGTCCCGCAAGCCGCATCGCAGATGAACAATCATTCCGGGTGACTATGGGGCCGGCTCTTCCAGGCTACAGCTCGATACCGGAGATTCAGTTAAAAGACTACGATAGATGACGTTCTTTCTTCACCCGGTTGATGACCTCTTCAAAATCCCCGCCCCCGGTCCGTTCGATAACCTCCCGGGCCTGCTGGGTTATCTTTCTGACTTTCTCCTGGTTATCAGGACTCCATTCCACCGCACTCGAACCCGTATATTCCCTGTTTTCATCGTACCAGTGAATGACGATCCAGCGCTGGTAAGGCAGGGCCTGCAAGCATAATACAGACTGGTCATCAAGAATATTTAGAAATATGCTGACCTGATGACGGTCAGTATCCGCAATAGCAATCCCCAGGTCCAGCCAGATAAGGGGAATCCCGTCCACTTCTTCAAACTCAAGTTGAACGGAAAGGTCCGCTCCTTTGGTGGTTTCTATTATGCCGGCCCGGGTATGAACGAATATGGTACATCCTGATTGGGTCCATAATGGAATCCCCCCAAACCCGGACTGCTGAAAAATCTTTTTTACCTGCCCATCAATATATGCATCCGGGGTTCTTAAGAGGTTTGGTGGTAGCTTTTTCATAATTTCCAACCTTTCTCTATGAAGAATAATTCTGCCTACATGGCAACCCAGCCGCCGTCCACACTCAGGACCACTCCGGTGCAGTAACTCGCTCCGGGGGATGCCAGGAAGAGGGTGGCGGCTTTTAACTCGTCGTCTCCGCCGAACCTTTTCATGGGGATGAACTGGAGGATCTTTTCCCCGCTTTTATCAAGGGTGGCCTGGCTCATCTTGCTGGGAAACCACCCCGGTGCAATGGCGTTGACGGTTATGTTGTAACGGGCCCACTTAACGGCCAGATCCCTGGTAAGACCGGCTACCGCAGCCTTGCTGGTCTGGTAAGCCACCGCATCCATTACCTCCGGATCGGCGCCTACAAATGAGGCCAGTGAGGCTACATTTATTATGCGACCGTACATCTGCCGCGACATTATCTGCCCGGCTTTCTGACACATCAGCCACGAACCGGTTACGTTCGTATTTATTACCTTGTTCCAACCGTCAATCGGATACTCCAACGAAGGCGCACCCCAGTTGGCTCCGGAATTGTTGACCAGGATATCAACCCGGCCGAATTCCTGCATTACATTTTTGTACAATTCATCTATCTCTTCCGCTTTGCTCACATCGCACCGGGCGGGCAGAACCCTTATCCCCAATTCCTTCTCCATCTTTTGGGCTGCCTCGATGCACCGGTCAAGCTTCCGCGCGGCTATGACCAGATTAGCACCCGCTTCCCCCAGGGCATAGGCCATCTGCACACCAATTCCGGCAGCGCCTCCGGTAACAATAGCAACCTGTCCGGACAAATCAAAAAGCTCTCTAATGCTTCTCAATTCGGTCATCTCCTTTTCCTAAAGCGCTCAAAAGCCTTTCGGATGGAATTGAATCCTTCACGCCGATACGTATTGGGGTTTTGTTCGGTTATAGTATTATCTTTTCTCGGTAGGCCGGGAGAATCCTTTCCGATAGACAGGATAAATAAGGTTGGATGTACGGCAGTAGGCATGTCCTGAAAAACCTGTCTGCATCTTGCGGGTTTTAACCGGTCATTCCAATCTGCCTATTCAATCCCTGCTTACAGGATGTTTTTCCAGGTAACGGCTTCCTTGTCCGGTATGTGTTCAACCATTATTCTTAGTTCTGACAATTGCCCCAGCGAGAGGGTTTTGTCTCGACTGGCTACGTATTCCAGACATCTGGCCAGGGAAAACTCGATGTTGTCGATTTCCTGGTGATTCAGTATAATTGACCACCAGTCTACATGCCGGTTCCAAGCCTCCTCCAGTTCCCTGATATGGTTTTCAGCCTCTTCCCAGCGATCGGCTTTAATCTCAACCACAGCCTTGTCAATGAGGGACACCAGATTTTGAGCCGATTCCTGCAGCAGCTTATTGCTCCAAACGCCCAAACCGCCAATAAGCCCTAATATAATTAAGGATACAACTACCTGCCTCATCTTTGGAAATCTGCTCCTTCAGCGCTTTCCTTCTTCTGACAGAACAGGTTCCCCTGGGTATCGATGTAGGAAAACAGCACATCGCGTGGGCTTTTAACCCCCAATTTACTCAGTTCCGTCATCAGCCATTCCTCATTGAGGTTGATTTTCTTCAGGTTATCCCGAAACACGAGCCCATCGATGATCAGAGTGGTAGGGAGGCCCTCATAGCTGGTGGGTATATTAAGATCTTCCGGCGTGAGCGGCCTTTTCTGGGACTTTAAAATCACACTCAACTGCCCGTTGGTTTCCAATATGGCATATTCCACATCCGCGAGGTTCACTACGTTTTTGGACCGCAGCTGCTCCAGCAGGTCATTTATGTTATAGCGCTGCCTCCTCATCTCCGCTTCTACAATCTTGGAGTTTTCAATTAAAACGCTGGGGGTACCGCAGATCAGTCCGCGCGCCTTTTCGCTCTTCAGCGTTATGTACGCCAGCAGCACCTGGGCTGTAAACAGAACAAAAATGGGGATTAGCCCTCCCATAATCGGGATGGACGTGTTCTCCATGGGTATAACCGCCAATTCCGAAATGAGGATTATTATTGCCAGCTCATAAGGCTGCAGCTGACCGACCTGTCTTTTCCCCATGAGACGAAGAAAAACAACCACTAACGTAAACAGAATCACAGTACGCAGGATAACCAGGAGCATCGGAACAACCTCTTATCTCAGTACCCTCCTTTATGTATCATTCGCGGCATCCTGCGTTTTTATGTAGTACACCCCTGGGGCCCGCCGTGATTACGGCCATCCTACAGAAAAAAAGCGGGAAATTGTTCCCCGGCAGAATTAATCCCGGGCCTTGCGTATAGCCTGGGAAAGAAGCCAATAACAGTTAAAGAAACAACAAATGGTTTTTGCCATTACCCGCACCTCTGCGGATATAAGAAAGGATGCGGAAGGATTATTATGTCAACTGGAGGACGGGCGCCAGTTAACCCCAAAACTGGGAGTGCTAGAATGCAATGTCAGGTTCAGCAGGATTAATGACGGTTACCTCGTCCTGAACCTCGAGAACCTCTGCAATGAACACTCTGACAATCTCCGGGTCGAACTGGGTGCATGCATTTTGCCTTAATTCTCTGATGGCTTCTTCTTTGCTGAGCGCCCGGCGGTAAGGCATTTCTGTTATCATGGCATCATACGCTTCAGCCACAGCGAGGATTCTAGCCTCCAACGGTATCTCTTTGCCTTTAAGCCCTTTGGGATAACCCTTACCGTCCCACCTCTCATGGTGGGCCAGGACATGCTCCGCGATATTTGCAAACCCGCTTACTGAACTGAGGATACGATATCCGGTTTCCGCATGGCGCTGCACTTCCAACCTTTCTGCTTCAGTTAAGGGGCCAGGTTTTGCCAGTATGGACTCGTCAATAGCAATTTTCCCTATATCATGCATCAGCCCGCCGGTTCTGAGCTCGTGAATAGTCTCCGGCCTCAATTTCAATGCATTGCCGATCCTCTCACACAGCTGACTGACGTTATAAGAGTGCTGCTTCTCCATCTGGTGTTTGGCGTATAAGGCCTCGATTACCATTAATACAGTCTGATATCTCATAGTAGGACTTTCCGATAACTTGGCTCTGTACATATTATCCTCGGCCTTCTTAAAGATCGCCTCGATATTCTCATCGGCCTGCCGTTTAGTCTCACAGCCGAAAGAGATAGATAGAACTGCACTTCCAACTTTCTCCCTGGCAGCCGCTCTTTTTATTCGCCTTATAATCCCTTCAGCTTCCTCACGACTGGTCTTTGGTAAAAGTATGCAGAATTCGTCTCCCCCGATGCGGGCGATTATATCATCGGCGCGGCACTCTCTTTTTATCACCTCGGCTGCTTTCCGCAACAGCTCATCGCCCACACTATGCCCAAACGCATCGTTGGTCATCTTGAGTCCGTTGACATCGGCCAAAATCAGGGTTATAGGGATATTTCTCGGAGTATCCAGTCGTCTCTTCTCCTCCTCAAAAAACCTGCGATTGTACAAGCCGGTCAGTTGGTCATGGTAACTGAGATAGATTATTCTCTTCTGTTTTTCCCTCTTGTCGGTGAAATCCCGGAATACTACAACTACGCCGGTGATGTTACCCTCGGCATCAATTATAGGCGCCGCGGTATCTTCGATAGGGATATTTACACCCTGTTTGGATATCAGCATAGTATTGTTACTGAGTTCAATAGTTTTCCGGTACATCAATACCTGCTCAATCGGGCTTTCACAGCGTTTCCCCGTAGACTCGTCAACAATATGAAAGACTTCCTCAAACGGTCGTCCATACGCTTCACTTCGAGTCCAACCGGTCAGCTTCTCCGCCACCTTGTTTATAAGCGTGATATTCCCGTCGCGATCAGTGGAAATTACTCCGTCGCCAATGCTCTCCAGAGTTATGTACAGATTCTTCCTCTCCAAATCTAAAGCCAACTGAAGTTCCTTCAAATCCGTAATATCGCGGGTTACGGTTACAACTGTCGCAACCTCACCGTTCTCGTCCCGCTCCGGTGTTATAAGCGAGTGGTAATACCTCATGCCCCGGGGCCCATAGTTGCTGGTTTCCAGTATCTGTTCCTCTCCGGTCGCAAACGCTTCTCGGATTGCTCTTTCCCAGGCGGTCACATTTGGTTCAGGCATGCCCAATTCCCGATTGGTCTTGCCCAGAAAACGGGCGGTTTTCTTTTTCTGGTTGGTGTAAACATAACGGAGGTTCTTGTCAAACCTGGCGATGATATCGGAAACATTGTTGGTCAGGGCAACTATCTCCAGGTTTTGCTGCCGGATCTTCTCCTGAGCCTTCCAGCGATCGGTTATATCCATCCCTATTGAACAAATCAATTCCACCTGGTTTTCAGACTTAACTAATGGAAAGCCCCATACCTCGAAGATCTTTTCCCCATCCGGTGACGGAATGGTTTGAATCTTTACCACCGGTTCTTTTTTATCAGAAATCTCGGCAATCAGTCCCTCATATTCGGACGCCAGGTCGGAAGGCATAACTTCGTTAAGGTATTTTTCCTCGACTTCTTCCGGTGACAATCCAAAAACATCGGCCATGGTTTTGGAAACCATTACGAATTTCCCGTTATTGTCAATAAATGCCATCAGGTTGGGGGTATTTTTCAATAACGACGCCATGATCTCATGATTCCTCGCCAGTGTCATGGCCAATTGTTGACGCTCAGATATATCCCGGGATATACCAACCAGAATCAGATCCCCTTTATCATTTCTCATATACTTGGATACAAACTCTACCGTAACCTTTGATCCATCCTTGCGAGCGTGTTCGATCCAATCTATATAGGTGTGGGATTGGCTGTCATTCTTTAAAAAACTGTCGATGCGTTCCGCAAGCCTCTCCATTATTATGGGATACGCTTCCGGGACGAGGATTTGCTTCAACGGCTGGCTCAGGATCTCATCCAGGGTATAACCAGTTAACCGTTCGATTGCCGGACTCATATACTCCCACTTTCGGGTTGTCAAGTTCAGTATCCACGGTACATCGGAAATGTTTTCCACCAAAAGCTGCAGCTTGTCACGATTCTCTTGTAATGCCCTCTCTCGTGTACGAAACTGATTGACCAGTACATTGATGATAAAACCTACAAGAAGCATCATTAAAGCTCTCGCCAAGGTTGCGCCGGTAATGGTCCCCGTGCTCAAATAACCAAGTGAAACATGTATGATACCTAGAAATGCAGCAGTATGCATAAGATAACGGCTGGCATAAACAGCTGTTAACGCCAAAACAAAATAAAAGAAATGTGTGTAGACAACATCAAGGCCCAGATAGTAATGGCAGTACCCCGCCAACACCAGGGCTGCTATCCAGGAAACAGTCAGCCACACGGTCTTTTGCCCTTGCATCTCTGTAATCAATCCTTTGGCGAAAATCACATTGCTGAATAAATTCGACAGCAAATATTACCTTTCCTTCGAAGGCCCAGGAAAAGTGTAAACATGTTGCCAACAGCCACCAAGGGAATGACAGAATTCAGCGTTCCCCCGGATCATATGCCAACCCGCCCTGACTCATATCGCTTCCTCTTGAGGTTTGTAGAGGGCCAGAACTTCACCCACTGCATTCCGGTTTTCTCCATCACAGCTGATGAAACGCCGCACCTGCATATAGGATACATCCGCCTTCTGATAAGTAACGGCTGTAAACGCCGTATCGTGGTTTGATATCAAAACCGGAATCCCCTTACGGGAAAGATTTTCAGCCAACTCTGCCAGCTTTGCCTGTTGGGCCATCGAAAACCCGCCGGCACTGTAGCTCGTGAAGTTTGAGGTTGCGGAACGGGGAACATAGGGAGGATCACAGTACAACACATCGCCTTTTTTGGCTCTGCTCATAGTTACGGTGAAGTCATTGCATGTAAATGTGGCCTTCTTGGATTTTCTCCAGAAGAACCGCATCTCTTCGAGTGGAAAGTAAGGTTTCTTGTACTCTCCAAAGGGTACATTAAACTCGTGCTGCCGATTGTAACGGATCAGTCCGTTGTAGCCGTGGCGGTTTAAGTAAACCAATAAAGCCGATTTCAACCGCTGATCGTCGGTTGTGTTAAACAGATGCCGAAACTCGTAATACCTGGTGGAGCAGTTGTTTTCCGGTGTAAAGAAGGTTCTGCAGAATTGGATGAAGGACTCGCCCTCTTTTTTTAGGATCCGGTAAAGATTGAT
>JAKOVY010000109.1 GCA_029781825.1 Bacillota bacterium | reverse complement strand
GGAAGAAGAAATAACCGAAGCCCGACTGCGGATGGGCATTAATCCCACCTACAAGATGGTTGATACCTGTGCGGCCGAGTTTGAAGCCGCCACCCCGTATTTTTACTCCAGCTATGAAACCGAGAACGAGGCCAAGGAAGACGGAGACGCCAAAAAGATCGTCGTCATCGGCTCAGGTCCGATCCGCATAGGGCAGGGAATCGAGTTCGACTACTGCTCGGTCCACTGTGTCTGGGCCCTGCGCGAAGCGGGATACAAGGCGATAATCGCCAATAACAATCCGGAAACAGTATCTACGGATTTTGATACTTCGGACCGCCTCTATTTCGAACCGCTGGCAACCGAAGACATTCTCAATATCGTCAGGGAGGAAAAGCCTGAAGGAGTTGTGGTTCAGTTCGGCGGGCAGACGGCCATAAATCTGGCCAAACCCTTGTACGACCATGGAGTCCGAATACTGGACACCGCCGTTGACGACATAGATAAGGCGGAGGACCGGGATCGGTTTGACAGCCTCCTGCAGAGATTGGGGATTCCGCGCCCACCCGGCAGGACGGTAAATTCGGCCGAAGAAGCGATGAAAGCGGCTCAGACCCTGGAGTACCCGGTAGTGGTAAGACCCTCCTATGTCCTGGGAGGCCGAGCCATGGAGATCGTGTACAGTCCTGCCGAATTGCAGGAGTATATAAACAATGCCGTTCGGGTATCGCATGAACACCCGATTCTGATTGACAGGTATCTGCAGGGCAAGGAGATCGAAGTGGATGCAATCTCCGACGGGAAGGACGTACTTATCCCCGGGATCATGCAGCATATTGAACGGGCCGGGGTGCACTCGGGGGACAGCATTGCCGTATACCCCGCCTACAACCTGGGTCCCGGTATTCAGGAGAAGATCATCGATTATACCGAGAGATTGGCGGTGGCCCTGAGGGTGAAGGGACTCTTCAACATCCAGTTTGTTGAGTATCAGGGGGATGTGTATGTTTTGGAGGTAAACCTGCGCTCCAGCCGCACGGTTCCGTTTTTGAGCAAGGTAACCGGAATACCCATGGTCAAGCTGGCAACCCAGGTTATACTGGGGAAAAGTATCAAGGACATGGGATATGGTACCGGGCTTTATCCCAGCCCCGGCTACTATGCGGTAAAGGCTCCGGTTTTCTCGTTTTCCAAACTGAGGACGGTTGATGTTTCCCTGGGTCCGGAGATGAAGTCAACCGGTGAGGTAATGGGGGTTGATCCCATCCTGGAAAAAGCTTTGTACAAAGCCCTGCTTGCGGCAGGTATGAGCATTCCGTCCTCCGGGACCATACTGGCCACCATCGCCGATAAAGATAAGGATGAGGCTCTGCCCATAATCAAGGGCTTCCATGACCTCGGGTTCAAGCTGTTGGCCACTGCCGGGACCGCCAGGGCTTTGCAGAGGATAGGGCTCAAAGTGGAAACCGTTAACAAGCTGGATGAGGGAAGCCCCAATATCATTGACCTTATACGGCAGGATAAAATCCAGTATGTGGTGAATACACTAACTAGAGGTCGAAGGCCGGAAAGCGACGGTTTTCGGATTCGGCGGGCGGCGGCCGAGCACGGTATCCCCTGCCTGACCTCACTGGATACGGTTAATGCCGTCTTGCAGGTTATCCGGAGGATCAAAACCGGTGACCGGTTTAAACTGGTTCCCCTGCAGGAGTTGGCATCCTGATTGATGACATATTATTGGGAGGTAATCATGCCTTCGGTAGAAAAAGCGCTGGTAATAAGGCACCGGGAGATTGTGCCTTATTACTATGAACTGGAGTTTATCGCTCCCAGCATAGCCCGGGAAGTGCTCCCCGGACAGTTTGTCAACATTAGGGTTTCCAACAGCCTGGACCCCCTCCTGAGAAGGCCGTTCAGCATTTATGATGTCGACAAAAAGTTGGGCAGCATCACGGTCTTTTACAAGGTGGTAGGCAGGGGAACGGAACTCCTGTCCTCCATGCCTATTCAAAAACGGCTGGATGTAATGGGACCTCTGGGCAGACCTTTTTCTATTCCCGACAACATCAGCCGGGCTTATCTCATCGGAGGAGGGGTTGGGATTGCTCCCCTGGTTTATCTGGCGCGGGTACTTACCGCCGGTGATATCAAGGTCAAAGTGCTGATGGGGGCTTCCACGGCGGGATTTATCTGCGGGCGCGACATGTTTGACCAACTGGGAGTCGATTACCTGATCAGCACCGATGACGGCAGCGAGGGTTTGAGAGGCAAGGTAACCGACCTCTTCGAACAGCAGCTCTATCTCAATGATTGTGATTACATCTATGCCTGCGGACCGGAGCCAATGCTGGCCAAGATTACACGGCTGGCTCTGGACAGGGGAATAGACGGAGA
>JAKOVY010000102.1 GCA_029781825.1 Bacillota bacterium | reverse complement strand
AATTTGCAGTGGTAGCAGCGATTGGGCGGGTTAGAGGCAATGTTTTCGTTCTCGAGATTATTAACAGTAATTATGCGGTGTTGTGCGCCCATGGATGCGGCAGTTTCCTGAGCCGCTTTCATGTCAGACTCGGGGATCAAGGGAGTTTGCGAAGTAACGGCCAAAACATTATCCCGACCCAGGCAATCCAGAGCAACCCGCAGGAGCAGGGTACTGTCAACCCCGCCCGAGTAGGCCACCATCACCTTGCCATAGCCGGAGATCTCCTGACACAGATTTTTATACTTGGTTCCGGTTGAGGACAAAATGCCACCTCGCGGTCAAATGTAGTCGGTTTTAATTTTACCTCAGCCGTACGCGCATCACTATGATACTCCAAAACGCGCTCCCCGGAAGCCTTCGGCCAAGGACTCCAGGGTATTTGCATCACTCCCAAGCCCGTTTCCCCCAGCCCCGGGATGTTCTCTTAATCGCATCACCATGATATTCCGAAATCCGGTCGGTACCAATTAAATCGAAAAGCTTGTACTCTGACAGGTCCGGTCTTGATGATAGTGTTATTCAACAAAAATAGAGCCAGTTTTCCAATCCGGGAACTTAACGCTGCTGCTGGGGAAGGCGGTGGGCAATGTGTAAACAACTGAGGCGAAAGAACGGATGAGTCCATTCAGCGATTCCTTGGCACCCCTTAAACTATCACCATTCCTCTTCGGGGTATTCTTCAGGTTTAAAGGGGCCATGGCAGCAAACATAATCAGCCACGATCTCGTCGAATACATCTGAGTTCCATTCCCTAAGCGTCTTCCAGTCGTAAGGCTCGGCAAAGTTGGACTGACACCAATCGAGATAACTGTCCAGCAGATTCCTCTTTTGTAATTCGCTTTCTATCTCCGGCTTGACCTTCTCTATTTCCTGGTAAAGGAACTCATCAAAGGTTATATCCATGTGAATCCTCCCCGTATTTAAACCTGCCGAAGTATATTACCTGCCCAATGTATAAGATACCAACAATATAAGGCCAGTCATAGTCCCGTGCCCCGCCTGATCCAATCCTGTTTGGACAGCGAGGTTTACTTGGTGTGACGATCCGCTACCTTGGTGGCTCCACTGGCATGAGGTTTGATCCTGGCATCGAAGCCGCTGCCCACAACCATTCCGATGATATCCTTAACCAGCTCCTTGGTATCCCCATGGGTTCCCACATCGAGATGAATCTCCACTTTCAGGTTGTCTCCCTCTTTACGAGAGAGGCATTCACACAATTTGTCGGCCATTTCAAGGCTTAAAGAGGTTTCATAAAAGATGCGCTGGCGGAGGCTGGTTATTTTGCGATCATACCTTTTAGTATAGTAATAATGCGCTCCTTTTCCTACACGGTGTACAATAATAGCCGTAACAAAGCAGGTTCCATCACGAATTTGGGAGTCTGAACCCACGATTAGCTTATATTGATAACTTGTGTCTTCTGCGATATAAGCCCGAATGTCGTCAACCATTTCCTCCAAACTTAACCGGCCGTGGGTGGGGCTTATAAAAACCATAATCTCTTCCCCCTTTACGATAATCGGTTGGCAATCTGGGCAAAGTCCTCTACGCTTAAGGTTTCACCCCTCCGGTTAGGATCCACTCCCAGTGATAGAAGAACCTCCATTGCCTTATCCCTATCCGCCAAATTTCTGCTGACCAGGACATTTAACATGGTTTTGCGCCGGGCCTGAAAGGCGGCCTTGACGAGCTCCGTAAAGACCTCTTCGTTCTCTACCACAACCGGAGGCCGGGATCGTGGAGTCAGCCTGATTACGGCCGAATCCACCTCCGGCGAAGGATAGAAACAGTTCCTGGAAACCCGGGCTATCATCTCAACTTCAGCCATTCTATTGACGGTAACGGTTATCAAACCATAGTCTCTTTGTCCGGGAAGGGCAAGCAGTCTTTCGGCCACCTCTCGTTGTACCATCAGCACCGCCTGTTTGATCCGTTTTCTGTGTTCCAGGATCTTAAAAATAACAGGGCTGGTTATGTAATAAGGAAGGTTGGCACAGATTATAATTTTGTCTTGAGGGCTCTTAAGAAATCCAAAAAAATCTTTTTCCCAATCAAGCTCCAGTATATCTCCAGATATTAAGGTAATGTTCGATCTGGACGCGAACAGCTCCTCCAGTATGGGAATAAGCTTCTTGTCAATCTCAACGGCAACAACCTGGCCGGCCAAATCGGCCAAACACAAGGTCAAGGCACCCAATCCGGCCCCGATCTCCAAAACCACTTCATTTTTCGTGCATTCGGCAGCAGCAGTTATCTTTTGCAATATATTCTTATCAACCAGAAAATTTTGTCCCAATCCTTTATGCGGTCGCAACCCCTTTTCCGCCAGCAGGCGACGCACACCGGAAAGCGTAGCATTGTCCAAAGCAAGCATCCTGCCTCACTCATTAAGCTAGTATTATTTTACTACAAAATATTTCACAACAAAAAACCCGGGATTCATTCCCAGGTTCTTTGCGGTTTCAAGTGTTTAATCAATTGTAGGTGCGATACGTCTGGCTACCTCGGATATTTCTTCTGCAAAGCTCTGTACCGGTTTTCCGCCCAATATACCCCGTGCTATGTCTTCTATCCTCCTTACCAGATCAGGGTTGGTCGTAACCAGCACTTGATTAATTCTCTTGTCGGTCTGGCTCAGCTTTTCTGAAACCTCTTTCTTTATCGCGTTGGTTTGCTCTTCTTTTACCCCCGCATCCAGAGTCAGGCCCACAAGAGCCGTATACCTGTTGTTGGCAGGTTGTACCACGACCGTTGCCGATCGAACCCCTTTCACCTCTACCGCTTTATTGGTCAGCCGATCGGCCAGTTTGCGAGCTTCGGTAGCTGTTGCTTGTGTTGGCGGCTGCTGAGCCCTTCTGGTCAGAGTTGCATCTTCGGTAGTTGTGCTTTCACGGGGTGTGACCGGTCGTCTTGGAACCTGCTCATCCCGGCCGCAACCTGCAATGACCAGGGTTGAAATTATTGCAATAAGAATCAGAATTGGTAAAGCCTTGCCCCGCACTTCCATCACCTCCTCGCTTATCGCCTTACTGATATTCTCTCAACCCGAAAACTAAAAGATTCTGGCAATAAGCGGAAGGGTCTATGCCGGAGCCTTATTTCAACACGTAAACTTTAACCCAGCGGCGTCCCCATTTGATACAAGCTTCTTTAGATTCCAGGAAAACATCGATCTTGTTGCCTTTGATTGAAGACCCGCGGTCAGCGGCAGTGGCAAAGCCGTAACCTTCTATATATAGGCGGGATCCCATTGGAATAACGTTCGGATCCACTGAAACCAGACCTACCGCCGGACGTTTACCGGTAGCCGTATTTCGCCCGGTATAAGTGTAGGCGGTAGCTTCAACCATCAAAGCCCGGTGAAAGTCCAGCCTTAAACTGCCCCGCGATACGGAAGTAATGGTTCCCCTGGCAACAACTTCGTTAACCGGAGGCTTTATTATTTCTGAGGACAATACCTCTCTTTTAACCTCCTGACCGTCGTGGTAGGTAACCTTCACCACCTGACGCATCTGGCCCGGTCTTCCCCGGCTGACCGTCCGGGTCAGACCCATCTCCAGATTATTGTCACTGACATACTCCCGGCTGTAAGGTACTGAAGTCATTATCTCCTTCGTCTCCTCTGCCACCCGGGTTATTTTGATAACTTGTCCCTTGTAGGTGAGATCATCGAGATTGGCTGAAACCAGATCACTTGGTCCCACTTCTATTCCGGCCTGCTGCAACACATTTTTCACTTTAACAGGAATGCTTATTATCTCCCTGGTTTGTCCATCAGCGATTACGGTTACTGGAAAGGCGCGGACAACATCAATCACCATATTTTCTTTTACAGCTGCTTCCAACCCCGGTGTAACCTGGTCGTGCGGGTTAAGCCGTATGTTGTTGGCCTCGAGGACCTCGCCCACTGTTCTCTTGAAGGTTCTCTGCTCTATCACCTTGCCGTCAACTTTAATGGTTACAGATTTCTCCAAGCAGGAATAGGCAACAAGGGTAAGGGTGATAACCGCGACCCCTATCCCCAGCATCCTATTCTTTCTGTTTTTGAAATCCAGAATAAACCAACCCCCCTTTCAATGGGACTCTATAATTGTAAAAGAATCCAGGAGGGTCAGTCAATGTAATTTCCAGCCTATTCCTTGTCTTCCATTAATTTTTAATAAATTCTCGCCATTTCCCCCATTGGTTCGATTCCGAACGACACCAGAAACGCCTCTCCTCGGCCGCTTATCGACTAAATCCCCAGAACCTTATAGGTGTTACGGGTGGTGATGTAGGCAATTTCCTGCAAGCTCTTGCGGTGGATCTCCGCCAGCTTTTTGGCTACCTCCCAAACATACAACGGTTCGTTTCTCTTGCCCCGGTAAGGCTCAGGGGTCAGGTAGGGGCAGTCGGTTTCCACCAGAATTCGGTCCAGAGGCACCCGTGCGGCAACCTCCACCGACTTCTTAGCATTGCTGAAGGTCAGGGGACCGGCAAAGGAGATCATGAATCCCTGTTTCATCAACTCAATTGCGAGGGGCAGCCGTCCCGAATAGCAGTGCATAATTCCCCCGTTGATACCGGCTTTCTCCTGCTTTATTATTGATAAAACCTCATCATGGGCATCGCGGTCATGAATCACGATGGGTTTGCCCAGTTTCTTGGCCAGGTTTATTTGGGCACGGAAACCGTCTCTCTGTTCATCACGGGACGAAAGGTTGCGGTAGTAATCAAGGCCGGTCTCCCCGATGGCAACCACCCGGGGACCACGCGCCAGATCCCATATCTCGGCCAGCACCCGGTCGTTTATGGTTTTGGCATCATGGGGATGAATCCCAACCACCGCACGGATCTCACGGTGGCTGCGGGCCAGTTCCACCGCCTCCCGGGAGGATTCCAAATCATAGCCGATGCATATTATCATTTCCACACCGCCCTCGACGGCCCTGGTGATTACCTCCTCTACATCCCCTGCGAAACGGGGATCCTGGAGATGGGCGTGGGAGTCGATAATAGTAATTGGTTCCGGTGGCTGCCTCATTTTACCTTGCCCCCCGAGGGAAAGTCAGGGGACAGGGTGAGCACCTCCAAGCGGTCACCCTCGCTGGCCGCCAGGATCATCCCCTCCGACATCACCCCGCGCAGCTTAGTAGGCTGCAGATTGGCAACCAGGACCACCTTTTTGCCTACCAGTTCTTCCGGGGTGTACCAGGGAGCAATCCCTGAAACTACCGTCCTTTCCTCATCCCCTACCTGCAAAGTCAAAATCAAGAGCTTGTCTGCTTTTTTCATCTTTTCGGCGGCTTTGACCTCTGCCACCCTCAGGTCCAGGCGGGCAAAATCCTCGATGGTAATATACTCACGCTCCCGGTCCTGAACTGCTTCTTTTTCCTCCTTCTTTCCGCTTTCATCTTCCTTCCCGGCATTCGCCTTCGTACCCTGATCAACCTCCACCCGGGGGAACAGATTCTCTTTCTTGTGAACCTTGCCGCCCGGAACCACCAAACCCCAGCTTTTGGCTTCTTCCCAGGTTATCTGTTCCGGGTCCTTGAAAAAGGAAAACTGCTCATTAACCCGGACGGGCAAGGTTGGCATAAAGGGAGCCGCAGCCACAGTTATTATCCTTATCGCCTCAACCAGATTGTAAATCACCGTGGCCAGTCTTCCCCGGGAAGCCTCCTCCCGAGCCAGGACCCAGGGTGCGGTTTCGTCAATATATTTGTTGGCCCGGTTCACCAGCCGCCAAAGCGCTCCCAATGCCGCCGAGTAATCAATGCGATCCAGATGTCTTTCGCACTCCAAAACTGCTTCCAGTGCAGTATCCTTTAAGTCCTGATCCGGGTCATCCGGCTCAACCGGCGCCGGAACCATACCGTCAAAATACCTCCCCACCATGGCGGCGGTCCGGCTGACTAGATTCCCCAAATCATTGGCCAGGTCGGCGTTAATGCGGTTCACCAGCATATCCTCCGAATAATAGCCGTCCATTCCATAGGTCAATTCCTTCAGGAGGTAGTAGCGGACCGCATCTACCCCATATTTGTCTATAAGCACCAGGGGATCGATAACATTTCCTTTGGATTTGGACATCTTGCCGCCTTCGAGCATCAACCAGCCGTGACCGAAGACCTGTTTCGGCAGGGGCAGATCAGCCGCCATCAATATGATCGGCCATATGACGGTGTGGAACCTGACAATATCCTTGCCCACGAGGTGAACATCACAGGGCCAATAGCGCTCAAACTTTTCCGGATCTGAGCCGAAACCGATGGCGGTCAGGTAGTTGGTCAAGGCGTCAAACCACACATAGATGATGTGGCCTTCCTGGAACGGAACCGGTATCCCCCACTGGAAGGTGGTCCGGGACACACACAGGTCCTCCAGGCCCCCCTTGATGAAGTTAATCATCTCGTTACGGCGCGATTCCGGTTGGACGAACTCCGGATGTTCCTCAATATGCTTCAACAACCGATCCTGATATTTCGACATGGCGAAGAAAAAGCTCTCCTCGCTCATCATTTCCACCGGCCGTTCACAATCAGGGCATTTGCCATCCACCAGCTGCCGCTCTGTCCAGAAGGCTTCACAGGGGGTGCAGTACCAGCCTGTATAAACCGACTTGTATATGTCTCCCTTCTCGTATATGCGCTGAAAGATCTCCTGTACCGCTTTTTTATGGCGCGGCTCGGTAGTCCTTATAAAGTCATCATTGGTAATCAACATTTTTTCCCACAGGACTTTAATATTGGCCACAATTTTATCCACGTAGGCCTTGGTCTCCATGCCCTTTTCCCGGGCCACCCGCTCTATCTTCTGCCCGTGTTCATCAGTTCCGGTCAAATAAAAAACATCATAACCCTGCATTCGCTTGAAGCGCGCACTGCAGTCCGCAGCCACGGTTGTATACGCGTGTCCGATATGTAGGTTGTCGCTGGGATAATAAATCGGGGTTGTGATGTAAAATGTTTTTCTGTCGCTC
>JAKOVY010000094.1 GCA_029781825.1 Bacillota bacterium | reverse complement strand
ATTTCGTTTCCAGGTAAAATTCATCACCCGGAGACTCTTCATCCAGGTAGTGAACCGAACCTGAGACCTCAAGCGGGGAATCAGGATGGCGATACCACTTATTATAAGATAATTGCTCGCTCAAGCGGTATTCCAGGGTTAAATCTTCCATGCACAGATGATTATAGGCACCAGTCTCATCGGCACTGCTCCATGACGCGTTAATTGTCCAGGCAACATAGCCCTGCCAAGCTTCAATACCGTTAAAACTTGCTTCATCACCGCCGGCGAGAACATAAACCTTGGTTTTTGCCGTTTTTGATGGATCCGCCTTACTGGTGGCAATAACATCAAAGATTCCGGGCTCGGTTGCCAGGTAGAGACCCGCTCTACTTTCTCACCTCCCCAATACAGCCGGCATCAAAGATTCCGGGCTCGGTTGCCAGGTAGAGACCATTCTCGTCAATCTCCCCGCCGGTCGCCGACCAGGTCACGCGCTGATCGGAAAGGCCGGTCACCGTCGCTGTATACTGTAGTTCATCGCCGACAAAGATGGTCTCGTTCTTGGGTGAAATGCTGATCGTAACCTGTTTGCTCCCTCCATTCCCAGCCGCACAACTGGTCATGAGCACCATGCTCAGGAATAAAACCCCTACAAGGCTAATCCGCTTCATCAGGCATTACCCCCCATTAAATATTTACCCGCTTCGATTATACCCACCGGCTCTCAACAAAAACTAAACACATAGTTAAGTTGGGTGTCCCCGGCCGAAACTCATGTTCCGGCACCCGAAGCGGCCGGCCGGAACACCTCTTTTCCCGCCGGAAGGAGGGCCTCGATTGAGAACAAAACCACCGGGACGTAAATCGTTCCCGGCGGTTTCACTGATTCGATATTATTTTATATTATCGCCAAATCGCTTCAAAATACCAAAGGACAGCCGGCCTCTTCCCATTCATTCCGGCTTTTAGCCGCTTAATCATCCATCTCCTTCATGATCGATATTGTTGACTGGAACGGGCCGTCGCCGAACACATACGGCTGGATCGACAAGCCCTCTTTCGGAATGGGTAAGGAACCTTTCAGCGGGAACAGATACCCGAAGCCTTCGGTAAACTGGGGCTCTTTACCGAGCCTTTTCCGGTAAAAATCCGCAATTTGATCGGGAGGATCATTGCTAAAATAGACGTAAATATGAAAATCGTCATTCAGGGACATCCCGGCGGTCAGTTCCGGGCTGAAGACCGCCCCCGGGTAGATGGGGACCCCCAGCAACTTCTCGGTTGGGGGATTCCTCCGGAACTCCTCCGCCTTTGCCGCGACGGCTTGATCCATCGCCCAATCCTCTTCTTCTTCAATTGCTTCCAGCGAGGGGGAAACGTATACTTCGATCCGGATCCGGGTTGACCGGTAATCAATCCTTTTTCTGGAGTCGAAGCCCAGATCATCCAGGAGCACGGCATACCTGGCCAAGTCCCCGCTGGGCAAACCGGCGTTCCATTCGAACAAAGCCGCGCATAGCCACGAACCCTTTTCCCACTGCGGCCGTTTGGCAAATGCTTCCTTGACCCATTCGCCATCATTGAGCAAGGTATCATATTCATATTGGGTCTCGAAAATTGTATCATGCCAAAAACCCAACTCATACCACGGCCCGTAAACCTCCCCCGGCGCCAGGGCGTAAGGGTCATCAATCATCTGGCCCGGCTTGGCCTTAAGTTGATCAATGTAATAGCGGCAAACATCGTCAATCAGTGCCTTTACCGTATAGACTCGAACATACTTCATCTCCCAATAGTCAAATCTGTACTCCTCGTAGTCCCTGCGGATCTCCTCTTCGGCGGCCTGGTCGCGCACCGCACCGGGATAAACCGGGATTCGCTCTTCATTTAGGGGTGCGGCCCCGCTCAACAGCATTGGTAAAAAGAAGAACATAAGAAAAAAAGGGAACCTTTGCCAAAACCCTCTCATTTTAATAACCTCCTTCGCTCATAATCCATTATGGATGACCAGTTCAAACTTAATTTCAGAAAGGATAATTCTTGTTATGGATCTTATGCCCCGAATCAACCCTTAATTAGACGGAAGTTTGGTATTACCATATTTCGGTAAGGGCATCTTTATTCCTGCTCCTCCGGGAACAAAACAGTTTCGTT
>JAKOVY010000093.1 GCA_029781825.1 Bacillota bacterium | reverse complement strand
ATTTCGTTTCCAGGTAAAATTCATCACCCGGAGACTCTTCATCCAGGTAGTGAACCGAACCTGAGACCTCAAGCGGGGAATCAGGATGGCGATACCACTTATTATAAGATAATTGCTCGCTCAAGCGGTATTCCAGGGTTAAATCTTCCATGCACAGATGATTATAGGCACCAGTCTCATCGGCACTGCTCCATGACGCGTCAAATTTCCAAGCAACATAGCCCTGCCAAGCTTCAATACCGTTAAAACTTGCTTCATCACCGCCGGCGAGAACATAAACCTTGGTTTTTGCCGTTTTTGATGGATCCGCCTTACTGGTGGCGGTGACGTCAAAGGTTCCGGGCTCGGTTGCCTGGTAGAGACCATTCTCGTCAATCTCCCCGCCAGTGGCCGACCAGATCACGCGCTGATCGGAAAGGCCGGTCACCGTCGCTGTATACTGTAGTTCATCACCTACAATTATGGTCTCGTTCTTGGGTGAAATGCTGATTGTAACCTGTTTACTTCCTCCATTCCCGGCCGCACAACTGGTCAAGAGCACCATGCTCAGGAATAAAACCCATATAAGGCTAATCCGCTTCATCAGGAATTACCCCCCATTAAATATTTACCCGCTTCGATTATACCCACCGGCTCTCAACAAAAACTAAACACGTAGTTAAGTTGGGTGTCCCCGGCCGAAATCATGTTCCGGTACCCGAAAAGACCGGCCGGTACACCCCTTTTCCCACCGGAAGGAAGGCCTTAATTGGAAACAAGACCGCCGGGACGTCATTCGTTCCCGGCGGTTTCCCTAATTCGTTAGTATTTTATATTATCGCCAAATCGCTTCAAAACAACAAGGACGGTCTGCTTCTTCCCACTCATTCAAGCTTTAGCTGCTTAGTCATCCATCTCCTTCATGATCGAAATTGTTGATTGGAACGGGCCGTCGCCGAACACATACGGTTGAATCGACAAGCCCTCTTTCGGAATGGGTAAGGAACCTTTCAGCGGGAACAGATATCCGAAGCCCTCGCTGAACTGGGGCTCTTTACCGAGTTTTTTCCGGTAGAAATCTGCAACTTTGTCAGGGGAATCATTACTAAAGTAGACGTAAATATGATAATCATCATTCAGGGACATCCCGGCGGTCAGTTCCGGGCTGAAGACCGCCCCCGGGTAAATGGGGACACCCAGCAACTTCTCGGTTGGCGGATTCCTCCGGAACTCCTCCGCCTTTGCCGCGACGGCTTGATCCATCACCCAATCTTCTTCCTCTTCAATTGCTTCCAGCGAGGGGGAAACCAGCACTTCGATCCGGATCCGGGTTGACCGGTAATCAATCCTTTTTCTGGAGTCGAAGCCCAGATCATCCAGGAGCACGGCATACCTGGCCACGTCACCATTCGGCAAACCGGCGTTCCATTCGAACGAAGCCCCGCATAACCACGATCCCTTTTCCCACTGTGGCCGTTTGGCAAAGGCCTCCTTGACCCATTCGCCATCATTGAGCAAGGTGTCAAATTCATATTGGGTCTCGAAAATGGAATCATGCCAAAAACCAACCTCATACCACGGCCCGTAAACCTCCCCCGGCGCCAGGTCGTAAGGGTCATCAATCGCCTGGCCCGGTTTGGCCTTGAGTTGATCAATGTAATAACGGCAAACATCATCAATCAGTGCCTTCACCGTATAGACTCGAACATACTTCATCTCCCAATAGTCAAATCTGTACTCCTCGTAGTCCCTGCGGATCTCTTCTTCGGCAGCCTGGTCGCGCACCGCACCGGGATAAACCGGGATTCGCTCTTCATTTAGGGGTGCGGCCCCGCTCAACAGCATTGGTAAAAAGAAGAACATAAGAAAAAAAGGGAACCTTCGCCAAAACCCTCTCATTTTAATAACCTCCTTCGCTCATAATCCATTATGGATGACCAGTTCAAACTTAATTTCAGAAAGGATAATTCTTGTTATGGATCTTATGCCCCGAATCAACCCTTAATTAGACGGAAGTTTGGTATTACCATATTTCGGTAAGGGCATCTTTATTCCTGCTCCTCCGGGAACAAAACAGTTTCGTT
>JAKOVY010000082.1 GCA_029781825.1 Bacillota bacterium | reverse complement strand
GCCAGAAACGGGACCAAGCTTTCGCGGGGAGCAAACTTTCAGTGCCTGATGTCGGGTTCTCCGATTACCGGTGATTACATTAAAGCTGAAAGTATGGCCGGAAGAATGGGTGCCCGGCTAATGGCCATTGTCGCCGAGGGCGATAATGGCCGTGTCTACCTGCCGCCCTTGCCGGAGCATGAAGAGATAGCCCGGAAGGCGAGGCCTAGCTGGAAGCCGGAAAACGAACTGGTTGGGAAATGCCGGGATCAGCTTCCGCTATACGGGATGAATACTTTTGCCGACATCTTTACCGATCGCCAGCTTGTGGCGCTGACGACATTTTCCGACCTGGTAGAGGAAGCACGTGAGCTTATCAGGCGCGATACGGTTGCGGCTGGTTTCCCTGACGACGGCAAGAAACTGGCATCTGGTGGTGCTGGAGCGATGGCGTACGCGGAGGCGGTGGGGATTTATTTATCATTTGCAGTAGATAAAGCCGCGAACTACTGGTCATCGCTTTGTTCGTGGCATTCAGGTCGAGATACTGTTACTAGTACATTTGGTCGCCAGGCTTTGCCAATGATATGGGACTATGCTGAAGCGAATCCTTTTAGCAATTCATCAGGAAACTTTATCTCTGGAGTAAATCAATCATGGAGTTTCTTAGAAACCATCAGTTGTATTGAAAGCGGTAAGGCTATCCAAGCCGATGCTGCAATACAAACAAATAGCAAAGGTAAAATAATTTCTACAGACCCTCCTTATTATGATAATATCTGTTATTCCGATCTTTCAGATTTCTTTTACATATGGTTGCGCCATTCATTGAAAACAGTTTTCCCGGATCTTTTTGCTACGCTTGAAGTTCCCAAGACTGATGAGCTGGTAGCGAGCAGATACCGTCACAATAGCGCGGAAAAGGCTGAAGAATTTTTTCTTGACGGCATGATCAAAGCGATGCGTCAACTTGCCGGGCGAACTCACCCGGCCTTTCCCGTGACCATATACTACGCTTTTAGACAGTCTGAAACCACGGATCAGGAGGGCACTGCCAGTACCGGGTGGGAAACCTTTCTTGAAGCGGTAATTCGTGCCGGGTTTGCCATAACCGGAACCTGGCCGATAAGGACGGAATATACAGGGAATCTCAAGAAGAACGTCAGTGCCCTTGCCTCCAGCATCGTTCTTGTCTGCCGTCCTAGGGCAGATGATGCACCTGTGGCCACCCGCCGCGAGTTTGTAAGTGCGCTTAAAAATGAACTGCCGGTATCCCTCGATCACCTGCAGCGCAGCAACATTGCCCCGGTAGACCTGGCGCAGGCGGCGATCGGACCTGGGATGGCCATATACACCCGCTATGCAAAGGTGATTGATGTCCGGGGCAATCCGCTGAGCGTGAGGGAAGCCCTCGCCCTGATCAATGAGACCCTTGACGAAGTTCTGGCCGAGCAGGAAGGGGACTTCGATGCCGATACCCGCTGGGCGGTGGCCTGGTTTGAGCAGTTCGGTTTTGAGGAAGGAGAGTTTGGGATTGCCGAAACCCTTTCCAAGGCCAAGAATACCAGTATTTCGGGCCTGGCCGATGCCGGTGTTCTGCTCTCCAAGGGAGGGCGGGTGCGCCTTTTCCGACCAGAAGAGCTTCCCGAAAAGTGGAACCCGCTGGACGATCCTCGTTTGACTGTTTGGGAGATGGTCCACCATCTTATCCGGGCTTTGGAAAAGGGTGAAGAGGCTGCTGCGGGTTTACTGGCCTTGCTGGGCAGCCGGGCCGATCCTGTCCGTGAACTGGCCTATCGCCTTTATACCATCTGCGAGCGTAAAAAATGGGCCCATGAA
>JAKOVY010000054.1 GCA_029781825.1 Bacillota bacterium | reverse complement strand
AAAGAACACCTCGCATTTTTTGCCCTCTTCATCCTCCAGGTAGCGCACCGGGTATATATCGGTGGTAACATCGTCTATGCTGATCGGCAGGAAACTGGTAGCCTGGTAGAGGGCGGCATGCCTCATGTCATCCAGTTTCATGGCCGGTAAAGTAAGCAGGCGGGTATATACCTGCTGTCCCGCTAGTGCAGATACTACTTTTGCTCCCCGTAGTTTAAGCCGGTCCACCAGCTTGCCTAATTCCCGGCCTACAGCATCCGGGTCAGTAATAAAGCCGTTTTCCATCCGACCGCTGGGAGTAGGTATCTGCCCAAACGTTTTCACCCGGGCACTGCTTCTCCGGTGCTGAACCTGCACCAGCTTGATTGATTGGCTGCCTATATCCAACCCGGTTGACGTCCTGCTGGTAAACAAGCTGCATCCCTCCCTAATAATGATTTGCTGACGCAGGTTTACGCCGGTTCTCTAATTGTTGTCAGAAAACCCGCGTTAATCTGCGTCTAAAGCCGGCTCCACTACCACAATCCCATATACCAGGCGATGATTTCCCTGGCGAACAGGTAAGCCGTGTAAGCGGCCACAGCCAGAAATGGCCCGAATTTCACCGGAGTCTTGCGTCCGGCTCGTCCCACCAGCATAAGAGTTACACCATATACCGCTCCCAGAAAAGATGACAGTAAAAGGGTGATAAACGCCCCGGGCAGACCGGTAAAGGACCCGATTACAGCAGCTAATTTTACATCCCCGCCGCCCATGCCTCCCTTGGAGATCACCGCCACCAAAAACAGCACTCCCCCAAAGGCCAGGGCTCCCCACAGGGCCGGGAAAAAGCCGATGGTGACAAAGGATACCACCAGTCCCAGTACCACCCCGGGGATAGTGATAACATCGGGAATAATACCCTCATCCAGATCGATAAAAGCGGATGATACTAAAATAACCGTTAAAGCCCACCCGGCCAGAGTATAAGCCGAGATGCCCCAGCGCAGGAACACTCCCATGAACAGCGCCGCGGTCAAGAGTTCCACGGCCGGATAGCGGATGCTGATGGCTTCCTGGCAGTAGCGGCACTTCCCTTTTAAGAACAGCCAGCTTAAAACCGGCACCAGGTCCAGGACCCCCAGACGGTGTCCGCAGCGGGGGCAGTGGCTTGACGGAGTCACTACTGATTCACCATGAGGTATCCGGGCTATGATCACATTGGTAAAAGAACCGAATAAGAGGCCTACCGCTGCCACTGCCAAATATGTAACTGTCTCCAACGATAAGCCTCCTTGATTCGGTGATAAAGTGTCTCTTTCACGTCATTGCGAGCCTCCGTCAGGAGGCGCGGCAATCTCTTTTTTCTCTGACGCAGATCTACGCAGATTATTTATGATCTTCTTTTATTATTTCTGCGTTATCTTAATAAATCAGCGTTGATCTGCGTCTAACTGGTTCTTCGCACCTCTCCCGGTGAGGGGTGAGGAGAGCGCTGGGCGCTGGTCCCCCCTTAAGCAACAGTCACCAGGAAGACAGGGTAAACGCTCCTTATGTGATCTGGAAGCAAAAAGAACGTCCCCTTGCTTCCTTGGATGGTGCGCTGGTTGGCAAAGCAAGTATTACGCCGGGCACCGGCAGAAGCGTCCCGGTAGACCGGAACAGCAACAGCCGTCAGTATGCTGATAATCAGCAGGGTGACCATTATTTCAATCAAAGTAAAGCCTTTACTGGCAGCTGGATTACCGATAAAACCAATCCTCCCGGCGAATCAGAATAGTTTCACTGACTCGTAGTCCTAATCCCAGCGGTACTCAATCGTCCAGGGAGATGTTAGGGGAGCGCAAGGCGCTGATTTCACCTCGCAACGGGTACCGATAAGTTAGGGTAAATGTGTCCATGTCTACCTCAACAGGAAACAACAAGAACGTCCCCTTGCTTCCCTGCGATGCCAATATCGTTATGTCGTTTACTCTTCTTCTTCCTAATCATGATCACAGAAGAAAATATCGTCTTGACCTAAATCATAGTCCCCACCAAGAGGACAGGTTGGCCATTCTTTAATATATTTACCCACTAAGTCATTTTCTGCATTAAAATTATTTGGTAATGTGGCAAAATCATTATTAGCCTTATAAGCCTCCAGAGCTCCATTTAGGGTACGAACATTGGCTGCACAAGCATTTTCGGCTGCCTTAGTCTGCACGCTTCTATACACCGGTACCGCTATAGCAACTAAAATACCAATGATAAGTACAACTACCATCAGTTCCACCAGGGTGAAACCTTTCTGGTTGCGGCCTTTTTGCATTTGGCCTCTCATTTTCATCAACAAGTAAATCACTCTCCTTTTCCCTTATAAACTCTGGGCTGTCAACTCCTGCCGACTCGGTTCTTAAAACTCCCATCCCCTCCCCCGAACTGGTTTTGGCAGAAGCAGAACAGCTTTGTTTATCTGCAGCGTCGTAACGCGACACTGGCCTGACTAAATCGTGGTGATAATATTGAATACCGGCAGGTAGGTGGCTACGATGATCATACCGATAATTACCGCTACGAAGATGACCAAAACTGGTTCCAGGGATTTGAGCATAGCATCCACGGCAAAGGTCACTTCATTGTCATAAAATACCGACATGCGCTCCAGCATATCATCCAAAGCCCCGGTCTCTTCCCCGACAGCAATCATCTGGGGCACCATGGGCTCGAACACTCCGGTCATCGCCAGAGGAGCCGCGATGGACTGGCCTTCGCGTATACTCTCTCTCGCCCGACCGATGGCATCGCCGATAACCCGGTTGCCCACCACTCCCTGCATTACCTCCAGAGCCTGGAGGATTGGCACTCCAGAGCGAATTAAGGTTCCCAGGATACGGGTGAAGCGGGATACCGCCACCCGGTTGACGGTTTTGCCCACAATAGGCATTTTTAGGTAGAGGTTATCAAAGAACAAGCGCCCGTTGGGAGTACGCCCCCAGGCTTTCAAACCGACTACCAGCACGATTACTCCCAACAGCAGCAGGAGGAAGTAGTCCTTAAGAAAATAACTGATATTCAGGAAAAACTGGGTGAAAGCCGGCAGTTCGGTGCCGGCGGACGAATAGGATTCCACAAAGGTGGGCATGACGAACATTAAAATAAAAATGACCACCAGTATGGCTATGCTCAAAACCATAATAGGGTAGACGGAAGCTGACTTTATCTTGGAATTGATCTCTCGATCCCGCTCCAGGGTATCGGCCAATCTCTGCAGGACTATATCCAGAGATCCCCCGGTTTCCCCGGCCCGCACCATGCTCACATACATGGGAGAAAA
>JAKOVY010000057.1 GCA_029781825.1 Bacillota bacterium | reverse complement strand
ACTCATCGAACAGATCATAACCGGCGACCTCAAACTGGTCTCCTTTGGCATCAATCTCATGCATATCAAGGATCTCTTCCTCCGGAGGCCGGATGAAACGATCCCTTTGCTTGCGGGCACATGTGATGCACAGGTCGGCTTCCGGAAGTCTTTCCAGCCTCTTGGGATCAATAGGCTGGCCGCACATTACGCAGATCCCGTACTCCCCGGTTCTTAGCCGCTCGAGCGCATCATCTACCCGAGCCAGTTCCGCTTCCAGCATTTCCTGAATGCCCGCATCCTTTTCGCGCTCAAAGGTCTCCGTGCCCAGGTCGCCTGAGTGCTGATCATACAACGATAGCTCATCAGTCATTTCACTCAGAGGAATAGAAGCTGTTTCCGTTTTGCGCTTTATGGCCTTCTGTAATCTCAGCTTCTTCTGCAGCAGTTGCTGTTCGATTCTATCCAATTGATCACACTCCGCCTAGATTTGTCCCTCCCACCTGCAACTCGTACTGAACCAGTCTGACAATATCTGCTATGAAATCGCCGATCAACGGCAGGTTTAGCACCACCAACCTCTGCATAAACCACACTACCAGGGCTGCCAGAATGGTAAATCCAATAGCCATGCCAAACCCTCGTACCAGACCCATCATAAAGTTCATATACAAGAGCCTCCGAGGGTTTTCCATCATCTCGATGTATTCCGCCAGTTTCATCTTCTCCATGTTAACTGACAGCTCATCAATTTTTTCGTTTAGTCGTCTAATGAGCCCGGCGGTAACCGGTTCCAGATTATCTCTCATGCATCCTTTCTCGGAACGGTTATTAAGTCATCTTGACTCTACCAGTATTATACCATCATCGCACCAAGTCGATACCGGTCATCCGCGTGAGGTAAACAGTCGGTCGGTTTTCCTCAGTTGCTTAAAGACCAGGCGTCATCCCATATTTCTTCACGGATTCCCATCTCCAAGGCCCTCAGCTTGGACTCAATAACCGCCAAGCCGTCGGTCAAGACCCCATGACCGGCACAGAAAACCGTCCCGGGTTCAAGGGACAGCAGTCGTTTCAAATCCCGGGCCAGTTCTTTTGCGTCCCGGCCTTTTTTGATTTCGCTTTTTACCAGCAGACGGCCGCTGAACAGCCACCCCCGTTCGGGTTCAAAGAGGCAGATGTGCCCGGGCCCGATTGCCGGCGTCTCCAGGACTCGGAAATAGTAATCCTTGAAACGGATGTAATTCTTCAGCTTCGATACCTTGCTGGACGCGGGCTGCCCCCACATCCAGCGCTTCACTGCTCCTTCCCGACGCGGGTGCCTTATCTTTTCAGCGGCTTCTTTATGCGCCTTGATCGGAACACTGAACGTCCGCTGCAGGAGAGCATTGTTGCCTATATTCTCTATCGCATAATACGTATTCACAATCAGCTTGATTTCATGACCGGTCATTACCTTTACCAGCCGGTCGCCCCATCTGGGCGGACCGGTATCAATCAACAGCCCGTCAACCAGGTACAAATAAGTCCGCGAAAGCTCATATCCCAGTATCCTCCGGGCCATGCGAATGGCGAGCACTTGCTCGTATTCTTCTATGGATATCATCTTACACATCCTTCAGTTGTTTAATGCCTGGATTGGAGCCGGTATCCTTCCCTTGCGGTCAATAAAAGGACGAGAATCACCCTTGTTAACGGACATGATCGGGGCCCTGCCCAGCAGGCCCCCAAACTCTACCCATTCCCCCTCTGATTTATTGGGAACCGGGATTATCCGCACCGCAGTAGTCTTGCGGTTTATCATGCCGATGGCCGCTTCGTCGGCAATAATTCCCGATATGGTGCTGACCGGCGTATCGCCGGGAACAGCAATCATATCCAGTCCTACCGAACAGATGCTGGTCATAGCCTCCAGCTTCTCCAGTGAAAGGTACCCCTCGGCAACCGCCTCGATCATCCCCGCATCTTCGCTTACCGGAATAAACGCACCCGAAAGCCCTCCCACGTAGGAAGTTGCCATAGCTCCTCCCTTTTTCACAGCATCGTTGAGCAGAGCGAGCGCGGCGGTGGTTCCGGGAGCACCGCACCTTTCCAATCCCATAGCCTCCAGTATGCCGGCCACGCTGTCACCCGCCGCCGGTGTGGGGGCCAGTGACAGGTCGACGATGCCGAAGGGTACTCCCAGGCGGCTGCTGGCCACCCGGCCAACCAACTCTCCCATGCGGGTTATCTTGAAGGCCGTCTTTTTGATCTCATTGGAAAGAGTCCCCAGATCGGCATCCGGCAGCCCTCTGACGACTTCCAGAATCACCCCCGGACCGCTGATCCCTATATTAATAGTCGCCGAAGGCTCCCCTACCCCGTGAAAAGCTCCGGCCATAAAGGGGTTATCCTCAGGCGCATTGCAGAATACCACCAGTCGGGTACAGCCGATCCCATCCCGGTCTGCGGTCATTTCCGCCGTCTCTTTGATGATGTGCCCCATCAGGGAGACAGCCTCCATGTTTATTCCCGCTTTGGTGGTTCCGATATTAACCGACGCGCATACCCTTTCGGTCCGGCTCAAGGTTTTCGGTATGGATTTAATCAGGGCCAGGTCACCCTCGGTCATTCCCTTGTGAACCAGAGCGGAATAACCGCCGATGAAGTTAACACCACACTGCCGGGCGGCTTCGTCCAGGCAGCATCCCAGTTCAACCATTTCATCAACCCCGAAACCGTCGGCAATGATGGCCAAAGGGGTAACCGATATTCTTTTGTTAATTATGGGTATTCCATATTCTTTTTCGATATCCTCTCCAGTTCTAACCAGTTTTTCCGCTTTGCTGGTTATGGTGTCAAGGATATTTTTCTTGGTCTGCTCCAGACTGTCGCTGCGACAAGCTCGAAGGCTTATCCCCATGGTAATGGTGCGTATGTCCAGGTTTTGCAGTTGAAGCATCTTAACCGTTTCCAGTATCTCGGACGGCGCCAGCGTCATTGGCATAATGGGCACCTCATTTCCTGGATTTAGACTACAGTATAACCGTAAAGGGCTGCTCGTCAACTTCTCTTTAGCACAAAGAATCGCCCTACGGCGATCCCTCGTCTCAATTATGGCATTGATATGCACCGGGTGCATTTATATGCGGTGCATGTAGTGAAAAACATCTTCATGCTGAACGGTAATCACCAGACCCAGTTCCCTGCCCTTTTCAGTCAGTTTCTGGTTTAACTCGGCGGTATCAAGAGTGCTCTCTTTGGCATCAACTACCATGATCATGGTAAAGAACCCCTGCATGATGGTCTGGCTTATGTCCAGGATGTTGATGCGCGCATCCGCCAGAATCTTTGAAATAGCGGCGATTATCCCGATGCGATCGCGCCCGATTACGGTGATAATCAGCCTCTGCCCGTTTTCATTCAATCCCCCAAACCCCCTAAAAGAGTGGTAAATGCCAGGGCCAAAGACGGCTTACAGCCGGGTAACGACATCAAGGCACCTGCTGCACAGGGTGGGATGGGTTTCATCCTCGCCCACGGTAGGGCTGTAAACCCAGCACCGCTCACACTTGCTGCCGCTTGCCTGCTGCACCTTAACCCAGATTCCGGGAACCTCTTCCAGGCTCACATATCCGTCTTCCCGGGACTCACCCGGTTCCAGGGACACCCCGGAGACTATGAAAATCTTATCAAGATCGGGAACCGACCGCAAGTCTTCAAGCCACTGGGAACTGGCCACGATGTGCACGCTGGCTCCCAGCGAATGGCCGATAATTTTGCTGCGGCGCGCTTCTTCCAGGGCTTTGGACACTACTTCTCTGGCTTTGAATATCCGCTCCCATTTGGCTTCCAGTTCCGGGTCCTGAGTGCTCTCATCCGCGGTGGGCCATCCCGCCAGCTGCACGCTTATCGGATCGCCTTCACGCTTCAGATATGACCAGATCTCTTCACTGGTAAAGGCCAAAATGGGTGAGAGTATCCGGACCAGGGCATGAATCACATCATACATGACGGTCTGGGCCGCTCTCCTCTCCAGGCTGTTGCTGTGGCTGGTGTACAGTCGATCTTTGATTATATCCAGATAAATGGCGCTCATATCCACCGTGCAGAAATTGTGTATCGAATGGTAAACCAGGTGGAACTCATAATTGCGGTAGGCCCTGGTAACCCTCGCTATCAGCTTGTTGAGTTTTAACAGCGCCCACCGATCAAGCTCATTCATCTGTTCCGGACTGACCCGGTCTCTATCCGGATCAAAGTCGAAGAGATTGCCGAGGATGAACCTGCAGGTGTTGCGGATCTTGCGATAGGCTTCTGCCAGCTGCCTCATAATCCGGTCCGACGCCGATACATCCGTGCGGTAGTCAACCGAAGAGACCCACAACCGCAATATGTCGGCCCCCAGCTCCTCAATCATTTCGAGTGGATCCACCACGTTGCCCATGCTCTTGGACATCTTGCGCCCCTGTTCATCAACCAGGAACCCGTGGGTGAGGACACTGCGATACGGAGCAACCCCTCTTACCGCCACCGATGTACTGATGGAAGAATTGAACCACCCGCGATGCTGATCGCTGCCTTCCAGATAAAGGTCAGCCGGCCACCGCAGGTCCGGCCTGGTTTCCAAAACCGCCATGTGGCTGGAACCGGAGTCAAACCAGACATCCATGGTATCGGTCTCTTTGGAAAAACTGGTCCCCTTGCAGTCGCCGCAGACAAATCCCGGCGGCAGAAGCTCCTCAGCCGGTCGTGCAAACCAGGCGTCGCTTCCTTCAACGGCAAATATCTCCTGCAGGTGACTGATAGTCTCATCATTGATGATCGTCTTGCCGCAGTCATCACAGTAGAATATGGGTATCGGCACTCCCCAGGTACGCTGCCGGGAAATGCACCAATCCCCGCGATCCTCGATCATGTTGTAGATACGGTCCCTTCCCCAGGCCGGTATCCACCTGACGTTGTCTATGCTCTTCAGTATATCCTGGCGGAAGGCTTCGATGGATGCAAACCACTGTTCAGTAGCCCGGAAGACGATGGGCTCCTTGCACCTCCAGCAGTGCGGGTACTGGTGGCTGATGCGATCGGCTTTTACCAGCATGTTGAGATCGGACAGGTCCTTAATGATGACCGGGTTGGCGTCATAGCAGAACATTCCCTCGTACCTGCCGCCTTCGCTGGTGAACACTCCCCGGTCATCCAAGGGGGAAATCACCGGCAGTCCATAGGCTTTGCCGATTTCAAAGTCCTCGACTCCATGCCCGGGAGCCGTATGCACACAGCCGGTTCCCTGATCAAGGGTGACGTGCTCACCGCAGACCACGATTGAATCCCGGTCTATAAAGGGATGCCGGCAGACCGCCTCCTCCAAATCCCGACCTTTAAACTTGTTGATCACCCGGTAATCCGTCCACCCCACCTCCTCGGCCACTTTGGCCAGGAGTTCCTGGGCTACAACATACCTCTCCCCGTCAACCTGAACCAGAACGTAATCAAACTCCGGATGCAGGCAGATCCCGGTATTGGCAGGGAGGGTCCAGGGTGTGGTGGTCCAGATGACCATGAAGGCCCCTTCTACCGGGAACAGGTCATTGGAATCCTTAAAGGGAAACTTTACATATATGGAATCGGACTGCTTGTCTGCATACTCGATCTCGGCTTCCGCCAGGGCGGTTTCACAATCGCAGCACCAGTAAACCGTTTTCAGACCCCGATAGATATATCCTTTTTTGGCCATCTGCCCGAACACACCGATTTGAACGGCTTCAAAGCCGGGTTCCAGGGTAAGATAAGGATGCTCCCAGTCACCCCTTACCCCCAAACGCTTAAACTCCTGGCGTTGGATATCCATGCACTTCAAGGCGTACTCCTTGCAGTAGCGCCTGAACTCCACCACATCCGTATGGTGCCGGTCAATACCCAGCGCCTTGATGGCCTGCTGTTCAATAGGAAGGCCGTGGGTGTCCCATCCGGGAACATAAGGGGCGTCATAACCGGTGGCGGTGTGAAACTTGATGATAATATCCTTAAGTACCTTGTTCAGGGCATGCCCCAGGTGGATGTGCCCGTTGGCATACGGGGGGCCGTCATGGAGTATGAATTTGGGCAGTCCTTGATTCTGTTCCTGGACTCTCTGATAGATGCCAATTTCCTCCCAGAATTTCAGGATCTCCGGTTCCCTTTCCGGGAGGTTGGCTCGCATGGGAAAATCGGTTTTCATGAGATTAATGGTGTGATCATATTTGCCCTTTGCCATACCAACACTCCTTAAGACCGTAAAATCTAAAAAACCTTTCATCCCCGCTTAGGGACGAAAGGTAATCTTCCGCGGTACCACCCTATTTAACCAGAGTTGACTCTGTTCACTCGATTTTCCGATAACGGGGAAAAGCCGTTTAAGCCTACTGTCGGGCCGGATTCAAGCCCGAGTTCGGTTAAAAGCTCCGGGGTGATCTTCAACATCCTGGCTTCGGCCTGGCTCACACCGTCCCAGACTCGCTTGCTCCGCCCGGGAAGTTACTCGTCCCCTTCACAGCCTTTGGTATGTCACAAGTTCTATCTGAAGCTTCATATTAACATATCAGCAACCAGGATACAACTTTGATTTAAGATTTTATTCTCCATCGGCGATTATGTTACAGCCTGAGCCGTCGGGAAAAACGTCATCCCCGAAAACACGCCGGGGAAACATGCCGCGGCAAGCATTGGCGGGATTGTTGCGGGTTATCGTGCCTAATGAGCATATCCGCCGGTTTGCGGCCGATACTTGAACATCGGTCGGAAACTAGCTGCGAGGAGCGGCTTCATTCAGATAATCGGCGGCGGCCGGGCACAGATCGGACAGCGGGCACTGCCCGCACCTGGGTTTACGGGCTTGGCACACGCTTCGCCCATGCCAGATGAAAAGGTGGTGCGCCCTCCCCCATTCCTCGGGGGGTATAAGGCTCTTCAGGCGCAGTTCGGTATGCTCGGGATTTTCGCTTTCGGTAAACCCCAATCGGGAGGCGACCCTCTGCACGTGGGTATCTACCGCTAAACCCGGTTTGCCGAAGCCAACGCTTAAGACGACATTGGCGGTCTTGCGTCCCACTCCCGGCAGTTCCATGAGTTCCTCCAGGGTATCAGGGACCACGCCCCCAAACCGTTCGACGATCGCCCGGGAGGCTTCAATGATAAAACCGGCCTTATTCCGATAAAGACCGCATCCCTTGATCCAGGGTTCCAAATCCTCCGGGGTGAGTGCGGCAAAATCCTGGGGCTGGTTATAATGCTTGAACAGGTTTGCGGTTATTTGATTAACCTGTTTGTCCGTAGTCTGCGCCGACAGGATGGTAGCCACCAGGAGTTCAAACACGCTGTTCCATTTCAGCCGGGTTCCCGCCTGAGGGTATTCCCGGTGCAACCTCTTCAGGACCTGCTTCATTCTCTTTTCGGTAGTCTGCAAGAACTCATCTCCCTGAAAAACCGCTCGTTCTCCTGGGACGAGACGCGGCATCCTGGAATAAAAGCATGCTTTACTTTGATTTTTTCAACCTGTTTTCGGCCTCAGCCGGGGATATTCCGCGAACGCCCACCAGTTTTAAACGGGAGGTCTCTCCTCTTAGGATAACCACGTTTTTCTTGCTGGTCCCCAGAACCTCGGCCAGAAATGAAATTAAAGCCTCATTGGCTTCTCCCTCGACCGGAGGAGCTGTCAGCTTTACCTTGAGCACACCCTCTTGAAAACCAACCAGCTCATTGCGGGATGAGCGCGGTTGAACCTTAACCTCCATGCGCACCCCGTCATCCCATGGCGAAATTGACAAGTCCTAATCTCCACCCTTCTCCGCCTTGGAGATTGCCTCCAACAGCTCTTTCGTATCCCGGCTGTAAAAGAAAGAGGTCAGTTCCTCCAATCTCTGGTCGTGGCGCTCCATAAACTCCACCTGGGCATTTATGTATGATTTCATCTCGGTACGGTAGATGTTCAGCCTTTTCAGCAACTCCTCGTATACGGCAAAGGTCTCCTTGATCTTCTCGCGGACGCCTTCCAACAACATCTGGGCTTCTTTGTGAGCATTCTGCTTTATTTCTTCGGCAGTCTGCTGTGCCAGCAACAGGGTCTGGTTCAGAGTTTCCTCCAGTTTCTTGTATTTCGCCATGTCCATTTCCGCACGCTGAACCGCTTCTTTCAGCTCGGCATTCTCCCGGTAAAGCCTTTCGAATTCCTCGGCGATATTGACCAAGAAGGAATCCACCTCTTCTTTACTATACCCCCGAAGCCTACGGCTGAACTCCTGTCTTCTGATCTCAATCGGCGAAATCATGCGTTACCTCCTCTCATATGATTCCAGGCCCCATGAAACTGTACCTGCAGCATTATTTGCCTGGATCCGCCCCCGGTTCCTCCCAGGCCCCTTTGGTCAGACCATGAGGAAACAGGTCAAGCAGACGGTAAAAATTTGACTGCTGATTCCACTCTCCTCGGCTGATGTCTTCAAGCGCGGACTGGTATATGTGTATAACCTGGCCCAGGAGTTCCGGCGGATAGCCGTCCCCTTCTATTCTTACCGAAGATATCCGCGGGGCCAGCCACGGTAATTCGGTAAAGAGAGACAGCTCAAAGGGATGATAAATATAACAGCGGCACTGTTCATCACATTCCAGGGGGTACTTCTGCCCCAGATTATCCACCAGCCGGTAGGTGTCCCACTGACAGGGAGAGCTGCAGCTCTCAGCATCGCCGGCAGCCATTGAACCTACCGGACAGTAATCGCTGACAATACCGCACAGCGGTCCGGCGACCACCACCTCCAGAGGCAGCGGCGTTTCCTTCGCCATATCCTGTAAATTTTCCCCGCTGATCTCAAGTGACGGAGAGGCCCAAACGGCCCCCCAAGCT
The DNA here is from genome assembly GCA_029781825.1 of Bacillota bacterium. Classification (GTDB taxonomy): domain Bacteria; phylum Bacillota; class Syntrophomonadia; order Syntrophomonadales; family DTU052; genus DTU052. The sequence continues at coordinate 28,057 of JAKOVY010000057.1, read as the reverse complement.
TTAACCTGCTCAACCGCGCGGCTGTTGACCAGGTTGAAACCGTAACCGGCGCCGGCTTTAATCCCCAACCGGGATGCGACCAAAAGCGAGCCGGGATCATGTACGGCTACTTCGTTCACCCCTGAGGCTGCTACCAGGTCCCAGAGCTCCTGGACTTTTGAGCGATCACCGACGGTTACAATTCGGGGGAGCTCGAGGATTGTTCTGGCACCGGCCTTTTTCGCCTCCCTTAACGCTGCTGCAATATCCTGCAGGGAGGAAAAGCCGCGGCTCCGGTAAATCGTTCCCGGGATGACAACAGTCTTGACTCCCTGATCCAGGGCTGCCCTCAGTCCTTCCCGGCTGCCAACCTTAACGGTTAGGTCCAGTTGGTGTCCCTCACCACGCCAGTCGCGGTAATCCTCTTTTTGCAGCCGGGGAAGGCGGGTGGGAGCCGTGGGAAAAGCAGGTTCCCGCTCTCCGGAGAGGCCGATATCGTCGATGGTCGGGCGCCCGTAAAGGCTGCCGCAAGTAAAATCGCGGATTCTGTTTTCATAAAGCCTCTGCCATTCGAGATCACCGGTTGCCGGGGGCTGTGAGTCTTCCAGGTATCTGTCGATGGCCTTGCGGTAGCAGGAGACCAGGAGGCCCAGGTACTCGGCTTCGCGCATACGTCCCTCAATCTTGAAGGAGGTGACCCCGGCCTCGATCAGATCAGGTATGAAGGGATAAAGGCAGAGATCCTTGAAGGCCAGGAGGTACTTGTCGGCCGCAATATTTCCTGAATTGGCCGCTTCGAGGTCGTACGACCAGCGGCAGGGCTTGCGGCACTGCCCCCGGTTTCCGCTCTTCCCGAAGAGCAACCCGGACATCAGGCACTGGCCGGTATGAGCCACGCAGAGGTCCCCGTGGATGAAATACTCCAGCCCCAGGCTGCTTTTGTCTCGGATCTCCCGAATTTCATGAAGAGCCAGGTTCTTTGACAGCACGGCCCGGCTTACTCCGCTTTGTTCCAGGAGTCTGGCGGTCTCAACATTATTAACCCCCATTTGAACGCTGGCGTGCATGGCAAGTCCCTGCTTACGGCAGGCTTCTATCAGGGCCAGATCCTGGATGATAACCGCATCCACCCCGATAGCTTTCAGGAAGCACAGGTAATCGTCAATGGCGGGCAGCTCTTCTTCATGATAGAGGTTGTTCACCGTCACATAAAGCCGGACCCCATTATCGTGGCACAGGGCTACCGCATCCCTTAATTCAAGGTCGGTAAAATTAAAATCAGGACGCAAAAGGCGCATGTTGAACCTTTTACCTCCCAAGTAAACCGCATCGGCTCCGGCCTTGATTATCTCTTTCAGGACTGTCCATTTACCGGCCGGCGCGAGTAATTCGATTCCACATCTGGCACGCATAGATTATCTCCTGATCAGCTGTTATTTCAAGGGATCAACCCTGAATATCATTTGGAAAAGACCCAAGCTCATCCTTAAAGCAGTTACTAACCTCCACCGACCCAGATTGTTGCAGATGTTATAAGATTGCCCTCAGTATTCCCAGTACGAGGTTACGCAAGAGCATCAGCACCATCCACACTATAATGGGAGAAAAATCAATTCCCCCCGCCGGGGGCAACAGCCGGCGAAAAGGCGCCATTATCGGCTCGGTTATATCATATATAAAGCGGATAATCGGGTGATAGGGATTGTGCCTTACAAACGACAGGATGCATCTTATGACCACCAGCCACATCATGACCTCAAAGGCCAGATTTACAATATCATATATCAGCATATACTCTGCTCATCTCCCCCACCACCAATTACCGTTTGGCCGCCCGGTTGTATGCTTCCCTTACCGCATCGAAGAAGGCCGCTCGAACTCCCCCGCGTTCAAGCGCCCTCAAACCGGCGATGGTGGTTCCGCCGGGAGAAGTAACCCTCTCCCTCAAAACTGCCGGGTGTTCGCCGGTTTCCTGCATCATGAGCGCGGAGCCGGTCAGGGTCTGATTGACCATTCGCCGGGCGATGTCCCGGGGCAGGCCGATATCCACCGCAGCATCGGTCAAGGCTTCGGCAACCAGGAAGACAAAGGCGGGACCGCTGCCGGATACTGCGGTTACCGCGTCCATGTATTCTTCAGGAATTACCTCAACCAGGCCCACAGCGGAAAAGAGCTCAATGATCAGCTGCCGTTTATCGTCGGCCAATGAACCGCCGAAGGAGAGGCCGCTGACCCCCTGCCCAATAAGACACGGCACATTAGGCATGACGCGGACTACGGGAATATTGGGATCAATACTTTCGCGTATGGAGGCCAGAGTAACCCCGGCAGCCACGGAAATCAGGACTTTGTCGGCATTGAGAGCCGGGGCAATCTCTTTTAAAACGGTTCTGACCTGAGGAGGTTTAACCGCCACTATCACGATGTCGGCACCCTTGGCCAGGGTGTATCCCGAATCGGCTACGCGGGCTCCATAATCCTCGGCCAGGTCTCGGGCCTTGCCGGGGTCAATATCAAACAGGGTTATTTCCCTCAGCAATCCCCGGCCGGCAAAGCCGCCGAGCAGAGCCCGGGCCATCTGCCCGCATCCAATAAGGCCTAACGTGCAGCCACTGTTCATTAATCTTCTCTCCCCAAAGCGTTACCCTTTGAGTATGTAAAAGAACTCCGCATGATCATTTTGGGTTCCCTGGAGATTTCTACATTGCTGGGTGCAAAAAGAAAAATGTTTTCTCCCAGTTTCTGGGTCTGCCCATCAAGAGCATAGGTGGTTCCACTTAAGAAGTCAATTATGCGACGGGCAATCTCAATATCGGTGTTATTAAGGTTCAGTACTACCTGCCGCCGATTCTTCAGACTGTCGGCCAGGTCCTGAGCCTCTTCGAAGGTGGCGGGTTCGCTGACCACAACTTTTATGGTTTTGGCTCCCTGCAGGCTTACCAGATTGGCCTTGCGGTTTATTTCCCGGTTGTCCACAATCGGCAGACTTGGTACTTCTTCCTCCTCAACCTCTGCAATTCCAAGCCAACGCCACAGCTTGTCAAAAAAACTCAATTCTTCAAACCTCCTTAAATCCGGGGTCAAACAGCGCCCGGCCTATCCGGACCATATTTGCCCCCTCTTCAATGGCCACTTCGAAATCCTGGGTCATCCCCATGGAAAGATAACGCATTTCCACCCGGGGATACCCGCTCTCTTTACATATATCGAATATCCGGCGCAGTTCCTTGAATACTGGTCTGGTTTCCTCAGGGTCGTCCACTTCCGGTGCCATGGTCATCAATCCCAGGACCCGCAGATGGTTCAACCGGCTGACAGCGTCCAGAAAATCCGGAACTTCCAATGGTGCCACACCGGTTTTTGACTTCTCCCCGGAAACATTGACCTGAAGCAGTGTGGAAACCACAGTTTTTTCCTTTTCTGCCCTTTTCTCAATATACTCCGCCAGTGACCATCTGTCCAGCGAATGAATGAGAAAAGCCCGGCCGATTACGTCCTTAACCTTGTTGGTCTGAAGGCGGCCGATCATATGCCACCGGACCTGGGGGTATTGACTCTGCTTCAACACCAGATCCTGAACCCGGTTTTCACCAAAATCGGATAACCCGTGGCGGCAAGCCATATCGACTACCTCCAGGCCCACCGTTTTGCTGACGGCAATCAGGTGGATAGCATTGGGGTCGGTGCCCGCCTTAAGCGCGGCTCTTTTAACCTTTTCTCGGACGGCTTTGAGGTTTCCTGCAAAGGTGGCAGTATCCAGGGTCACTTTTCCCCCTCCCGGGCCTTATCGATAGGTCATGCCTTCCGAAACCAAATGAGGCGTGGTTACAATGGAATCTCCGGGTTGGATTCCCTCAACCACCGCCTGTCCCTGATGTATTTTAACTACTGTAAGTGAGCACAATTCAACTTTGCTTTCGTTCAGCCGGTAAACCGCATATCCCTCCCGGTTTTTAACCAGGGCCTTTTCGGGAATGACTACGCCCTGGTAGGCGGCAGTTACACAATCCACATCAATTTTTCTTTGAGCCAGCAGGTCCTCGTTGAAGCTGTCAAGGCTCAGAATGGCAGTCAGGTGGTCCTGACCCGACCATACCGACTCGCACCGGGCGTCACCCAGGACCTCATCCCGGTAGATCAACTTCATGGTATCGCCGATCTCCAGGGGCTTGCTCATGGCCGCATTATCAAATTTAACCACCATCCGCAGCGGCACCAGGTTGTCTATCACCTTGAAGATCGGCTCCCCGCGTTCATACTGAAAACTGCCGTCATTGAACTGACGGGGGTTATAATCGAATATATTACGGTCTCCTCCCTCAAGGGAGAAATCGGAGAGGACCTGCTCCCAGCCGTCGGGTTTAAAGCTTATTACTCCGCCCCGGGGTACCGATATGGTTACCGGTTTGATCTGTCCTTCAGGATAAAACAAACCCACAACCGAGCCGCTGCGAACCCTCTCCCCTTCCATCACCTGGTTCTCAAATCGCCCGCGGGACGGTGCATTTACCACCGTCTCCTGTTTAATAATAATGGCCGGAACCGTGATCACGTCCTGTAATTCGCTGTACTGGGCGACTTCCACATCAACAAGCCAGGCCAGGATCTGATGATAAAGAAGGAGCATGAAAGCGCCGGTGCCCACCAGTATAGCTACGGCCAGACAACCTTTCATGAAGATTCTCATCATCATCTGTTTGCGCAAGCGGTTTTGAATTCTCTGCTGTCGAGTACTCAATTGTCAATCTCCGCACACCTGGATACTTGGTCTCCCGCCGGCAGGCAGAAGGTAAAGGTTGAACCCACACCAACCTGGCTGCTGACGAAGACCTCTCCCCCATGCAGTTCAACAATGTGTTTGACAATCGCCAATCCCAGTCCGGTTCCGCCATGAACCCGGGAACGAGCACGATCCACACGATAAAACCTCTCGAAAACGCGATGCAGGCTCTCTTTGGCAATACCGATCCCGGTATCGCTGACCTTGATCACAGTCTTTCCATTCTCGTTGAATATCCGGACCACGATCTTCCCGCCATCGCTGGAATACTTGATGGCGTTGTCGATGAGGTTTATCAACACTTGCCCGATCAGGTCCTGATCCGCTTTCACCCAGCCCGCCTGCGGCGAGTAAATCAATTCCATGCGCAGGTTCTTGTCCTCCGCCTGCGGCCCCATGATATTGAAAACATTCTTAACCGATTCCACCAGGTTTACATTCTGCAGGTTAACCCTGATCTCTTTGGTTTCCATGGCCGACAGGGTGAGCAGATCATCGATCAAACGGGTCAGTCGGTCGGTCTCGCTGTCAATAATGCTCAGAAACCGGCGGCAGAGCATCTTATCCTCCAGCGCCCCATCCAGCAGGGTCTCGACGAACCCTTTGATGGAGGTCAGCGGAGTCCGCAGTTCGTGAGATACGTTGGCGACAAACTCACTTCTCATGCGGTCGAACTTGCGGGCATCGGTAATATCATGAAACACCGCCAGAGCCCCTTCAATCTCATCGTTTTCTCCCTTGAGGGGCACGATATTGATGCGGTATATATTCTCCTGGTTTGGAAAAAGGTTGTATTCAACGCGGAACTCAACACCGGTTCTCAGGACCTTGATTATGGTGTTATGGAGATCGGGGGTGTCGAGCAGTGATTCGAAGGTCTGTCCCAGCAGATGTTGCTTCTGCAGCATGAAAAGGCCCTCGGCAGCCCGGTTGACCATTGAAATACGGCCTTCTTTGTCAACCGCCACCAGGCCGTCCACCATGCTGGCAAGTATGGCCTGCATCTTCCCGTTTTCGCTGGATAAACCCTCCCATAAGCTGCTTGCCTTGTCTATAGGTAACCACTCTCCCTAAACCTGTAGCCCACACCGCGGACGGTCTCTATATATTGCGGTGCCGAGCTGTCATCTCCCAACTTCATCCGCAGGTGCCTTATGTGAACGTCAACGGTTCTTGTATCACCGATAAACTCGTAACCCCAGACCTTTTCCAAAAGAGTCTCTCTGGTCAAAACGCGCCCCCGGCTCGAAGCCAGGATGCGGAGCAGCTCAAATTCCTTGGGCGTAAGGTCCAGTTTCTTGTCCCGGATATAGGCCTCGTAACGCTCGGGAATTATGACCAGGTCCTTCCATACCAAGGCCTTTTCCCTTACGGCATCCTCGGTTTGCAAAAGCTTGCCCGCCCTTAACCTGGCCTTAACCCTGGCCACCATTTCCCGCGGACTGAAGGGTTTCTTTATATAATCATCCGCCCCCATCTCCAGCCCCAAAACGGTATCGACTTCCTCGCCTTTGGCAGTCAGCATAATTATGGGCAGGTTGCGATGGCGGGGGTTCTGGCGCAGCATCCGACAGACCTCCAATCCGTCCATTACCGGCAGCATGATATCCAGAATGACCAGATCCGGGTTTTCCTCCTCCACCATGTCCAGAGCGGTCCTTCCGTCATGGGCTACAATGACCTCAAACCCTTCTTTCTCCAGGTTGAACTTTACCAGTTCCACAATATAAGTTTCATCGTCAACTACAAGAATCTTGGCATTCACAGGTTACCACCCTCATTCAAGCAAGCCCAGCACCGCAGCCATTCTTCCGGTACGCCCCCCGGAGGCCCGGTAGGAAAAAAACTGATCCTGGTTGCAGCTTGTACACAGACGACAGGACCCGATATTCTCCTCCGGGATTCCGCTTTCTTTGAGAATTAGCCTGTTGGTGAGCTCCAGGTCCCATACGGACCGATTCTCATTATAAGAATAAATTATCTCATCACGAAAAGTAAACAACCCTTCAACCTGGCTCTTTCTTTGGGCATCAATCTCGAAACACTCCGGTCCAATCCCCGGTCCTATGAACACCCGGATGTCTTTTATCCGGCAGTCGAATTCACTCGTCATCACCTTCAAAGTAGCCTCAGCAATGCGAAGGGCTGTGCCCTTCCACCCGCTGTGGGCCAGGGCAATCACTCTTTTGGCGGGGTCAAAAAAGTAGAGGGGATAACAGTCGGCAAAAAAGGCGGTCAAAAACAGGTTCGGGCAGTCGGTTACCATGGCATCACAGCCCATGAGCACGTCATCGAGGCTGCAGGCTCCCCGTCCGGCGTGCCGGCTGTCAACCACCGCCACCTCCCTGCCATGCACCTGTTCACAGCAGACCATCCGGTCGAGTCCAAATCCAAGGCTCCTGCCTACCAGTTCCCGGTTGGCCATCACCGGCTCGGGGTCGTCCCCGACGTGCAGCCCCAGGTTCAGGGATGTGAAAGGACCGGTGCTGAACCCTCCATGCCTGGTGGTAAAAGCCGCCTTCACCCCCAGCTCTTCCCAGCCGGGGAGGGTAAGAAAAGTTAGAGAGCCGCGCTGCCTCCATTCCCAATTCAAACTGACCCGCCTCCTTACCTTAGGGACTTCCTGCCTTGATGTCCGGCTTAACCGCATAACCCTTCCCTGACACCTCATGATTATATGCCGGGTCAATAACCCCTCTCGGGTGCGGTCACAGCTGCCATGCTTTGTTCCACTACAATTGTCTGTTATCATGAACACCAAGGAGGGATATTATGCTCTGTACAATCTGTCGTCAGCACTATGCTGATCATCTGATGTCCTGCCCCTCATGCGGACAACCGGCGCCGACCTCATGGGATATTCTGGCAACAGTATATCCTCCCCAGGATGATATAATAAAGAGCTTGCTGGAAAGCTGCGGAATTCCGGTTATCCTGCGTTCCCGGGAAGGGATTGGAAGGGTTCAGGGTCTGTCAATCGGCCCCCTGGCCGAAGTTCGGGTCATGGTGCCCCGGGATAAGCTGTCCGAAGCCAGAGAGCTGCTGGCCGCCATGGATGCTCAGCCTCCCGACGAGGACCAATCCCGGGAGTGATTATAAACAGACGGCTTTGCCGGATTATATGATTCGCCTCGACATCATGAGCCGGGAGCGGGAAAGGATTAAACATCAATAGTCCAGTGTACAAACTCGCCCCTCCTCGAGGCTTCGCCTGACGTCGATCACCCGCTGATTTCTCGAACCGCGAAAAGCAAGGCTCAAATCGCGCTCCTCATGCCGGTAAGGCCCGTCAATCAGGATATCGGTCAGATTAAGTAGCCTGGCCACTGCCGGGTCGTTCCGGCTCATTTCCAGCAGTTCCTCAAAAGTATAACCCGTATATACCACCACATCCAGGCCCAGATCCTTTATGCGGGCGGCCAGTTCCGCAGCCGGTCCCGCCTGGAGGAAAGGTTCTCCTCCGGATAGGGTTATTCCCCGCAAGAGGCCAATATCCCTGACCAGACCTACTATGTCGTCGATATCGAGCTCATATCCTCCCTCGGGATCCCAGGTGGACGGGTTATGACAGTGCGGACAGTGATGTGGACATCCCTGGGCATAAACCACGGCCCGGATTCCCGGGCCGTCTACCACACTTTCACGGGTAAACCCGCTGACCCTCATTTTCACCGTATCCCTCCTCAAGACAGCCGGTGGGGTCTGCGATTCTTGAGTTCGGCTATCTTGGCATCGTTAAACCGGTCCACTGTGGACAGATATCCGGTAATTCTTCGAACCCGTTTTATCTCGTCGCCTCCGCATTTGGGGCATTTATCGTGGTCGATAACCCCCAAGAATCCGCAACTCTCGCAGAAGTCGATGGGGAAGTTGATGCCGGCATAACCCATGTCGCAGTCATTCATATGCTTGATAATGGCCTGTATGGCTTCTCCGTTGTGAACCGGAGGAGCCGGGAATTCCACGTAACTTATATGCCCGGCATTGGTGTACTTGTGATAGGGTCCTTCCCTGGACAACTTTTCAAATATCGATATATCGTAATTGACCGGTATGTGAAAACTGTTGGTATAGTACTGGCCGTCGGTAACCCCGGGAATAACTCCGAAGCGTTCTCGGTCCATAGCGATAAAACGCCCCGAAAGGCCTTCGGCCGGTGTTGCGATCAGGGTGTAGTTTAAGTTAAACTGTTCAGCCGCCCGATCAACAAGCTGACGCATGAACTGGACAATGGATATGCCTATGGCCTGCGAATCGTTCGACTCCCCATGGTGTTTTCCGGTAAGGCAGACCAGGGTTTCCGCCAGGCCGATAAAGCCTACCGACAGGGTTCCGTGCTTTACCGCCTCTTCAATCGGATCACAGAGGCCAAGCCCCTCCGATCCCATGTAGAGGTGCTGTCCCATAACAAACGGCAGGTCCTTAACCTTGAGAGCGGCCTGAACCCGGTAACGGTGATGAAGCTGTTCACAGGCCAGCCAGACGGTTGACTCCAGAAGGCGATAGAACTCTCCCAGGCTGCCCTTGGCTCTCAAAGCCAACCGGGGCAAATTGATGGTGGTAAAGGACAGATTCCCCCGCCTCTCAGTAACTGCCGGTCCATGGATATTCGCTATCACCCGGGTCCGGCAGCCCATGTAGGCTACCTCATCTCCATACTGTTTGTTGAATGATGAGTCCATAAAGCTGAAAGTCGGGTTCATTCTCTTGGCCGCCACCCTCATGGCCAGCAGCAGCAAGTCGTGGTTGGGATCGTCCGGATTAAGGTTGACACCTTCCTTCACCCGGAAAATGATATTGGGGAAAATGGGGTTCTCCCCTCTTCCCAGGCCGGCTTCATAAGCGAGCAGGAGATTTCTCGCTACCCGCCGTCCGGCTTCGGAAGTATCCGCACCCAGGTTCAGCGAGGAAAACGGCACCTGCGCCCCGGCCCGAGAGTGCATGCTGTTGAGGTTGTATACCAGGGCTTCCATAGCCTGGTAGGTTTCCTCGTCGCTGGCGTTCTCAACAAAGGGGGCTAAATCCCGGTCAAAGAAGGGGAAAGACTGCCCGCCGAACATGTCGTTTTGTGAACTCTGCAGGATGATGGCCGCCAATGCGGTGGCCGACGCCGGCCTTTTTGGAGGTCTTATATAGCCGTGACCGTTGTTAAACCCTTCCTGCAGGAGCTTTCTAAGCGGTATCTGTATGCAGTTCAGAGTCTTGCCGTAAAAATCAAGGTCATGAATATGGATATCTCCCTGGCGGTGAGCATTGGAAAATTCGGGAGGGATCAGGCGATCCAGGTAATACTGTTTGGAAGCGGCACTGGCAATCTGCAGCATTTTGGCCGACGGAGAATTACCCACATTGGCATTTTCCCGGTTGGTCTCCTTCAGGATCTCCTCAACCACATCCATCAGCTCGGACTTGCCTTCCCGGTATCTGGTTCTCTGAGCTCGGTACAGTATGTAGGCCTTCGCGGTGCGGGCATGACCATTCTCGATTAAGACTTTTTCCACTATGTCCTGAACATCTTCAACCGAAAAAACGTCTCCCTCATACTTTTCCCCCAGCACTCTCATGACCTCAAGGGTAAGTTCGAGGGCTTTCTGGTAATTCTCCCCTCCCTGGGCTCGTGCGGCTTTGAATATGGCTTCGGTTATCTTTGAAGGATCAAACGGTACCTCGCGTCCATCCCGCTTCCTGATTTTTTCAAACACTACTGTTCCCCTCCCCGGAATCCTGATATTTTTGCAGCTGTTCCACGGTTTCCACGAATCCCTTTACATCGGTAAACTGGCGGTAAACCGACGCAAACCTAACATAGGCAACTCCATCGATCATGCGAAGCCTGTCCATTACTTTCTCACCGATTACCTGACTGCTCACCTCTTTGTCATACGAATCTCGAAGCTCGCGTTCAATCTCTCCTACTACGGCCTCAACTGTATCCATGCCAATCGGCCTTTTTTCTATTGCTTTAAGTATGCCCTGCATTAGCTTGTCCCTTTGGAATGCCTCTCTGTTCCCCTCCTTCTTAACCACCATAAGAGGACGCTCCTCGATGCGCTCATAGGTTGTAAAGCGCCGCTTACATGCGGCACACTCTCTCCGTCGCCTGATGACCGTTCCCTCATCGGTAGTGCGTGAATCCAAGACTCTGCTTTCCAATTCTGAACAAAAAGGACATTTCATGATCTGCCCTCAACATATAGTGTTTATGATTATTATAGCATACAATATATCGAGTAAATTAATTTTATTTTGAACGGTTTATACGGCCAATATCTTAAAATATATATCCACTGCGACCGCTCACTCGTTCAGGTGGTGAATTTCGTTATAGGGGTTTACTTCAACCAGTATCACATCCCGGCCGATTTTCACTATCCGGTCCCAGGGAACAATGATATCATCTTTGCGGGTAAAAAAATTTATCAGCCTGTTCGGTCCCGGCAGGACCAGTGCATTTATTTTCCCCTTATCCACATCGAGATCAAGATCCTTTATAAGCCCCAGCTTTCTGCCGTCCTGCACGTTAACCACTTCTCGGGTTCTCAGGTCGGATATTTTAATCACTTGTTTCCCTCCCCCCTGACGGTCTTACGTTGGTCCGCAAGACCATGTATCCTTTTCTATTAATATGTGGCTGTTGTGGGACATGTGATAGAAAATGGTGGCGAAAAAAAAGTCCCCGGTTTTACGGGGACCGCGGCTTCACGGGTTTAACTCTTTTTCTTTAAATCCGAAACCAACCTGGAGACGAACCAGCGCACATCCTTTTCGCCTTCAGTGTTCTTCCCTACGCAGAGCGGCGGGTACAAAACGCACCACCAGTTGCTCCCCCTGCCGTCTCCCAATACCACCCTGAGCGCCTGGTGCCTTCCTTCCGGCAGGACGGTCTCCCCGTAGGTCCGAACCGGGAAATCGAATTCGCCCAGCATCACTGAGGCTCCGTAATCCCCCTGGCCGGCCTTAATCTCCCGGCAGGCCTCCTCCCGGATGGCATCGAGGTTCTGCTCCAGAACCCTGCGGCTCTCCTGTGCCGAGCCGCAGGCGGCCAACCGGGGCGACAGCCATTTGACCAGGCGATCTCTTACCCTAAGCTTGATCTCCTGATCGAACGAACTGTCGCTGTGGGCGACAATGTGAATGCGAATAAGGCTGTTGGGGGTGAAGGCTTCCTGTTTTTTCAGCAGATGCTGGAAAACGGGAAAAGCAATGCCTAAAACCAGTATCAAGATTATAAGGCCCCAGGCCTTTTTCACTTCCGATCCCTCCTACATATACTTTTTCATGTGTTTTAACGCCGCTTTTTCCAGCCTAGAAACCTGGGCCTGGCTGATGCCGATTTCTTCGGCAACCTCCATCTGCGTTTTTCCCTCAAAAAACCGAAGCGAGAGAATAAGTTTTTCCCGCTCTCCCAGTTTTTTTAGGGCTTCTTTTATTGATATTTCCTCCAGCCATACATCATCGTTGGTCTTGTCGTCGCTGATCTGGTCCATTACCAGGATGGGATCACCGCCATCGTTGTATATCGGCTCAAACAGAGAAATCGGCTCCTGGATGGCATCGAGGGCAAAAACCACTTCTTCCTGGGGCAGTCCCAGCTGATCCGCGATTTCCTGCAGGCTGGGCTCTCTAGACTTTTCCGCAACCAGCCGCTCCCTGACCTGTAAGGCTCGGTAGGCAATATCGCGCAAGGATCGGGATACCCTCACCGGGTTGTTGTCGCGCAGGTACCTTCTGATCTCGCCGATGATCATGGGAACCGCATAGGTGGAAAACCTTACGTTCTGTTCCAGGTCAAAGTTGTCGATGGCCTTTATCAGGCCAATGCAGCCCACCTGAAACAGATCGTCGACATATTCTCCGCGATTGCTGAACCTCTGAATTACGCTCAAAACCAACCTCAAATTGCCTCTAATCAGCTCTTCTCGTGCTTCCTTTTCCCCTTTCTGCGCCCGCAGAAATAGAGTCTTCATCTCTTCATTCTTGAGAACCGGGAGATTGGAGGTGTTTACACCACAGATTTCAACCTTGTTGATCATCAAGTTTTCCCGTCCTCTCATTTTGCGGAATTTTCATCAACAGTATTAACTTTCAAGAATGTATTTATTCTGAGGTCTTTGGGCGGGGAGTAACCAAACGGCAAGAAATGAGGGACCTTGCGGTCCCCGATGATAGGATGGCTTGGCGGGTATTATTCGGATTTTCTTATCTCCCGGCGCAATCGCCGCAGAATCCTTTTTTCCAGCCTTGATATGTATGACTGCGAAATTCCCAGGACGTCGGCTACCTCTTTCTGAGTCTTTTCATTGCCGTCTTCGAGTCCGAAGCGCAGCTGGATTATTTTCTTTTCCCGGGGCGACAGTTTCAGTATCGCCTGGGAAAGCAGCTTCTTTTCCACTTCTTCTTCGATCTGCTTGTAAATCATGTCGCCTTCCGTCCCCAGAATATCCGACAGCAGCAGTTCATTGCCGTCCCAGTCGATATTCAAGGGCTCATCCAATGAAACCTCAATCTTGGTCTTCATATTGCGGCGCAGGTACATGAGGATCTCGTTTTCTATGCAGCGAGAAGCATAGGTGGCGAGTTTAATGTTCTTCTGCGGATCGAAGGTGTTGACCGCTTTGATCAAACCGATTGTCCCAATTGAGACCAGGTCTTCAATATTGATTCCCGTATTCTCAAATTTTTTGGCTATGTAAACGACCAGCCTCAGGTTGTGCTCAATCAGACTGCTCTTTACCGACAGGTCCCCGCTTTCCAGCCTGCTTATAAGAAGTCCTTCTTCATCTGCTGACAAGGGTGGAGGTAAAACTTCCGTGCTCCCCACGTAATACACATACCGGTAAGCCCGGGCCTTTAACAGTACCCTGACCAGAAAAAACTTGATCGAAGCCTGGATTCTTTTAAACATCTCTACCATTCCGTATACCTCCCTGCTTGCACAAGCTGATCATTGCTGGACGAAACTGGCGGGAACCAGCATCTGAAAGCTTCCCTCCGGGCTAAGCGAATCGTGGTACAAACCGATGACCACACCAGGATAACTCAGCCACCGGTTTCCAGCTTGAATCTTGAGCTCGTCGCTGCGTAACCCAATCAGAAGCCCGTGTTTTTTTCCGATTGAGGTAAAAGGAATTACACGAAGGCGATTGGCCCAACTGGTCTGGGCGAGGGCTTCAAACAGTTTATCCTCCTGCTGGCAGTAATCCACAGCCTCACGGACATCAGATGGGAAACAATTGCTCACCAGTTTGTATTCGGCCACCACCACCGGTTTGTTGGTTAAGGGATCGGTCAGATTGTTGCCGGTATCAATGAACCCCTGACCCTCGCACCAGGTGGAGCCGAAGCGCATTCCCACCGTACATCTAAGCAGGTTGGGCAGGACCCGCTCCCTCATCAACCGGTCACCATAGGCTCCCAGGGCAACGGCACAGATTATTCCGCCCCCCAGCCACAGGTAGGAGAAATCGGTTACCGATTTAAACGGATAACCCTGAAAAAGGTAAGAGAAACCCACGACCGCTCCAGCCATGGCAAAGCTTACCCCGTAGAAGTACGCCCAGGCTTTCATGAACATGCGGCCGCTATCCGGCCAGTATGCCAGGATGACAATTAATCCGGAAATAATAATCTTTACCGGGAAGTCATACCATACCGACAGATTGCTGAATACACATCCTGCCGAGTAAATGGCACCGAGAATGGAGGCTGTAAGAATTCGCCCGTAACGTATCTCAATACCTGCAAGCTTTCCAGCCGCCCACAGGATCAGGAAGTCCATGACCAGGTTGACCAAAATGATTACATCTAAATAAACCGGGGTCTGATCCATCTGCTATCACCCTCCCGTCTCCCGGAGTGTGAAGCCCATTCGCCATTAAATCACTATGAATGTTGTCTGTAAAACATTCTTCCAAAGTATAGCAGAATAGCACTGCATATCTTGTAATTTCATGGAAAAAACAAAAGGCCTCCTGTTTTGACAGAAGGCCTCAAAAAGTATGTATTATCGGTCTTAAATCAGCTATTTTCTCCTGAGAAAAGTGGGGATCTCGAGGTCCTGAGAGACAAAGGATTTCATCTTCAACTCGGGTATTTCGGGGTGGGACTCCTTTTTCTTGCCGTCAAAGCCGGTAGCAATGACGGTTACCCTAACCTCGTCCTGCAGATTGTCATCGATCATCACACCGAAGATGATATTGGCATCCGGATCAGCCGCCTGCGATATAATCTCCGCTGCTTCATTTATCTCGAACAGGGTCAGTTTGGAATCGCCGGTTATGTTAAACAAGACTCCCCGGGCGCCGTCGATGGAGGTTTCAAGCAGCGGGCTGGAAACCGCGTTCCTTGCCGCCTCAACCGCCCGGTTTTCACCACGGCCGACCCCTATTCCCATTAAGGCGGTTCCCGTCTCGTGCATAACCGTCCTGACATCGGCAAAGTCACAGTTGATCAATGCCGGAACGGCAATGAGATCCGATATTCCCTGAACCCCCTGACGAAGCACATCATCGGCAATAAGAAACGCATCGTTGATGGAGGTGTGTTTGTCAACAACCTGCAGCAAGCGGTCATTGGGGATGGTAATAAGGCTGTCGACCTTGGCCTTTAGTTCGGCCACACCCTGATCCGCCTGACTGGCTCTCTTTCTCCCTTCAAACATAAAGGGACGAGTCACAACCCCTACGGTTAAGGCGCCCAATTCCTTGGCAATTTCGGCAATAACCGGTGCTCCCCCGGTTCCGGTGCCTCCGCCCATTCCGGCAGTAATGAAGACCATATCCGCACCCTGCAGCGCTTTTTTGATCTCCTCCCTGCTTTCTTCAGCGGCTTTCTTTCCAATTTCCGGGTTGGCGCCTGCACCCAATCCTTTAGTAAGCTTTTCACCCATCTGGATTTTGATTTCTGCCTTGGAAAGCCGTAATGCCTGGCTGTCGGTATTGGCAGCAATGAATACTACACCGCGCAGATCGGCTTCAATCATGCGATTGACTGCGTTGTTGCCGCCACCGCCAACACCTATTACCTTTATGTCGGCAAATTGCTGATGTTCCTCAACGTCAAACTCGAGCACCTTCTAACCCCCTTAACTGAACAACTCTTTAAACCAGTATCCTATTCTGGAAATGAAACCGCCTAAAAGCTTATCCTGCTTGTCTCCTCCCAGGTCGCCCAAAACACGGGCTCCGTACAGCAGATTGCCCAGTACAACAGCGTACTCGGGCCCGTACTGCTGATTGACCCCCAGGCCGCCGTTCTCCGGATAACCTATTCGCATGGGCATATTAAGGTATTCTTCTCCAAAAGGTATAATTCCTTTTAATAGAGAGCACCCACCTGTTAAAACTATCCCCGCCGGCAGCACGCCATTAAAACCGGTGCGGCGCAGCTCCGCATTCAGAATCTCCAGAAGTTCTTCGACCCGGGGCTGAATAATCGAGGCAATGGTCCTTTGAGAAACCTGACGGCTGTCCTTGCCGTAAATGCTGGAGATCTCAACCATTGTTCCTTCGGAAATCAAATCCACATGAGCATAGCCGTAATTCTCTTTTATGCGGCGGGCTTCATCTATGGTGGTTCTCAACCCTACCGCCAGGTCACGAGTTATGTAATCCCCGCCTACCGGAAGGACCGAGGCATAAACCAGCGAACCCTGTTCAAAGACCGCAACATCGGTGGTACCCCCTCCGATGTCAACTAAAACTACACCCATTTCCTTTTCCGCGGGCTGGAGAACCGCTTCTGCAGCCAGAATGCTGCTTAAGACAATCTCCCTGACCTTGGTTCCGGTACGGCTGACCGTCTTAACCATGTTCTGCAAAGCAGAGGTCATCGCGGTAACGATTATTACCTCAACTTCCAGACGCGATCCCATCATTCCCAGGGGATCGACTACGCCCTCATAGCCGTCAACGATAAACTGCCTGGGTATAATGTGCACGACTGAGCGGTCGGGTGAGACGGGAACCATCCTGGCGGCTTGAATGGCTCGGCTGATGTCGTCACTGTTTATCTCGTGATGGGGATGTGTTACCGCAATTGTTGCCCGGTTAATGGTCGTAGCTACACTGGTACTGTTGAAGCCTACGCGGGTGGAGGTGATACTGGTTCCGGCAATTCGTTCTACACCATCCAGCAGTTGATCAATAGCCCTGGCCGAGGATTCTATATCAACCACATTCCCTCGGCGCATCCCCGATGAGTCTATTTGACTGAGTGCCAGCAGAGTAAGAGAATTGTCGGGATTAACTTCTCCCACCGCAACTGCCATTTTGGTGGAGCCCAAATCGAGGCCGACCACAATATTCCTTCTCACCGAAGACCCCCGCAGCACCAAACTTGCCTTATCATCTATTTACCACGCCAGCGCAAAATTTCCTTTTTTATGTCGTATATTATATGTCGTATATTAATAGGATTTCTTTAAGAAATAGCGCCTGATTATAGCAAGGTTCTGGAACAGCCTTACGCCAAAGGCTACCACGGCCGCCAAATACAGCTCAACGCCCAACCGGTCTCCCAGATAAGCCAGGCCGCCCGCCAAAAGGGCGTTGGTTACAAACCCGCTGACAAACACCGTGGTGTCAAACACATTCTCCATATAGGCCCTGATTCCGCCAAAAACCGAGTCCAGCATCGCGAGTATGGCTACAGACATGTATTTCGCATATACCAGAGGGATAAAGATCGGCAGTTGAAAGCCAATAATGAGGCCAATGAGCATGCAGAATATAACCACCAACCACATAAATATACCGCCTCTCTAAGTTTAAGAATTAAGCGTCACCCGCATACAGTTTATTCCCCGAACCGGGCCCTCATCAGTCATTGCCTGTGCCGCTCTTTATCGGCTCTGCATATTGGAACTTGATGGATCCCTTGTAGGCCGGTACCTCAACCGAATCCGAGGGCTGTATCTGAACTTGAATGCCCCACATTTGCAGGGTTTCGATCCAACCGCCCTTAATCCTTAACGAGCTTTCCAACACCTGCGGGTCCCCGATGGCATGAATCACAAACGGTGGTGCAATCTTGTTTACATTGACCAGGATGGTGGTACCTGCACAGTCGATCTCGGAATTGGTGATCAGTCGGTGCCCGTTAATGCTGATGGCCTCGGCTCCCGCCGCCCACAGTTCATTTACCACCTTTAATAAGTCCTCATCATGAATCAGGTATAAATTGGGGTCTTCCCCGGGCTGCAACACATGAGGGCTGTCGTTAAGGGTGACGATAATTCCTTTTCCTCTCACCGCAACCAGTCCCGCAGCCATATTTGCTTTGGCCAGTTCCTCTCTAAGAGCGTTTACTGCATTCCCCTCCTGGCTCGAAGCCGCTTCCTCCAGCTTCTCCCGGAGCGACAAAACCTCCTCCGCCAGATAATCCCGCTCTCGCCTCAGGTTTTCCATTTGTACCGTAATCTCCGTCCAGCGGTCGCTCGACAGGCTCCGGGGACTGTTCTCATTGGATCTGAATTGAAGTGCCAACACTATTCCCAAGACCAGGCATACAACCGCCATCGAGACCTGGGCTCCCTTAAACTTCAAAAGGTATCACCCCGCTAATGTTTCTCCTGAATTACCGATTGTCCTTTAAAACGCAGGTCAATGTATTCAAATCCGCCGTGATCATTGCCTTCCTCTTGTATCTTGATCACTCGCCGCCAGTAGCTTATCTTTTCATCCAGGCGTTCTTTGCCTCCCAGTCTGACCTCGGTTCCGTCAAGGGTGAATACGGTAACCTGTCCCGTCGGGGAATAGTGAAACTCGGATACTTCCTGGATCAGGTCATCGGGCAACCTGTCGGAGATAAACCGTATCAACTCAACGGCGTTTTGGTTAACCTTCTGCCCTTCCACTACCCTTTCATCCATATCGGCAATGGAAACCACCAAAAGGTCCGGTTCCCCCATCATTTCAAGCTTTTCCAGACATACCCCTTCATTGTCAATCACCAAAACACCGCCATCATGTATAACATACGCCCAAGCTTCCCTTTCGACTACACTTATTCGTACTCGGTTGGGAAAAATTCTTTTTATAACGGCTTGTCTCACATAAGGGATTACTTCAATTGCTTTTTGGCTGGCCTCAGTTTTGAATTCAAAGATGTTCTGCCCGGTATGAATACCGGACAGAGCAATGATATCCCGGGTCGGGACGATATGATTGCCGGTAACCTCAATGTCTTCGATGAAAAAGACTGAACTGTGAAGAAAGTAATAGAAGCCAACTACAACAGCCAGGCAAAGGGCGAGGAACATAATTACACTGCGGCTGTTTCTGTTTCTTCGTCTTCTCATTCGTTCTCCTCCTATGGCGTCACCAGCATTATATCAGAAATACCCGGAGGGTTGGAAGAAACATACCATCCTCCAACCAAACCATGGAGAAGATTTTTACATTAAATGGCAAGTATTCGCATCAGTTCTCAAGATGCTATGCGCACCGCTTTTACTCCCAGGGCTCCCAACTTCTCCTCAATCTTTTCATATCCCCGGTCAATGTGAAAGGCGTTGTTGATAATCGTTTCTTCTTCACAGCCGACGGCTGCAATTACCAGGGCCGCTCCGGCCCTGAGGTCGGTTGCTTCAACTGTGGCTCCCCGCAGGCGATTCTTTCCCTTGATTATCGCCACTCGCCCCTCTACCTTAATGTCTGCTCCCATGCGGCGCAGCTCGTTGACATGCATGAATCGGTTCTCAAAGATGGTTTCAACTATTACACTGGTTCCTTCAACCGCGCTGAGCAGGGCCATCATCTGGGGCTGCATGTCAGTGGGGAAACCGGGATAGGGCATGGTCTTTATATCAACCGGTCCCAGTTTTCTCTTCCCCAGCACCCGCAGGGTACCGCCGTTATAATGAATTACCTCGGCACCGGTTTCTCGCATCTTGGCCGTTACCGGCACCAGGTGTTCAGCCACAACATTCTCGATCACTACATCCCCTTTGGAAGCCGCAGCAAGGACCATGAATGTTCCCGCCTCTATACGATCGGGTATCACCTCATGCTCCACGCCGTTTAGCTCGCTTACCCCTTCAATCCTGATTACATCAAGGCCTGCCCCCCTGATCCTTGCTCCCATCCGGTTGAGAAAGTTTTGCATATCCACGATTTCGGGTTCCCGCGCCGCATTGCGGATCACTGTATTGCCTTTGGATACGGCAGCCGCCATCATGAGGTTTTCAGTAGCTCCGACACTGGGAAAATCCAGCATTATTTCGCAGTCTACCAGGTTCTCGGCCTGGCCTTCGATATATCCGTAGCACTCGTCAATCCTGTAACCCATCTCGCGAAAACCCTTAAGATGGATGTCCATGGGACGCTGACCAATGGCGCAACCGCCGGGATATGCTACCCGGGCCTTGCCGAACCGGCCCAGCAGTGCACCCATAACCAGATTGGAAGCCCTCATTCTCCGGCTCAAATATTCGGGGAGTTCATAGGAATTTATGTTTTCGGGGTTAATAACCAGGGTACCGTTTTCCCTTTTTACTTTGGCGCCCAGGCTGACCAGGACCTCTTCCATCACCTTCACATCGTCCAGATCCGGAACCTGGTGCAAGATGCACTCTTTGCGAGCCAAGAGGCAGGCAGCCATAATTGGCAGGGTCGCATTCTTGGAGCCACTGACCCTAACCCGGCCACTGACTCTCGTTCCTCCACCAATCAGAAGCTTATTCAAAACTCCACCTCCGCCAAGCTATGCTGACGGGTGTGAGCCTTCCAGGAGCAGTTTAAATCTTTCTCCGACTTTCCATATATCACCGGCCCCCATAAACAGGATTAAATCTCCGGGCCGGGATTCCTTTAACAGGTAATCAATAATCCCATCCGGTTCTGCTATAAATACGGCGTTACAGCCCTGTTTTCGAGCCGATTGGCAGATTGTATCCCCGCTGATGCCGGGGATCGGCTTTTCACCGGCACTGTAAATATCAGTAACTATTAATTGATCCACACCCTTGAAGGCCCCACCAAACTGTTCCTGCAGAATTTTGGTCCGTGTATAGCGATGGGGTTGGAAAACCACCGTCAGCCTGCCTTCATGGAACTGGCGGGCTGCTCCTATGGTCGCCGCAATTTCTGTTGGGTGGTGGGCATAGTCATCGATCAGGGTAATCCCGCCAACCTTGCCCAGCAGCTGCAGGCGTCTCTTGGCACCCTTGAAGCATCGAAGAGCCTCTTTTACCACCACAAAAGGAACCCCCAGTTCAGTGGCCACTGCAGTCGCTGCCAGGGCGTTCAGCACATTGTGATATCCAGGAATGGAAAGCGCCATGGTTCCCAGATATTCGCCGCGATGGTGGACGGCAAAGGATGAGCCCCAGCCGTTGTTTTTCAGGTCAGCATAGTGGTAATCGGCATCAGGTGTGGCTCCATAATAGATCAAACGGGGAAACTCATCTTTTAAACTGCGCAAAAAGGGATCATCATGGTAGAGAACGGCGAACCCTTCCGCTTTGACCTGGCAGATGAACTGGCGGAAGGCATCCTTCAGCCGATCAATGGAACGATAAAAGTCCAGATGATCATCCTCAACATTGGTCACTACCGCCACATAGGGATTCAACTGCAGAAAAGATGCATCGCTCTCATCGGCTTCGGCTACAAAATACTCGCCGCTACCAAGTTTGGCTCCGAAATTGGAATCCTGCAGTTCCGCCCCGATTATGAAGCTGGGATCCAGACCACCCTCCTCAAGTACCTTGGCAATCATTGAAGTAGTGGTAGTCTTTCCATGAGCGCCGGCCACCGCAATACCCTGACAGGAGTTTACCAAATGGGCCAGCATCTCTCCGCGCCTGATTACCGGTATACCCAACCGGAAGGCCTTTCTCACTTCCGGGTTGTTTCTCGGTATCGCGGATGAGAAAACCACCAGATCGGTATCCTTGTTCAGGTTGGCCGAGGAATGACCATTAAAAACGGTTATTCCGATGCTCTCCAAACGGCTGGTGACTTCACTGCTGTTCAAGTCAGAACCGGTTATGTCCTTTCCCATTTGCTTCAGAATTCGGGCAATGCCACTCATTCCGGCCCCGCCTATACCTACGAGGTGTATCCTCTTTTCCGAGTCAACAGCCAATTGCTCCATCTCCTTTTTTTAGGTGCCTGCGGATTAAACGCTACACCGTATCTTATGCAAATCTAATAAAAGTGGTTACTATCATTACTCCACCGTTTACGGCGAGTCTATCTCCTTTCTTGATTCTACTACCTCTTCTATTATATCAAGGATATCCTCCAGGGCTCGGGGACGGCCTTCATTTTTCATCATCTGAGCCATGCGGAGCAACCTGAATTTGTTGTTTCGAAGTTCGTTGATTCTGGCGGCCAGGGTTTGTTGATCCAGGAACTCGTCGATGACCAACAAGGCTGCTCCCTTCTTTTCCAGGTAACGGGCGTTTTTTTCCTGGTGGTTTTCGGCCGCATAAGGGTATGGAATCAGAATTGCGGGAATACCGCGCACCGCCAGTTCGGAAAGCGTCGCGGCTCCGGCGCGGCATATCACCAGATCGGCAATGGCCAGAGCGAGCTCCATATTATACAGGTACGGGTACATCCGTATATTGTCGATGTTATCCCATGAAGACATTGACTCCTGGAGGGCGGCAAAGTGCTGTTCTCCGGTTATCCATATCAGTTGAACACCCTCGGCGGACAACGATTCCGCCAGGCCCTCCACGGCCCGGTTTATCCTTTGGGCACCCCGGCTGCCGCCGAAAACTACAATGGTAAACCTGTCCTCCCTCAGCGCAAAAAAAGATGCAGCTTCCCGGCGAGTGGCGGTTAAAATCTCAGGTCTTACCGGCAGGCCGGTCACCGTGGTTTTTTCCGCCGGAAAATAATCGGCGGCTTCGGGAAAGGTTAACATGATCCGGTCGGCTCTTTTCCCCAGGGCCCGGTTCGCCAGCCCCGGCAAGGCATTCTGCTCGTGGATAACCGTCTTGAACTGCATTATGCTGGCCGCCAGAACCACCGGGTATGATACATAGCCCCCGGTACCTACGACTATATCGGGATTGAACTCCTTGATGATGCTGCGGGCCTGCCAGAATCCGATAGGGACCTTCAAGGCGGAGGAAGCCGCTTTAATCAGGGAAGACCGGTTGAGGCCTTTGGCCGAAATGGTTCTGAATTCAAATCCGCTCCCGGGAATGATATCCTTTTCCATACCTTCCCTGGTACCGATAAAGATTACTTTTGCTCGCGGCCATCTCTGCATGATCCCTCGGGCGATAGCCAGGGCGGGATATATGTGCCCGCCGGTGCCCCCGCCAGTCATGATTACCCTCATTTTACCCTCCCTCATCGATCATAAGTGTAACGGGAAACGCTTAATATTAATCCTACTCCGATCATGGTAAACATCAATGAGGATCCGCCATAACTGATAAACGGAAGCGGAATCCCGGTTACCGGCAGCGATCCGGAAACAACTCCCAAATTGATGGCTGCCTGGGCGGTAATCATAGTGGTAATACCGGCAGCAAGCAGGCTGCCGAATATATCCGGCGCCTTCAATGCAATTTGGAAACCCCGCCAGGCAAATATAAAGAACAGGGTTAACACAACAAAAACCCCAAGATATCCTAATTCTTCCCCCAAAATGGCAAAGATAAAATCGGTATGCTGTTCCGGCAGGTAAAAAAATTTCTGTCGGCTCTGTCCCAGACCCATGCCGAAAAGACCGCCGGAGCCGATGGCATAGAGAGATTGTATGGTCTGAAATCCCTCATCACTCGCATATTTCCAGGGATCAAGGAAGGCAATGAACCTGACCATGCGGTAGGGCTCCAGATATATGGCAAGGCCGACCAGGGCCACACCTATCAGGGCCAGAAACGCCAGATGACTCATCCGAGCCCCGGCCATCATCAGCATCAGGTAGCCGGTAACGGCAATAATCAGTGCGGTTCCCAGATCCGGCTGGAGCATGATCAGACCGCAGACCACACCGATTAGCACCAAATACGGCAAGAGACCCTGAACAAAATGCTTTATCTTCTCGTAATTTAAACTCAGGCTGGACGCAAAAAAGAGGGCCAGACACAGTTTGGTCAACTCCGAAGGGGTAAAACTGGTAAACCCCAAATCGATCTGGCGCACCGCCCCCTTGATATCCATACCAATACCCGGCAGCAAAACCGCCACCAGACAGAGCAGGGCCAATATGAGGCCGCCTACCCCCCATTCCCTAAGTTTCATGTAGTTTACCTTCATTAAGACCAGCATGATGCTCAAACCGAGGACTGCCCAGAGCAGCTGCCTTTTGACAAAGAAAAAGGCATCATGGTACTTGACATCGGAGGTTACCGCGCTGGCGCTTAAAATCATAATCAACCCTATGCACACCAGCAGTACAACTACCAGGAAAAGCATCAGGTCCGGAGGACCTTGCTTCAGACGCATACCTCATCCTCCCCCAAGGCCATAACGGCGCGGCAGAAAAGGTCTCCTCTCTCTTCGTAGTCTCTAAACATATCCCAACTGGCACAGGCCGGCGATAGCAGAACCACCTCCCCGGGCTGTGCGATCTTGTGGGCTGTGAGAACTGCTTCTTCTATCGAGTCGACCTCCATGATTTCCTTAAATCCCGCGTTCTCAACGGTTTGTCTAATTATACTCCGGGCCTCACCCAGTAATACCAGGGCTTTTACCTTTTGGGTGATGACCTCTGCCAGCTTGTCGAAATCGCCGCCTTTGCTTCTCCCGCCGGCAATGAGAATAATCGGTTCGGAAAACGATTCCAGGGCTTTAATGGTTGATTCCGGATTGGTCCCCTTGGAATCATTGACATAAAGAACACCGTTTAAAGTCCTGACCTCCTGCAGGCGGTGGCGAACCCCTTCAAAGGTAATCAGGGCCTGCCGGATGGCCTCCGGGGCGATGCCCACAGCCCGGGTCATGCCCACAGCGCACAGGATATTCTCCAGGTTGTGGCGTCCCCGCAGCTTGACCTCCGATACGCCGCAGATCACTTCCCGCTTGCCTTCCAGGGATACTGTGATCTTACCGTCCTCAACCCATACGCCCCTTTCCAAAACGCTTTCGGTTGAGAAAAACAGAGTGCGGCAGGGCGGTTTGAACTCTGCAATCCAGGGGTCTGTACGGTTTAAAACCGTATACTCCTCCGGAGTCTGGTTCATGAAAATCCGGGACTTGATCTCCGCATAGTTTTCCATGGTGCGGTGCCGGTCCAAGTGATCGGGGGTGATGTTTATAACACCGCTGCATCGAGGGTGAAAGCCTTCGATGGTTTCCAATTGAAAACTGGAGCACTCCACGGCGATCACCCCCTCTGCCAGCTCTTCAATCGCTTGAGTCAGAGGCAGGCCGATATTCCCGGCCGCTGCCGAAGGGATACCTCCCTTCCTCAGGATGTCGGCGATAAGCGCAGTTGTAGTCGTTTTGCCGTTGGTACCGGTAACCGCCATGAAATCAAGTCCGGGAGGTTTAAGGCGGTAGGCCAGTTCGATCTCGCTTATCACCGGAACCCCGGCCTTAATGCTTTCCGCCAGGAGCGGGCTGTCCAGGGGAATGCCGGGGCTGGTTACCACCAGATCAAAATCCCCGGGGTTAACCTTTCCTTGTACGCCCAGTATCGTATTAACATCCGGCGGCAGGGACTTTATTTCTGCGTCCAATTCCACCGGTTCTTTACGATCATAAACGGTGACGGCGGCTCCGTGTCTCGAGAGCAGGCGGGTGGCTGCCAACCCGCTTCTGGCCATGCCGGCAACCAACACCCTTTTACCGGATAATCTCAATCATACCACCCCTACCGGATGTCAGGCTCCAATGCCCCTGAATCCCCACAGTCCCAGAAGTACAAACAGCAGTGACACCAACCAGAATACCCTCACTACCCGCTTCTCTCCCCATCCTTTCAACTCGAAATGGTGGTGCAGGGGGCTCATGAGGAATATGCGCCTTCCCGTCAGCTGAAAGGACATAACCTGAAGTATCACGCTCAAGGTTTCAATAACGTATATACCGCCCAGAAGGAGCAGTGCCACTTCCGCTCTGGTTATGGCGGCAATGCCGGCAACCGCCCCGCCCAGGGCCATGGACCCGGTGTCTCCCATGAATACGCGAGCCGGGTGACGATTAAACAGAAGAAATCCCAGACAGGCGCCGGCTGTACTGGCAGCAAAAACGGCCAGCATGTTATGGGATGTCATGTGACAGATGATGACCAGCCCCAGGGCTACAAAAAAGGTGGTTCCAGCCGCCAGGCCGTCCAATCCGTCAGTGAGGTTTACGGCATTCGCAGTCGCCAGGAAGACAACTACAATAAACGGGAAATACCAGTAACCGAGGAAGATATCAGCGCCCGTAAAGGGTATTACGATATCCGTACCCCGGAACAGACCAAACACCACGTAGATGGCAAATACCAGCGCGAAGAACACCTGCATGACCAGTTTCTCCCGCGCTCTCAGCCCCAACGACCGGCGCATGACCACTTTGGTGTAATCGTCAATAAAGCCGATGATGCCAAAGGCAACCGTCGCGGCCAGGCACAGGATTACCTCCCGGCTGTGACCGGCCATGATCAGGGAGGCCACTATTATGGCCGATATGATCATTATTCCCCCCATGGTCGGCGTGCCCGCCTTTCCCAGGTGGCGGGCGGGGCCGTCATCGCGAATCACTTGACCGGCCTTCATCCTGGTTAGGATGGGAATCAGAATCGGCCCCAGCACGGCGGTGGTCAAAAAGGCTATTCCCATTGCAATAAGTGAATTCATGACGTAATGGCTCAAGTCAGTCCTCCTCAAACGTTGGGGGCCCATTCCCCAGCATTAGTTTATTGACAATTTCCTCCAGGTGCATACCCCGTGAGGCCTTAAACAATACCACGTCATCGGAACGGATCTCACTCCGAAGATAATCAATTACCGCATCTTTGCTGTCAAAGTGGAGCAGTATCCCTTCAAATCCTGATTCCCGGGCTCCTTCCGCCAGGAGTTTTGCTCTTTCCCCAATGGCGATCAGGATATCAACTCCCAGTGCGGCGGCTTTTTCTCCCACCAGGCGGTGTCCCTCCGCTTCGTAGGAGCCCAATTCAAACATGTCCCCCAGTACCGCAATTTTTCGTCGGCTGCCTGCCAGGTCGGAAAGAACCTGCAGAGCCGCCATCATGGACTGGGGATTGGCATTGTAGGTGTCGTCAATAAAAGTGGCGCCCTTCCGACCTGTCTTGAGATTAAGGCGGCCGGCGGACGGTTCGAAATTGGCCAGCCGATCGGCGATTTCTTGGGGTTTAACCCCGAGGAGCATGGCGGTTCCGGCAGCCGCGGCTACACTGCCGTAAAGATGGGTCGCCGGAAAAGGCAGGTTTACAGCAAATCTCTTATCCATAATGTCCAGTTGAAAACGGGTAAAGGGCGGCTGATAACGGCAGGACAAAACCCGCCAATCACAATCATACCCCCGGCCGAAACGGTATAGTTCTCCCCGGGGGAAGCCTACATCCCTCAATTCGGGCAAGTCACCGTTAATGACCGCAAAATCACGGGTATAATCCAGCACCTCACACTTGGCCTTCACAATATTGTCGAGGGACCCCATGGTCTCCAAATGAACCGGGGCCACGTTCACGATTATGCAGGCAGTGGGCTGCGCTATCCTGGAAAGCAGAGCGATCTCTCCCGGGCCGCGCATTGCCAGTTCCACAACACAGGCTTGGTGTTCATCATTAAGCCCCAGCAGCGTCAATGGCAGACCGATTTCGTTATTGTAATTACCGGGAGTCTTCAAGGTGCAGCGGCCATCCAAACAGGCCGCCAGCAGATCCTTGGTGGTAGTCTTGCCTACACTCCCGGTTACAGCTATAACCGGGATCTCGTACCGGCTCCGATGATAAGCCGCCAAAGCCTGCAGAGCCTCCAGGCAATCCTTTACCTCTATGGTTGGTCCTCCGCTCACCGGACGGGATACAACCGCGGCCCCGCCCCTGGAAAAAACATCCCCTACAAAATCATGTCCATCATGTTTCTCTCCCTTTAAGGCGAAAAAAAGACTCCCCGCTTTTGCCAACCGGGAATCGGTCACTACTTGTTTAATCAAAAGCTGACCGTCCCCGCCTGAGACTCGGCTGCCCAGAGCCGAAGCGATTTCTGACAGCGTTCTATTCATGTTTAATCCTTTCCCTTATATATTCCCTCGCCACCAGCCTGTCATCAAAAGGATACACCTTTCCTTTGATGATCTGGTAGTCTTCATGTCCCTTTCCGGCAATAATCACCATGTCACCGGGGTGCGCCAGATAAACGGCATGGCGGATGGC
>JAKOVY010000049.1 GCA_029781825.1 Bacillota bacterium | reverse complement strand
CAGGTACCGGGTCCCGGAAAGTATCTGGTTGTGTAGCCCGTGAAGCAACTCATAGATCCGTTGGATTTTCTCCCTGCCGGTTCCATAGCTTTTGTTGCGGACCCGCACCTGCAGGCCGGGATATTCGCCGTTCCAGTGCAAGTCAGGCGGACTGCCAGCATACTCAAACAAGGCGATGCAGTTGTCAGGTTGGTCGGGCATTAAGCCAAGAAACAAATCAGTCCCAAGAGTACCTATCCCCTGAGACTGAAGGTATGTGCCTATTTCTTTTAACACATCGGCATCACCTCACTTTGCCTTCTCAAGGGCCTTTTTGACCTGCTTTGCGGCGTATTTCAGGACCTTCGTCTTGTTGCGGTTGAACGGGTCCTCGAGATACTTTGCCTTGCCGCCTTGAGGATGGTTGTACCCTAGTTCCTCATGCTGCCGCCGGGCGTAGGGCGTGTTGAAGCTGATATAAACGGCTTTTTCTTTGCTTATTTTCTCCGGATAAGCATCTTTCATCTCGGTCCCGGCCTCGGCAGCTTCATACACCTGCGCCCCGTCCGGCAGCGCCCCGACGGTTACGGTACCGCTTCTGCGCAATGTACCTGTCTCAATTGGTGTTTCGTCGATAGCTTCTGTCAGTATTGATTCTGCCCCTGTGCGCAATGCCTTCAGCGCCGCTTCCTCTGCAATATTGACGGCCTCTTTAATGCGCCATTTATTATTTGCCATCAGACCGCCACCTCTCTGTGGGCTTCCTTGCCGTCCAGACCCGGAACCGTAGATACAGCAATCACCGGCCAACTGCGTCCGTCAAATTCCAGTTCGTCTCCAGGCTTTACGGCTTCGGTGCAAAACACCCGGGCCTCAGACACTACCTCCCGACCCTGATTATCCCGGACCAGCCTCCGCTTGCCTTCCCAGCGGACTTTTATAGTCTTGCTGCTGGTTGATGGCTCACCGTATTCGTTCATTTGCCCTGTGGTATAATGCCATGTGGCGGTTTGATTCAAATATCCTTTTATCATGTTATCATCACCGCACCTATCAGCCACGGCCGGAGCAGTTCCTTCGCCTCCTGGCT
>JAKOVY010000032.1 GCA_029781825.1 Bacillota bacterium | reverse complement strand
ATATAAAAATGAAAACCAATGCTCTTTTCCATCGTTCGTCCTCCACCGGGCCTGTCATATAAAGACAACATTTTTTGACTGGCAGCAGGAAATTAATTGATTACGTTGAATAAAGCAAATACAGAAATCAGTACGAACGATTTCTACTACCGGCCAAAGGGCAGGTAATAGGCTCGGCCCAAAGCATGTTTTTATTACCTCGCCCTTGATTGCCAAAAAACAGCTGGAAATTGCAGCGTCCGCCAACGCTGCAATTTCATTTATTTGTCATTAAACCACCTCCTTAAGAAATGGATGCCCAATTCAATATCCACATAAAGGTTGTTTGTCCCGATACATCATAGCAAATGGGACATCCATTATTTAGATGCGCATTCCTTTAACTTACTCCCTTCTTTTGACGATTATTGACCGTACATTTGTTCCATACAATATATCGTGCAATCCTACTATACCTCATACTATATACGCTAAATGAAATATAAATCTCTTATCAGTCTTTGTCAATAATTTGAAATTCCACGACTGCGCTCATTAAGGTGTGGTAGTACCCATTAAGTGGGTAGCCTAATTCAAACAGGTTAGATGATGCTTCCGGGAGTGCTCTCGTTAAAGAGGTCTAGGAAGAAATGGCTCCCTAGGCCAACATCAAACAAAAGAGGGGTTTAGGAACTGGGTGGGTTGTGTCTTCAAGATTTTAATACCCCTGGGAAATCGGCTGTTTTTTATTTCGCGTCGCATCGTTTAGACTACAAAAAAACCTCCATACTGTCTGACTGGAGGTTGACCTTGACCAAATATAGTAACGAAAAAATGCCATCAGCTTCGTGATAGACGTGGATACTACGTGATACTTGCGAAACTATGCCCGGCCCTCCCAGAACTCTTTCAAGTGAGCTAACGCCAATATTCGGGCATTCTCAAGAAATGAAATGGTCGGGGTGAAAGGATTTGAACCTTCGACCTCCTGCTCCCAAGGCAGGCGCGCTAGCCAAACTGCGCTACACCCCGACGCAACATATTGTACCTTCAAAGCCGAGCTTTTGTCAACGAAGCCACCAGCCCGC
Source organism: Bacillota bacterium (assembly GCA_029781825.1). GTDB lineage: Bacteria > Bacillota > Syntrophomonadia > Syntrophomonadales > DTU052 > DTU052. Next base: position 86,370 of record JAKOVY010000032.1, on the reverse strand, counting down.
GCTAGGCCCGTTTCATCTCTACGATCCGCAGTTCGGCTTGGCCTGGGCGGAGCTCCATCAGGCCGTAGGTGGGGCGACCGTCACGGGGAAAAGTGGGACTTCCCGGATTGATAAACCAGATGCCATCCGCCTTTTCCAGGAAGGGAACGTGGGTATGTCCGAAAACAACAATATCGTATCCGCCCTCTTGGGCTTTGTAGTAGAGGTTGTTCATGGTCATTTTAACCCGGTACAGGTGTCCGTGGGTAAGAAGAATCCGGTGCCCTTCCAGTTCCAGAACCTTCTCCCTCACCCCGCCCGAGCGGTCACAGTTGCCGGCTACCGAATAACCCTTTATTTTTAGCTTGCGGGCCAAAACACTTCCATCCTGGTAATGGTCCCCGGTATGTAACAACACTTCTAATCCAGGGAGTGACTTAATCTCCTTTTGTAGAGGTTCCAAACGGCCGTGGGTATCTCCGACCACCACAACCAGCAACGTAAAACCCTCCCCATCGAGGACCGGTTGGCATGCGCCATTCCGGTCAATCGCTCCGAATGCTTTGCAGCAGCTTTAATGCCTTCTGTAATGCCTTGCCCCGGTGGCTGATGCTGTTCTTTACCTCCGGGCTCAACTCGGCGAAGGTCATGTCAAACCCATCGGGAATGAACAGGGGATCATAGCCGAACCCCGCGCTGCCTTTAGGCAAAAAACCAATCCGGCCTTCGCAGGTGCCTTCAGCAGTCTCAACCCGGCCGTCGGGGAAAGCGATGGCAATTACACAGCGAAAACGGGCGGTTCGTTCCGGAGCGGGAATCCCCTCCAGCATCTGCAGGAGCTTCTGATTATTGCGCTCGTCATCGGAGGGTTCGCCGGCGAAACGGGCCGAGTGCACCCCGGGGAGCCCTCCCAGGGCATCTACCTCCAAACCGGAATCGTCCGCAAGAGTCATGCACCCGGTAAACTGAGCGATCTCGCGGGCTTTCTTGACCGCATTATCGTGAAAGGTCAGCCCATCCTCTTCAACTTCCGGTGCCCCGGGAAAATCGTTTAGGGTTGCAACTTCCAGGTTAAGGTCTCCTATGATCTGCAGCAGTTCCTTTTTCTTTTTCTCGTTGCGAGAGGCTATCACCAGTCTTGCTTTCATTATCCTATATCACCTATAATACCCATTTGTATGGCAATAAGTTCTCGGATGCCCCCCGCGGCCAGATTGAGAAGTTCATCCATCTGCGCCCGGGTAAAGGGCCTGCCCTCGGCTGTTCCCTGAATCTCCACGAATTCCCCGTTGCCGGTCATGACCACGTTCATGTCCACCTCAGCCCGGGAGTCTTCCGCGTAATCTAGGTCGAGAACAGCCACGCCGTCAACAATACCGACGCTGATTGCGGCTACATAGTCTTTAACCGGCATCCCTTCAATCAGTCCCTGCTCCTTCAGTCCTCTCATGGCCAGGCACATTGCTACAAAGGCCCCGGTTATTGAAGCGGTGCGGGTACCTCCATCAGCCTGGATGACATCACAATCAATCCAGATGGTCCTCTCCCCCAGAGCCTCAAGATCCACTACCGCCCTTAAAGACCTTCCCACCAGGCGTTGTATCTCCGAGGTCCGACCGCTCACCTTTCCCCGCGATGCTTCTCTCACGTTCCTCGTCTCGGTGGAACGCGGCAGCAGGCCGTATTCGGCCGTAACCCAGCCCGAGCCCGTCCCTTTTAAAAAAGGGGGAACCTTGTCCTCGACGGAGGCCGCACATATGACCCAGGTGTCTCCTGCCTCGATCAATACCGAACCCTCTGCATATTTCAGGTAGTTGGGTGTTATCTTAACCAGCCTCATCTGATCAGGCTGTCTTCCGTTTATACGCATCTTTATACAGCCCCCTTGTTGTATTCTCTGTAGAGATTACCCCCATGAACGTCTGTTGCGACAATGCATGGGAAATCGGCCACTTCCAGCCTCATAACGGCCTCGGGCCCCAAATCCGGATAGGCTACAACCTCCGCCCGGAGCACTTTTCGGGATAAATAGGCTCCGGCACCACCGATGGTCGCAAAGTACACGGCCTGGTACTCCTGCATCGCCGCCCTGACCTCGGCGGCTCTTTCTCCTTTGCCTATCATTCCCTTAATTCCAAGTTTTAGAAGCTCGATCGTATAACCATCCATCCTCCCACTGGTGGTTGGTCCGCACGATCCCAGCGGGTAATGGCTAAAACCGGGACAGGGACCGGTGTAATAAATCACCTGTCCCACCGGATCAAACGGCAGCGGCTCTCCAGAGGCTATTGCCTGGACCATCCGCCGGTGAGCAGCGTCCCGGGCGGTATATACAACCCCGTGCAGTGCGACAAAATCACCGGCTTTTAGTGACCGCACGACCTCTATTGTAAGAGGCGTTTTTACTATCTTAAGCTCCATTTGGCCCTCCATAAGCTGTAAACCTCTAAAGTTCCAGTGTGCAGCGCCGGGTTGAGTGGCAACCCAGGTTAACGGCAACCGGCAGGCTGGCGATATGGGTTGGGTAGGATTCGATGTTAACCCCAAGAGCCGTGGTATCTCCCCCTAATCCCTGGGGGCCGATCCCGGTCTTGTTAATTGCCTCCAACAGCTTATCCCGGAGTTCCGGGTAAGGTCCCGGCGTTCCCAATGGCCTCATCAATGCCTTCTTGGCCAGGTAGGAAGCCAGCTCCATATTGCCGCCAATCCCAACTCCCACTACCAGCGGCGGGCAGGGATTTCCCCCGGCGTTTTCCACCGTCTCCACCACAAAATCTATAATCACCTGTTCTCCAGCCCCGGGTTTGAGCATAGCCACCCGGCCCATGTTCTCACTGCCTGCTCCCTTCGGGAACACGGTTATCCGTACCGTGTCTCCGGGAACGATCTCGGTGTGTATGATGCAGGGGGTGTTGTCGCCGGTATTAACCCGGATGAGAGGGTCCTCTACCACTGAAGCCCGGAAGTGCCCCTGGCGGTAACCCAACCTTATCCCCTCATTAACCGCCTCCTGCAAATCACCGGTGATATGGACCTCCTGCCCAATTATTATGTTAACCACTGCCATGCCCGTATCCTGACAAAGAGCCAAGCCCTCTTTTTTCGCAATATCGGCATTCTCCAGCAGGACTTTCAGCAGGTACCGGGCCCGTGGCAGCCTTTCTTTCTCATACGCTTCTCTCAATGACTGGTAAATGTCAGGTGGCAGCACGGTATTGGCTTCGATGGCCGCTTCCGCCACCGCCTTGGTAATGTCCTCCGACTTAATGGTACGCATTCCGTTCCCTTTCCCAAAAAGTATTGCCGAACCGATGAGCTTCAGAGCGATTTTGAAATCATTTGCTGTGGGCTGTAACCGCAGTATGCAGCGTTGCTGTGGCTTGAGAGCCGGGCAGTACCCCAATTCTCGATCACAACCGGCTTAACCCTCGTTGTGATTATTAGATATTAACGGTCTCAACCCTTCCCAGGTCCCTCCCGTAAAACCTGGCTCCAATTTCGGTGAAGGAATAGGTTGGTCCGGTAGCGAAAAATCTCGCCCTCCCCGATTCCCGCTGCGCTAATCCCTGCATATCAGCCAAAACCTTTTTAAGTTCGGCTACCGTTTCCACTGCAGGGTCCACAATGGTTGCCTGTTCTTCGGAAACCTCGGCGATAAGAGACTGCAGATAAGGGTAATGTGTACAGCCCAGCACAATTGTATCCACCTGATTTTGCAAGGGGAGATGAAGGTAAGAAGATACGGCTTCCCTGATCTCCGGGTCAGCGGTCCGTCCTTGCTCTACTGCCGGTACCAGCGCCGGGCAGGGGACCTCCCATACCCTCGCTTTCGGCTGAATGCTGAGAATCTCTCGGCGGTAGGCGGAACTTTTGACGGTTGCCTCCGTCGCCAGCACGCCAATCCGCAAGTTTTTACTGACCCTTACCGCGGCTCGAGCACCGGGCTTGACCACGCCGATAATGGGAACCGGATAACCATCCCGCAAGACATCAATGGATACGGAAGAACTGGTATTACAAGCGGCCACAATGGCTTTAACCTGGTTTTCCATGAGAAAATCCATAATCCGTCGGGCGAAATCTATCAGTTGGGGAACCGACTTTTCTCCATAGGGCAAGTTGGCTGTATCGCCAATATATATGATATCCTCACCGGGGAGTTGCTCCTGGATAAGGCGAGCAACAGTAAGCCCCCCTATCCCCGAATCAAAAACCCCGATGGCCCGATTATCAAACGGCAAGTAGTAAGCACCTCTTTCAAATGGGAATAACCCGCGGTATTCGAACATCTTTTAATAATTTATCACTTCTCCCCTTTATAATCTACCAACCCGCCGGCGGAAAATATGCTCCGCTTAAAAGGGGGACTAGCCGTTTTTGCCGCTGTTTCCGGGGAATCTGCAGACCGGCGGGCATACATAATCACGCGAAAAAAGCTTCTCCTGCAATAGCCACCCGTTAGTATCGCTTACAGCATACCACTGATTTTCAACCGGTTTTCTGCGTTCCCTTCTCCTGGAACATTTTTATTGCCCGGGCAATAGGTGAGATGATATCATGGACATGTATCTTTTTGTGAAATTATTAACGAGGGGAGTGAAACATGTCAGCATATTGACAGATTTAGCGGGCTCGAACATAGCGATAATTGTTGATGGAGGATGGTAATTGTGTCGGTCCAAGGAGAAATCACTCGGGTACAAGAGGTGGTAGCCAACCCGTCAGCGCTCGGTCTTCTGGGTTTGGCCATGGTCACCCTGGTGGCCTCATCTCAAAAGCTTGGAATCACCGGAGGAGACACCCATAGCGTGGCTCTGGTTCTGCCCTGGGCCATATTCCTCGGTGCTGTGGCTCAATTAGTGGCCGGTTTGTATGATTTCAAACACAACAACACCTTTGGTGCCACTGCATTCTGCGGCTATGGTTTGTTCTGGCTGGGAGTAGCAATGACCTGGATGATTAACCTGGGAATGTTCGGCCAGAAAGCCGCGGCCACCGCTGATATAAATCAGCTTGGCTTTGCTTTTCTCGGCTACTTCATCTTTACCCTTTATATGACTGTTGGTGCCATGAGTACTCACAAGGTATTATTTACAATATTCGTTTTGATCGATCTGCTCTTCCTCGGTCTTTTTATCAATACCCTGGGACTGGGCGGGGAGTTCTGGCATAAGCTGGCTGCCTGGTCAGAGCTGGGAATAGCCATATGCTCTTTCTACGCCTCAGCGGCTTCGGTATTAAATACCCACTGCGGAACAGTGGTTCTGCCGGTAGGAAAGCCTTTTGGACCGTGGGCACCCAAGTCATAGGATTCAACAACTGACAGAAAATAAGCTGGGCCCCCGGTCATGTTGCAAAAGCCAGGGGCCATTTCTATTGTCAATGTCGCTCCAGGGTTGGCCTATTCGCTCAAACCGTAATCCGCGGTCACCGGCTCTGCAGTGCTGATATTCCCTCCAATCGAATCCACCTTTTCCCCTTCCACCATAAAGGAGACATTATTTACAGTAGGAAACTGGCTCAAGGTATTGACGATGGAGAATACCGCCAGGGCCTCGGCTTTGGAACCGGATACTTCAGTAATGTGATAGCTGAAATCTACAATACAGGTGCCTTCAGGCGTGATATTGATATCCAACAAGCGAGTCCCGGCCGGCAAGGCCGATTTTAAGTCCTCTGTCCGTGGACCTTTCAGCAATTCCTCAATTGTTGCCCGGGCAATTCCCGTTACTTTGGGAATCTCTCGTTCCTCTACCCCCAAGCCATCACCGTTCTGCCGCGCAAAATAGAGCTTTACCGTGATCTTTTCGGTTTCTTCGGGCTCAGGCTCTTGCAGCAGTTCATCTATCACTTCATCCGGTGGTGGATCAATGGGTTCCTTAACCATCTCCTTCCACGATGCGATCTGGTCCTCCAAACCCGTCAATCCGCACCCTACTGTTCCCGCCAAAAGCAGCATAATCAAAGCCAGAGCAATATAGCGGCGCAATGATTTCACCTCCAACCATACATGGCTCAATAACGCTTTCTACAGTGTACAGCTAAGGCCGAGTCTTTATTCCACATTTATCCATTCCGGGGCGAAAAAAAAATGAGCGCATATAAAATGCGCTCGCCATTATGAAGGAGGAGTTATTAAAGCAAACCTTTGGTCTGCTTTAAGCCGATTTAATATGAGTTAGCGATCCTCTTTTCATAGGCCATTATGTCAACCAAATTGCCCTTGTTCAGGTCATCAACAATATACAGTTTTCCATTTCCGTTACGGGCCAGCTTCTTTAAGTATTCCTTGTTGGATTCCACCCCAATACAGATGAACCTCACTTTGGCTTCGGCTATTTTGTAAGCTGCCTCCAGAGCATCTTTTTTGGCGTCAAAACTCCACAGGGGGAAGTTCGGCATTCCATCGGTTATCAGGATCAGAACCGGGTTGCTGACCCGGGTTGATTCTATTAATTCAACGCTGGTCACTATTCCATCCGCCAGCGGGGTCAACCCTCCGGGTCTAATCCTGGTTAAACCCCGGGAAAGGATTTTTTGACTCTTGGTAAACGGCACTACCAGCTGGGCTTTCATCTCCTGGAATGTGACTACCGCTACCTTTTCCCGCCCGCTCAGGAGCAGGTGCTGTGCCAGATAACACGCCGCCTGTCTCTTCTCGCCGGCCATGCTGCCGCTGGCATCTATCAGCAGGCAGACATCCATAGGGGTGTAATGCCGTCTTTCATATTGATAAAGATCTTCCTTTTGTATGATTAAACGGTTTTCTCCTCTTAACAGGCTCGATTTCTTTGCCTGTAACACCGTCTGGGGTATTGCCAAATTGCCCGACCAGGTGTCATCATTTTGCCTTTTCACTTTATTGTAGTTAACGTATTGTATGGTGGTTGGTTTTACGGTATTCTCTCCTAGTTTTCGAATCCTGCCGGATTTCCTGGGTTTCCGTCTGATGCTGCGTCTTATTTCTGCTTCCAACTCGCACTTATGATGGTTGATGAAGTCTTTCAGTTCCTTGCCGTCCCTGGTTAGATAAGTTCCGAAAATCGTTTTTCTGACAATGCCCAGCTCCTCCAATTGCTGCAGATGTTCGTCAATGTTGCCCCATTTTTTATGCTGTTGTTCCTTGCTCATGCGGTGGAATATGCTTGGTGTATAGCTGGCCAAGAATTCTTCTACTTCGTCAATGCTGCCAAATCTGTCGGCAAGTCTCGTCACCAACTGGTTCTGGTTTTCCCGCAGGGTTAGGTAGTTAACGTTTTTAAAGTGTCTCCAGGGAAACAGTACGTAGTTTGCTAATCCCTTTTCCTGTTCTTTGGCTCTGGTGTGAATGATTTTACGTACCTTGCCCAATTCAACTCCGGCTGCGATGATTGCTTCTTCGACTGCTACTGCGACAGGAAATATGATGTCATATCTATTACTATCGACTTTGATCAGAACCCTTACGTGATTTAATACCTGTTCTCCTGGTTCTAACGGTTCAACCTGTCCCTGAAACAAATCGTATACTAAGCCTTTGCCCTCACAGGTGACCACTTGAATCTTAAGTGCCAAATCAACTGCGTTCTGTAGTCTGTCGTTTTCCATGAACCTCAGCGATGAGTCCTCTTGCTGTATATATTCTTCAATGCTCCAGAATATCCGTTTTGCTACTTCTCTTGGATGAATTATGCCACGTTGATGGAAAACGCTCAGATGAACCACCTGGCCGGGATCAATATAGTCCAAAAAACACTGTCCGGCATCACGGTTGGTCAGGATCTTAACCTGCCCCTTACGGCCTGGAACCAACTGATGTTCCTTCAGGCTTACCACACCGGACTCACCCAGCCGAACACCCTGTTCCTGTCCGAAGTATATCCTCAGATAGTTGCCTATCACACTGGAGGTATTAAAAACCTCTTTCCGGCTCGACATTATTGCTTTCACCCCTGGAACGGCCAACTATTGTCTGCAAACTGCTTTAATCGTTACTTAATCACTTGCGAAATCCAACTGTCAGGTGTAATAGGCTGATATCCTCGGATACCAGTGTCAGAAATCGTTGGGGTTCAGTGCCTTCTCGGTGGCGATAATCTCCTGGCGCCCCATGTCCTTCAGACGGCGCGCCCCGCTTTCGAAATATGTCTCCTCCCTTTCTTTGGTAGCTTTGCTGATTCGCCTGTCTTTGATATTCAAAATGCTGTCCCGGGATGACCTGCTCTCCAGCCCATTCATTATCTTAAGCAGGGTATCACCATCAACCCGGTGCTTCAGGGCCAAAGGAATCATTTCAATAACATCATTTATCATGATCTGCTTGTGTTTCTTAAGGATACTATACAGAACAGCCCCTTGCTGAATAGCTTCTATGGCCCTGATGCTCTCCAGGTTGTGTTTGATGTAAACCCGCGCGATAAAGCTGCGCAAAAAGTCAGGAAGTTCCGTGACCTTGTAGGCTGCGGCCATCTCCAGGGCACGCTGCTTAAACTCTTGGTTTTTGGCTTCATAGATTCTGGGATCTATCTCTTCCCGTCTGGCACGGTCGCTGCCCTCTAACATCTTGACTACTACATCTACTGAACTGGGACGACCCATGTAAACAACCATATCAAACCGGTCTGAAAGCTGCCTTCTGACTTCCTCCAGCGGCCCCGGATCCTCATCGGGATTGGATGCCGCCCAGACCGAAACCTGTATGGTAAGCTCGACTGTTGGTAAACCGGCTTCTTCAATCTGTAAGCGCCCCGGTTTGTTACCCATAACATCAAGCAGGATATCCGTAATCTCCGGCGACGTATCAGCAAGTCTGTTTATCTCATCGATAAAGATTATCCCCCGATGCGCCTGGGGAATGATTCCAGGGAGCAGAGCAGCTTGAGGGTTATTGACATCAGTTATCTTGGCCAGATCAATGCTTCCTGCTACGGTGCCGACCTTTGCCGAATGTGATATTTCGAGGAAAGGCATGTCAATCTCTTCGGTTCCCAATGCCTCGATCTCTTCCCGGGACATGTGCTGGTGCAGCGGGCAGTGCGGTTTTTCAGGGTCGCAGTTATAGATACAGCCAGATATGCGGGTAATCTTGGGCAGTAACTCCCGGGCTGCTCTCATAATGGTGGTCTTGCCGGTTCCTCTCAAACCTTCGGCATGCAGGTGCAGGGGTTCACCAGCCAGAGTCGATACGATGGACATTTCCACCAGGTTGAACAAAGGCTGATTCCCATCATGCCTGGCCAAGGCATAATATGGTTTCATTCTGCCCTCCTTCTGCGGTTCATACGAATCCCGCTTAGAAATACATTCCGAACATAAAGATCAAGCTCAAAAAGAGAGCTACCAGAAATAGAAATGGGTAACCGACCTTGAATATGTCCACCGTATAGCCGAGCACGGTGTCCACATCATAAACCGTGACTACGTCTTCATCTTCCAAGTCATCGAGTTCGAAGTCATCCCTCAGGTACAAATCCTCATACGGGTCAATTGCCGCCCCCCCGTATGTACCGTTTCGTCCTCTCATTGGGCTACTCCTCCTTTCCTATTTTATTTTTTCGTCCGATCATCCGCTATAATTATAATATCAGGCATTGTTAAATTTTTCACTATCTTCTCCGCCATTTGGTCGAAAATAAGGGATAGTTAGTTCTTTCACAAAGGTAGTCCCAAAAGTAAGACGAAGTGTAATAAATTGCCCCAAAAAATCGGGTTATATCCGGGTCGGCGATTACTGATTTGAATATTTATACGGGTTGACAACGAGAATACTATTGATATTTTGGCTTCTATTCGGTCGATTTCTGCTGATGTACGGTCGTTTTATATGCCCAGCTTGTTCTTCAAGACCCGAGCTCGCGCCCGGCTTAATATAATCTGTTTATCACTCTCATCCAGAGTGATCATATAGGAACCCTCACCGAAAGGTACTATCTCCTTAGCCCGGTTGAGATTGACGATAAAAGCCTGATGAACTCTGAAGAATTTTGTGCTGTCCAGCCTGTTCTCCAACTGGTTGAGGGTATAGGTAGAGGCAAACTCACCCTCATCGGTGTAAATGTAGACCTTTTTATCCCGGGCTTCCGCGTAAATTATATCGTCCTGATTGAGGAGGATGATCCGACCCCGCTCCTTGATCGGCAGCTTGGTGTAGGTGATGTCTTCCCTCCGCATGCTCCTTAGCAGGGCGTTGATTCGCTCCCGGAGCTTATCCTCTACCCTGGCTGATATGTACTTCTCATGGGCCAGACTCCTGTTGGCCCTCTCGATAGTCTCTCTTATCCGCCCCGGTTCAATGGGTTTCACAATGTAATCCAGAGCGCCAACCTCAAATGCCTCCACCGCCTTTTCCGCGTGCATGGTGACAAAAACAAACAAGGGGGGATGGGGAAGTTCCCGCAAACGGCGGGCAGTCTCAATCCCGTTCAGTTCCGGCATAAAGATGTCGAGCAGCACCAGATCCGGTTTCTTTTCCTTGGCCAGCATCACTCCTTCGATCCCGTTGCTGGCTTCGCCTATTATCTTCACGTCATCCATCTGTTCAATGATATAACGGAGAACAATCCTTTCCCGCTCATCATCATCTATTATCAGAACTTTAATTGCCATAGCGCAACCTCCAGAAGGCGTTACTTGACAAGTGGCGACATCACTTTGAACTCCTTGCTCCCCGCAATTTTTAGCACATCGAAGACCACTGTTTCGGTGTTGGTTATGACGGCTCCCAACTCCCTCATCAGGGATAACGCGTTCTCATGGTTTAAGGTGCGGCGGGAACATACCGCATCACACGGGACCTGCACCTTATAGCCGGCATCAAGCAGATCCCGCACCGTCTGATATACGCAGACGTGAGTCTCGCTTCCTGCCAGTAATACCTGTGAGCGACCGGTCTCCTTTATCAGTTCAATGAGTTCCGGGCAGGCGGAAAAGGTTATCTTTTCCATCAGCTTATTCCCCTGAAGTTTCGATGCAATTTCAGGAACTGTAGGGCCCAACCCTTTGGGATACTGTTCGGTGACGATTACCGGGATCTGAAACTGGTTGGCCAATTCCATAAGTATCAGGGTATTGCGTATAACCTGCTCACGATCAGGCATGACCCTCATTAACCTCTCCTGGATATCTACTATCACGAGTACGGACTCCTCCGGGAAAACTCTGTACATGGCGCCAGCCCTCCTCTATTCAAAAAGTCGGTCTTCTGCTATCTTATATGTAGGCATTTAAAGGGTGTTTTAATTCCAGTGAATCTATTCCCTGCTCCGAATTCTGTCCCTTGCGCTTTAGCTCATCAAGTTTCGCCAATCACAGGCCGAAACCTGGCTGCTATACAACCCACAAATGGAGGTACGAGAATGCGCTACGAAGGTACTGTTTATAGGCCCCCCAGCGAGGCCAATAGTTTGCTGATCCAGGCAACCATCGGTTGCCCCCATAATAAATGTACTTTTTGTGATATGTACAAAGGCACCCGTTTCCGGCTGCGGCCGGTTAACGAGATCAAAGCCGATTTGTGGATGGCACGGGATTATTACGGCCCCTGGGTAAAATCGCTGTTTTTGCCCGACGGTAATACAATTATAATGAAAACCGATGATTTGGTACAGATTTTTGAGTTCGCCCGTACCCTTTTTCCCCGCCTGGAGCGGATCACCGTCTACGGTGCCGCCCGCTTTGTTGACAAGAAATCCCTGGAGGATCTTAAACGACTCCGAGAAGCGGGGTTGAAACGCATCCATATGGGAATGGAAACCGGTGACGATGTCACCCTGGAAAGGGTGAGAAAGGGAACCACCTCGGAACAGATCATTCGCGCCGGAACCAAGGTACGTGAGGCCGGGATCGAACTGAGCGAATACTACCTGGTTGGCGTCGGGGGTTTGGAAAGGACGGTGGAACACGCCCGTGAGAGCGCCCGGGTGCTTTCCGCCATCAGCCCGGAATTCATCAGGCTGAGAACCCTGGTGCCTGTCCCCAACACGCCGCTGTGGGAGGAATACCGGGAAGGCCGTTTTCAATTGCTCAGTCCGCACCAGGCCCTTGAAGAAATCCGCCTCCTCCTGCAGGAGCTGAACGCCGACGGCAGTTGGGTAGTAAGTGATCACATTTCCAACTACTGGAATATAACCGGTCAGCTGCCTCATGACCGGGAGGCCATGCTGGCCGAAATCGACCGGGCCCTGACAATTCCTGAGGAGCACTTCCGACCGGCGAACCTGTATCACCTTTAAGCCTGATAGCATCATCGGGAAAACCCAGACGGTGTGAAACCCAGTGCATGAGCACGATGAGACTTTCATACCGTCTTACCCCTTTGATGCCTAAAAGGCCATAATTATACCGCCTTTCCCGGCATAGGTGCCAAGGGTGCTGCCCATCTCAGCGACTAATATCCTGGCTGGTTTATACAACCTTTCGATTTCCTTTTTGAGTTCCAGTACTTCTTCCAGGCAGTCCATATGAGACAATCCAATGACACACTTCTCAACTTCTTTGGACATCTCTCCGATAAGGGAAATCATCCGGCGCAATGCGCGGCGGCGTCCCCTCAGCTTTTCCAGGACCTCTACCTTGCCTTCCACTCCGTGAAACAACGGTTTGATATCCAGGATATTACCCACCAACCCTTGAAACTTGGTGAGCCGTCCCCCCTTGACTATATTCTCCAGCGTATCGAGGGTAAAAACCGTCTTCAGGTTGTCGCGATAGTTGGTAAGCATATTGAACACGGTATCGAGAGGCAGTCCCTGCCTGGCCAGTTCAGCCGCTCTAATTGCCAGGATACCTTCACCCAGAGAAGCGGAAAGCGAGTCGACGATTTTAACTTTGTCGGTCCCCAGCATATCACGGGCGAGCATAGCGGACTGGTAAGTACTGCTTAATCCCGATGAAATACATACACAAATTGCTTCTCCCGTTTCATTCAATGCGCGGCGAAAAATCTCCATAAAAGTATTGGGATCGGGCGCTGCAGTCTTGGGAAGTTCCTTGCTGCGGTACATTCTTTCCCTGAATTCCCGGGGGCTTATCTCCACCCGGTCCAGGAAACTCTGCCCATCCTCGAAAGTAACTTTGAGAGGCACCATCTCGATCTGGTTTTCCACCAGCACCTCCACCGGGAGGTCACAACCGCTGTCAGTAATAACCCTGATCATGCTATACTCCCCCTATTCTTGCAGCTTTCCAGGAGGGACCAAATACACCCGGTCGTCTCTTTCCACCAGGAAATTGCTTACCATCCAAAATGCTGAACGGCTGATGCGGGTATCGTTTTCCCATCTAAAACTGAGATAGGGAGTGTCGTCGATAAATACCACCGGGGTCTCTTCCTCAATCCTCAGCTCCTGCTGGTCATACAGGACAAAAACGATCGCGCCCCCATCCACATAGGCCTCGGCAGCCAAAAAGGGCACATCCTCCACAACCACGGGAAAGGTCTCCTGATTCAGGCGTATTAAGTACTGACCGTTTTCATCCCGCACCAAGTTGGTGGCAAAGAGGTTGACAATCGGCATACGAAACATAAGACGGTCATCTGCGTACCATTTTCCATCGTTCTTGATCCTAATCTCCTGCACCGACACTTGAAATATGCCTCCCGAAAACTGTTGCTTTTTCTATCGTAGCAGAAATTAGGATAATTTAACATAGTGCGGGATGATACAAGGAATCGCATTGAAAGGAGCAATAAGAAATGATAAAGGTGTTTGGCTATTAAACGGCGTGCGCATGAGCAGAACAGATCTGGGGAGCAAAGAGAGAGTACAGGAAAGCTGCGATCTTTGGGCTCAACATGGATAAACAGACCGGATCAAGGGAGCAAAGGGAAGAAGGAGCCAACCCCCTTCTTCCCCTGTAAAAGCTAGATAATATTGTATTCCTTGCCCAGGCTCTCCAGGATATCCAGAGCCCGGTCCATGTGCTCTTTGGTGTGCCCGGCGGTCAGGCTGATCCTGATGCGGGAGAGTTTTTTGGACACAGCCGGGTATACAACCGGGTTTACGTACAGGTTCTCCTCGTGACAGCGCCGACAGATCTCCTTTACTTTCAGGTCGTCGCCGATGATGATCGGGAATATGGCAGTCTCAGCATTTCCTATATCAAAACCGATGGTGGTAAGTCCCTTTCGGAAGTAATTGATGTTATCCCAGAGCTTTTGGCGCAGTTCCGGTTCCTCCTCAATCACCTTCAGGGCTTCGATAAGCGAACCTGCCGCCTGCGGGGTCATGGCTGTCGAGAATATGTAGGAGCGGGAATAGAACCTGATCAGATCCACCAATGGCTTGCTGGCGGCAATAAAGCCTCCCACAGCTCCCAAAGCCTTGGACAAGGTCCCGGCCACGATGTCAACCTTTCCCTCGAGGTGGAAGTGCTCCGGGGTTCCCCGCCCGTTTTCTCCGATAACACCGGTAGCGTGGGCTTCATCAACCATTACGTAAGCACCGTAGTGATGGGCCAGCTCCACTATCTGATCCAGTTTGGCAATATCTCCATCCATTGAATATACCCCGTCCACCACCACCAGCTTGGTCCGGTACTTATCCTGGCTGCGTTTGAGCACCCTTTCCAGAGATTCCATGTTGTTGTGGCTGAAATACCGGATGTTGGTATTGATACAACCGTCAACTATCGAGGCGTGAACCAACATATCCAGGATTGCACAGTCTTCTTTCTGCAGCAGGGATATCAGGGTCCCGGCATTGGAGCCAAATCCGGAGGTGTAAATCATGGCGGCTTCACACCCTTTAAAGCGGGCCAACTCCTCCTCAAGCCGCACATGGATATCCAGGGTTCCTCCCAGAAGCGGCACGCTGCCGGCGCCGGCGCCATACTTGTCCAGGGCTTCATGCCCCGCTTTTATCACTCGGGGGTGACGGGTCAGGTTCAGATAATCATTGGAACCGAAGTATATCATTTCACGTATCTGCCCGGTATAGGGATCCAGTACCTGCATTACCGGTGCAGAACCGGAGAGGGAAACCCGCCGATACTGAAGATGGCGCCGCTTCCTGGTATCATCCAAGAACTCCGCAAAGATTGCGGCTCGTTCCATGATGTCCTTTCCTTCAATAGAGGCAAAATCGGCCTGGCTGTACTTGGTTGAATCCATCAGAATGCCTCCTTCTTGTGCACAATTTTGTGTACTTATACGTTTTTATTGTATTCATGCTCCGCACTTTGTAAACCCCGATGGGGAATCATCCATAACATAAAATAACAACAATAAGGGAAAATCTATGGGAGAGTAAACCATTGCTGCAAAACGGATTAAAAGGGGGTGCACCTTTGAGCGAGCAGATCAGCAACCGGTATGACCTGAAAACCTGGGGATTTCTCCAGACCGGGTGGTGGATCTTGCACATAGTTGCCATTGTTCTAGTTTTCTACCTGGGTTATCTATTTGGTCCTGAGATCTTTGCCCGCTAATCCATCCCGGTCCCTGCCCGCGGTACGACAGGCGAGCGCAAGCTCCTTTTTCTCTGCTCCACAACCCCGAAATAGGCATAAAATTTAAGGGTCTCGCATTGGGCGAGACCCTTTTCATGATCAACAACAACTTTAACAGGTGAAACTACCACTCTGGAGGCAGTTTCTTGAGCTGGGCCAGGGTAAAGACCGGACCGTCCAGGCAGATGAATTCGCTGCCGATGTTGCAGCGGCCGCACTTACCGATGCCGCATTTCATTCTCATCTCCAGGGTGGTTATTACCTGGTCATCGGTAAAGCCCATCTTCTCCAAAGCCTGCAGGACAAACTTGATCATGATGGGCGGCCCGCAGGTAACGGCAATGGTCCCCTGGGGTGAAGGGTTGATCTCTTCCAGGTAAGCCGGGACAAAACCAACATGGCCGTCCCACTTTTCTTCCGGATTGTCAATGGTTACAAAAACCTCGCAGTTCGGAACCTGCGGCCACTCCTCAAAGAGTTCCTTTTTGAAGCACAGGTCATCATAGCTGCGGGCGCCGTACAGGATCGTGATCTTGCCGTAATCCTCGCGATGGGCAAAGCAGTACTTGATAAAGGAACGCAAAGGCGCCAGGCCGATACCGCCGCCGATAAACAGCATATCCTTGCCCTTGCACTCATCAACCGGGAAGCCGTTGCCATAAGGGCCTCTGATCCCCAGGGTCTGGCCTACTTCAATTTCGTGCAGGGCTTCGGTCAACAGTCCCACCCTTTTGATGGCAAACTGGAGGTGGTCCTCTGCCTGCCAGGAGACGGAGAACATCCCCTCACCCACCGGCAGCTGTGATACCATAGCCAGTTGCCCCGGCATAACCTTGAAAGGAATCCCGTCTTCCGTGGTTACATAAAAAGTCTTGACATCAGGGGTTTCCTCGGTGATTTTTACCACCTTTACCATAGTTGGAACCAGGGGGTTGCTATGGCCATGATCCTCACAAGTGCATTCGTGGTTGTGATCATGCATCAAGGCGCACCTCCTTTAGCTTAGTGATTACCTCCAGGATATTTACCGCGTTAGGACACATGATTACGCAGCGACCGCACCCGATACACAGGTTGGCGTTATAACGCTCATTGAAGTACTGCAATTTATGCAGGAAGCGCTGGCGGAATCTCTCCTTCTTGTATTCTCTCGGGTTATGACCGCCGGCCATCTGCGTGTACTCTTTGTACATGCAGGAGTCCCAGCAGCGGAAACGGCTGCCGGCATCTCCGCGGGTAGTCACCTGGATGTCGAAACAATAGCAGGTGGGGCACACATAGGTACAAACCCCACAGTTCATACAACGGGAAGAGAGTTCATCCCAAACCGGGTTTTCGAACATCCCGGCCAGCTTTTCGCTCAGTCCGGTTATATCAACCTTGGTCCGCATCTCAGCCGCCTGGGGCAGCGTTACATCCTTCTCCACGAGGATTCCCTGCAGTTTGGCGGTGATTTCCTCACCCTTGGGAGTCTTGGGCTCCCAGGCAAAATCCTGCTGACCCAGGTCGTGCATAACCACATCGGCCTGGGGATTGAGGCGATCCACACCCATGGATTCGCAGAAACAGGCCGGGCCCGGTTGATAACAGGCCCGGGCAATAACTGCCAGGTCTTTGCGGCGGGCCTTGTAGAACTCATCCTCATATCCTTTGGTCAGAAACACCAGGTCCAGGTCATGCAGGGCCTGCAGGTCACAGCTCCTGATCCCAAAGATGATCCTGGGTCCTTCCGCATAGACGATTTCAGTTACCTGGGCATCTTTGCCCGGGGCGACGAATTTGTACATATCCTCGGTCTGCGGCATTACGATATTCTTGGGAGACATATAGGTGTTCAGGATGTCCAGGGCCAATTCGCCAATAGAGTTATCGCTCCATCTGAAATAACCGCTGGCATCCCCTTGCACCATGGGGGCGTAAACCTTGGCCTCCCCAGCCAGGATATTCAAGGCTTCTTTAATCTTATCGGATGGTAGTACTTTCACAGCCTCACCCCCTACATAAACTCGTCGGGATCATCAACCCGGTAGCGGCTGAGCGGAGGAATCGCATCGTCTTCCAGGCTCAACCCGGCTTGATAGGGCCCGAAGAGCTGATCCACGTCTTTTATCAGTTTGCGGTTAAAGAGCATCAGCGGTATGCCCACCGGGCATGCTCTTTCACATTCGCCACATTCAACACACCGTCCGGCCACATGCATGGACCGCACGATTTGATAGAGCATGTTATTGACCGGATCCGTGGACCTTCTCACCCACTGGGGTTTGGTCTCGTCGAAAATGCAGGTCCGGCAGTTGCAGGCCACGCAGGCATTACGGCAGGCATAGCACCTGATGCACCTGCTGAACTCCTTGATGAAGAAATCATAACGCTCATCAGCCGACATGCTTTCGATCTTATCCACTTCTGCAAAACGCTTATCTTCCTGAGGCTGCTGGGGTTCCCCGATTATCTCATCGTAGACTACCGGATTCGGGTACTGACAGCTCAGGCACTTGGCCGCTTTTTCAGCCGGCTTGGCCTTGCTCAGCCCCGAAGCCGCCCGGAAGAATTCATTGGGATCCTTCATCCCGGGGCAGTTAATCCCGATGATATAAAGACGTTCCCTGGGCATCACCCGGTCTTGAATCAGCCGAACAATACCGCGAGAATCGCAGCCCTTGGCAAAGATCGCGATCTTCTCGCTGCGGTCGCGGTAATCCGGCAGCAGTGCTGCCAGGTCATGAATACAGTACTCATCAACCACCAGCCGTTCGGCATCGGCGGCGTCTCTTATCACGGTAGGAGCGCTGACATAAGGCTCATCGCCTTTCTCCCACCCCAGGACCATAGCCACGGTCCCTTCCTGTAAGAGCCTTTTCGCTATTTCTCTGGCTTTTGCTGTATTGTCACTCATGCTCTTCCCTCAGCTTTCTGTTGGGACCAACTTTTTTTACCTCGGCTACCACATGGGTCATGATGTCAGCGAACTTCTGACCCTCGGATCCTGAAATCCAGGCCAACTGGTAGCGCTCGGGTTCAATCCCCAGGTACTGCAGGAAACTCTTCATCAATGTGTGCCGCCGGCGGGCGAAATAATTGCCACTACCATAGTGGCAGTCACCGGGGTGTCACCCCGAAACCAGAACGCCGTCGGCTCCCATCATAAAGGCCCGCAGGACAAACTGGGGGTCTATCCTCCCCGAACAGGGCACTCTGATAATCCTTACATTGGAGGGATATTGCAGCCGGTTAAGCCCAGCCAGATCGCCCCCGGCGTAGGAACACCAGTTGCAGGCAAAGGCCACTATCTTGGGCTCCCAGCCTTTACTTGTCTCTACAGACACAGTGCATCCACCTCCGATACTATTTGATCATTGGTGAAACCGTTCAGGTTAAGAGCACAGGGGCGACAGGCGGCTACACAGGCGCCGCATCCCTGACATAAGCCCTTGTTAACCGTTGCTACCTGGCGTTCCACCGTCTCGCCGTGAACTCTTGCCTTGACAGGTTTCATGCTTATGGCTTGATAAGGACAAATCGGTACACAGAATTCGCATCCGGTGCACTTGGTTTCATCTACATAAGCTATCATGGGCTCGGTTGCCAGTTGGTCCTTGGAGAACAAAGCCGCTACCTTGACCGCCGCGGCACTGGCTTGAGCCACGGTATCCGGGATATCCTTGGGTCCCTGGCATGCGCCCGCCAGGTAGACCCCACCGGTAAAGGTCTCAACCGGCTGCAGTTTGGGGTGAGCCTCCTGGAAGAACCCATCCTTGTCAGTGGAAAAACCTATCAGTTTAGCTACTTCAGCCGAACCGACTGCCGGAACCATTGCGGTAGCCAGGACCACCATATCCACTTCCACCTCAAGCGGCTTGCCCAGGAGGGTGTCCTCGCTCACGACCACCAACCGGTCGCCGCGCGGGTAAATCTTGCTGACCCGGCCCCTGATGTACTGGGCGCCCTGTTCGACCGAACGCTGATAGAATTCCTCGTATCCTTTCCCCGCCGTACGCACATCCATGTAGAACACATAAGCATCGCCGCCGGGGATCTTCTCCACCACCTGCATGGCATGCTTGGCTGTATACATGCAGCAGGCCCGTGAACAGTAGCTCTTGCCCTTGGTATCATCACGGGAACCGACACATTTGATAAACGCCACTGCCTGCGGTATCTTTCCGTCAGAAGGACGTTTAATCTTGCCGCCGGTAGGTCCGGAGGCGTTGACCAGTCGCTCAAAATGAAGCCCGCTGATGACATCGGGATACTTCCCATATCCGTATTCTCCGTAAGCCTTTTCCCACTCAAAGAGGTCATAGCCGGTGGCCATTACAATGGCCCCAACGTCTTCGGTGACCAACCTGTCCTCATCGTCGAAGTTGATGGCTTGTGTGGGACAGAGCTTTTCACAGATTCCGCACTTTCCGGTCGTTAATTTGCGGCAGTTCTTGGCATCGATTACCGGTTTATTGGGTACCGCCTGGGGGAAGGCCTTATAAATCGCGTGACGCTCTCCCAATCCCAGGTCAAACTCGCTCTTGACCCTGCTGGGACACTTGGTTTCACAGAGTCCGCAACCGGTACACTTGTCGTAATCAACATATTTGGCTTTTTCCTTGATAGTTACGGTAAAGTTACCGATGTATCCGGTGATTCCGACTACTTCCGAGTAGCTATACAGTTTTATATTAGGATGCTGTGCCACAGCAACCATCTTGGGGGTGCTAATTCAGGCCGAGCAGTCCATCGTGGGGAAGGTTTTGTCCAGTTGGGCCATTTTCCCCCCAATGGTCGGCTCCCTCTCCACCAGAATTACCTGGTGTCCGGTCTCCGCTATGTCAAGCGCTGCCTGCATACCGGCAATACCGCCTCCGATCACCAGGGCCTTCTTGGTTATCGGTATATAAGAGACCTGCAGCGGCTTGTTGCGCACAACCTTGGCGACCGCCATCCGCACCAGGTCAATAGCCTTTTGCGTTGCCTCATCCTTGTCGCTGTGAACCCAGGAAACATGTTCGCGGATATTGACCATCTCAAACATATACGGGTTCAGCCCAGCTCCGGACATGGCCTTGCGGAAAGTGTTCTCATGCATACGCGGCGAACAGGAAGCGACAACGACCTGTTCCAAGCCATGCTCCTCGGCAGCCTTTTTGATCAGGTCCTGCCCCGGATCGGAACACATATATTTATAGCTGGTAGCATATGCTACCCCGGGCATGGTCAAAGCTGTTTCGGCCACTTTGGCGGCGTCGACTACTGCCCCGATGTTGGTACCGCATTCACAGACAAATACTCCTACTCGTTTCACGCCTTATTCCCCTCCTCTCCAGCAGATTTCTCTTTGGCCTTTTTGGCCAGCAAGGCATCGGCCACCTTAAGGGCCTTGCCTTTGTCCTGTTCCAGTATCTCCGCTAGCTTGTCAGCCCGGGCCGGTTCCTGCTTGAGGATTTCCGCCAGTTGGGCAGCCTTGTCCTCATCATCATAAACCTTCTTGGCCAGGGTCAAGCCGGCATCCTCGGCCACTTCAGGCTCTTCACTCTTGGCCGGTGTTTTCTCCGCTTTGGCTTTCGCCGCACCCTTGGCAGCCTTGCCGGCCTTGGCGGCCTGAGCTGCTTCCTCCATGGCCTTGGCCTTGGCCGGAAGCTCACGGAAGATGGAGTTGGCCTCAACAAAGTGGCGGTTGGTACCCACCGTGGCCGGTTCGGCACCACAGGCTATGGCCACCAGTTCTGTCACGTAAAATACCGGCAGGTTGAATTCCGTCTGGTACTTCTTCTCGATCGCTTTCTGCCGCATGTCCAGGTTAAGGTGACAAACCGGGCAGGCGGTAACAATGCTGTCCGCTCCCATCTCCTTGGCGTTCCTCAATATCCGATAAGTTGTTTCCAAACAGATGTCGGTCTGGGTTACTCCCAAGCCCGCTCCGCAGCACTCGGTCTTAAAAGCCCAATCCACCGGAGAAGCACCCAGTGCCTTCATAATACGGTCCATACTCTGAGGGTCCTCAGGATCATCAAATCCCGTTATCGCAACCGGCCGAACTAAAAGACACCCATAGTAGCAGGCCGGTGTCATACCCTTCAACGGGTTGGTGACTTTGGCCGCGAGGTTGTCAAGTCCATAGCGTTCCGTCAGGAGCTCCAGGACGGATAAGGTGCTCCGGGAGGCCTCATAGGGCATACCCAAAACTTCCTGAACCCGACTGCGGGTCTTCGCATTGTTCCTTACCTCATATTCCGTAGCCCGAAAACGGTTGTAGCAGGCGGCGCAAGGAGCCAGAACATCAAGACCCTCTTTTTCAGCTATTGCCAGGTTCCTCGCCGGCAGGGATATGGCCAGGAAGTGGTCAGTCTGGTGAGCAGAGCTGGCCCCGCAGCAGTTCCAATCGGGGATTTCCCAGAGATCAATGTCCAGAAGCTTGGCCATCTTCTCCGTAGACATCCCATACTCAATGGAGGTGGCGTCCAGGGAGCATCCGGGGTAATATGCCAATCTCACTCGTGATCACCTCCCGTTGCTTTGACTTTTTCGAAGATGCGGTTTACTTCGTCCCTGCCCTTGATGAATTCGGGGAAGATCTTGAGCTTGCCTTTGGACATCATCATCGGTCCCTGTTCCGCATTCTTGAAGGGCTTCATGATGCGGGTGTTGTACTCAAGAACCAATGAGACTTCATGATTCCGACCATAACGCTTCACCGAGTTAAGAAAAGCTTGGTTAAAAGCTGATACTTCCTTCAGCACTTTACCTTGCTTTAAGGCTTCCCGGCGCAAAGCATCCATGATGGAGGCGATATCCACCCCGCGCGGACACCGGGTACTGCAGGTATCACACGTTGCACAGATCCATATGCTTTTCGCCTGTAAGGCCTGTTCAATCAAGCCCAACTGCAATAGGCGGACTATCTGGCGCGGTGTGTAATCCATGGCAAAGCCGACTGGACAGCCTGCCGAGCACTTTCCGCACTGGTAACAGAGGCTGGTCTTGGTCCCGCTGGCCGATTCAATTGCTCTAACCATTTCCCGAGATTCTCGGTGGGCGGACAAGACAACTTTACCCATTTACTCCTCTCCTTTCGTCAAATCTTATACCGAACACATATACCAATCAGAATCCGGCCACGGATCCCTGAATTGAGCATACTAATCAGACTAGTCACAATTGCCAGTAACATTTCCTGCTAATTACGAGCAACTGTTACTTTATTATAACTAATCATGTCAATCAGCGGTGTTAAATATATGTAAAGTGTTTACCCAATTTATAGAAAAACCGGGATTTTGGGGTCATGCTTGCCGGAATGAACATGGTATAATGTAACATATTAAGAAGATAGTTAGCACATTGAACATATTTTGGACAGGTTGGGGAGACACGGGTCACGGGATGCGGCAAATCCGGCTTCGAAAGCGTCCGGTCCCGACCCGCCAACCCGATGCGGATAAACCGGAGAAGGCATACACCAATCTTGAATTATAGCATATAACAGTTATCTTTCGGGTAACGTTTTTTATTTTTAAGAAGGAGCGATGTGTTAATGAAGTGTAATCTCAGTCTCCAGGTTATCCCCAATGTACCTGAAGACCGACTGTATCCGGTGGTTGACAAAGTTATCGAGCTAATACGCGACTCGGGGGTCAGATATGTGGTCGGCCCTATGGAAACAACCATGGAGGGCGAACTGTCAGAGCTTCTGGCAATAGTGGAGAAAGCCCAGCAAATCTGCCTGGCAGAAGGTGCGACCCGGGTTATATCAGTGGTCAAGATTGATTACAAGGCAGACGGGGTAACTATTGATGAGAAAATCAGCAAATACCGCTAGTCTAATTATTCCCCCGGCCTTTACCGCGCTGTTCCACTTTGTCTGAAAGGACCCGGGCACCCTTCGGTGTCTCGTAAAAGCTACGATTTTGTGTAGCTCCACTTTATCTGAGAGGAGCCGTTCAGCCGGCGGGAGGGTCTGAGTATATTCTTCCCGGTCCCGGCAGACAACCCGAAACCCGGTTTGTACCAGCATGCTGATAATGGCCCACGCCCCTCGCGGAAGCTCCTGAACGACAACCCTGCCCCAAAACCGAAGGGAGTTCCCTCAACAGCCTCATACTCCGTCGGAAAGGCTGCCCATAAAGGGTAAAGACCAGTCAAATATAGAACTGGTCTTTACCCTATGAAGGGGAGAAGATTTAAAGCCCACCCGTATATGATTATTGGTTGTTCTAGCTGTGCCAGAGCTCTCTTAACTTCGGCTGACGACCAATCAGGTAGAAGAACATAAGCAGAATTACGACCGCAATACCCATGAAGATATACCATGTGGGTACCATGCTGCCGGTCATGTCAAATACAGCACCGGCAATCGGCATAGCGGCTGCCATACCCAGGGTAATGAAAATGTTCATTATCCCGTATATGGTTCCATAGTCAAGATTGCCGAACATATAACCTATCATATAAGAGGGCATTACTGTCGAAATCGGAGCAGCCAGACCAAAAGTCAAAGCAAACAGACCTACTATTACCAAAGGTTTCGCTCCGATAAACGCAAAACAAGCGACAATAAACAGCACTACGCAGAAGGTGATACCGACTCTGGGTCCAAACTTGTCCAGGATAGAACCCAGCAGCATCTTACCAAGGACCAGGAGTCCCATATAGATCGACATGACGGTAGCTGCAAAAGTTGCGGTATGGCCGAGGTCCTGAAGGAATATGGGGATATTGTTCTGCAAGCCTACCTGGATAAGACTGATCAGGAATAAGCTTATCCCCAAAACCCAGAAAACTGCGGTTTTCATACCCTCACCCATCGTCATGCCGAACAAGGGCTGAGCTTGCACAGTCTCCCCGGTATCACCCAGCGGTTTCATGCCCATGAGAGCCGGATGAAGTTTGATGACGAAGAGTGCAAAAGGAAGCGTAACTGCGAGGAAAATGATGGCCAGAACTACATATGCCGTTTGCCAGCTGTAATTGGTTATAATCCATTGAGCCAAAGGATTCATAACCATACCGCCAATACCGCTGCCGGTAAAAGCTATACCCATGGCCGTTCCGCGTTTGTCGACAAACCAGTTGGTCAAAAGAATAGAAGCCGGCAGAGTCGAAGTTCCCGCTCCGAATACACCGGCTATAATCGCGACTATATAGAATTGCCACAACTGGGTACACAGCGAATAGGCTGCAAAGGCTAGGCCCGCCACGATCAGGCAGACACTTATGACCACCTGCGAGTTGTACTTGACAATCATCTTGCCCAAAATGGGCGATCCTACCATAGCCCCAATCATAGCCAGGGTAAACCAAAGTCCGAAGCCGGCCCTGGAGAACCCCAGATCCTGGATAACTGCACTGAAGAATACCCCGGTACAATTAACGAGGATGCCTATCCCTGCAAACATTAAGAAGAAACTCGCCAGAACAATCCACCAGCCATAAAATAACTTACCCTTCTGTTCCATTAAACTCCACCCTTTCATCTTAATGTGGTACCGACCAGGAAATCTGAGCTCTCCCCACAAACCCTTTCTGAGAATCTGCAGTGCGACTGTGCTTGTTATTGTTGGATGGAATTCAAACCGAATTCTTTTCCACAATCGGGCCCAATCAAAGATCCCCTGCCGACGCTGGTAGTTAATGGGGACATCGTGATAAATAAATGCCTAAGGTTCCGGTAGCTTTTCAGCCGTTTTTCAGGTAGTCGGAGAACCCGGGATGCGCTCCATAAAGCCGGTTCCCCTGATGGATTTCAATGATTTCCCGTTAATTTCTCCCTCCTTATTGATGAGATTGACCGTCATGAACTCTGACCAGTCTACCGCCAGCGTACAACAGCGGACTTTGTTGGCCGCTTGGTTTTCACTTGGAAAGTCATTAGATTTTTTGGACAAAGATAAACTTTCTATCAATTTGAAATATTAAATTTGGCAGGTTCTTATAAGCAGATTTGGAAGAAAGGTAAACAGAAGTGTGATGAGGAAGGTAATTCCTAACTCAGGGGATGAGTGCGGTTATAAGATATTTACAGCATTAATTGCCGTCCTCACGGGAAAGCAATTTGACCAGTTCTGATACCGGCTGGTCGGTTCCACTTCTAATAAGGTCTCTCAATTCTTTGGTCCTTCGATGGGGATTAGCTTGGAATTCTGAAGCCAAAGTCCTCTCCAATTTGTTGTAGATCTGCAGGGCCTGCCCCGGGTTGCATAAGGCATAATGAGCCAGCATCAGAAGGCGATACGAATTCTCGTCGGCAAAGGATTGGGATGATGCCCTGTTCAGAATATTTAAGGCTTCTTCGTACTCACCCGTCTGCAGGAGAAGTCTTCCCAGGGTAACCAGGCAATCGTAATTCCTTTTTGCCAGGGCTTCGCTTTCAACCGTTAACAACGGACCCAGGCTCTCCCCCTCCAGAAGATCTCCCCGATAAATCGTAATTGCTTCCTTAAGCAGCTCAATGGCTTCAGATATCTGGTTGGAATCAATAAGCTTGGCTGCTTTTTCATTCAATTCCCGGAATTGGTGAATATCGGTCCATACCTCATCCCAATTAAGGCTGCACAACCCATCTTTTAGAATTATGAAATTGTGTTTGCCCAGGAAATTGCGCAGACGGTTCAAGGTGTAATGGAAGTTGCTCCGGGCCGACTTGACATCCGTATCAGGCCACATCTCTTCTATTACGGTGTCCATGCTGACCGGTACCGATTTGGCGGCCAGCAGAGCCAAAAGGTACAAGGGTTTTTTTAGGCGGAGGTTAGCCATTTTCTTTCCATCAATATCCACAACCAACGGTCCCAACATCGACAGTTTCAACGGTTTGGCACGGCCTTCGTCCTTTTTGATATTAACGTCGGTCGAACTTAAGCGGCGCCTGCGTAATTCCTTGATATAAGCCTTATATTCGTCTCGGTCCTCTGCTTGAGTGATTATCCGGTTCACGTGGTCGTCTCTCCACATAAACCAATGATAATATGATTTCTCCATGGAAATTCTGAATAAACCTTCAAGGTTTTCCGCAAACAACTCTTTTCTGTTCAACAGGTCATACAGAAGCGCCAACTGCAGATGACATGAGGCCTGAAGGAATATGCTGCCGGCAGCGATGCTCCTCTTTAAAGCCTCCTGCAGATAACGCTCGGAAGCCTGGTAATTGCCGATTTCTCTTAAAGCTCCCCCCAGAACCAGGAGGCATTTGATGAGGTACATCTCTCCTCCGGATTTTCTCCTGAGTTTTAAGGCATGGCCCGCCAAGGCGGCCGCCTCATCGCATTGACCTCTGACATACATGTAGTGACCTCTCCAGGTCCAATAGTATGACATGATATGGTCATTTTCGCCGTCCGCAAATACCCCCATAATGTCGCCCATCTCGTTGAAAAGCTTTTCACACAATTCAAAATCATTGAGATAAAGCGCAGCGTAGCAGGCAAAGTTTTTAATATAGAATATATTGGCGTCCATACCGAGCTTTTGGGCCCTTTCCAGGGAACGCTCCAGATAAGACTGGGCAGTCCCAAATTCACCCGTAAAATCGGCAATGAGTCCTGCCATATATGGGAGCTGAACTGAAGCCAGATCGTCCGCTTCGCCCGAATCCATTATTTCAAAAGCCTCGGATAACCTCTTGTGCGCGGCATCAAAGTTGCCGATAAACCAGTTCGCCATCGCCAATGCCCAACCGGCCCATATTTTTGTATAATCATCCCTTAATATGAACCCGATTTTCCTGGCTTCTTCCCCTGCTCGTGCCGCCTCTCTGAGATTCCCCGTCAAATAACAGTGACCCATGGCGGCATATATTTCCTCGAAAGCAGTTATTCTTAAATCTGTTCCCTCCGTCGCATCCGCGCGATTTGTCGGAAAGGAAAGCAGGGTCTCCATCTGCTGAAAGTCTCCCAGGTACAGCAATACCGTTATACTCTGCCCCAGCGCATACAACTCTCCCATAATGTCGTTATTTTTACGGAACCCCTCCAGGGCTTGCTGCAAGTAATGCCGCCAGAGGATGGGATCCCGAAGTCTAACTGAACAGGCCAGGGCAAAATTCATCCAGGGGCCGTATTCTTTTTTATCGGACGGAGACTTGATAATCAGCGAGTGGAGGCGTTCAGCCAACTCGTAGCCGAGAATTTCCGGTCGCGACCTCTTTAGCACTTCTATTGTACTCTCTACATCCTGGCCCTGAATATAATGATAGATTGCTTTCTTCCAATTACTTTGGGAAAAGAAATAGTCACCGGCTTTCTTATGCAGATCATGGACTTTATCCGTGCCCCATAACTCGGTAGCCTTCCGCATAAGAAACGACTTCCAGAGCGAATGCAGCCTAAAGGTGCCGAACTCTCCTTCTACCGCGAATACCAGCATATTGCCGGCTGCGAGATCATTCAGAACAGACGCTGCTGTTTCCCCCGCTAAGATACCGGCCAAATCGGCAGATACCTCTTCGACAATCGATGTTGCCAGCAAGACGTTCCGCTGCTCGGGCAAGAGATTATTAAAGCATTCTTGTTCCAGATATGCACTTAAAACGGGGATCTTCTTTAGCAGGAAGGCCGACTCTATATTCAAAAAGTCCGGGCTGAATTGTTCGTTGGAAAGCATCTCCCCCAGCATAACCATAATCGGTGTCCAGCCTTCAACCAGCCCCATAACGCTTTCCATCTGCTCCCGGGACAGGTTCATCTCGTAAATCTCGCTGAAGAATTCGTGACACTCTCCCAGCGTAAATGCCAGCTGGGCATCATTAATGCTGAGCATCTTGCGTTGTATCGTATTCTTTGCCAGTTTCCACCGGGGCTTATGGCGCGAGATTATTATGAAGTGATAATCAGGGGGAGCCTGGGATATCAGTAATTGAATAAATGTCTCAAAATCACCGGATTCTTCAGCGTAATGAAAATCGTCCATCACAATAATAAGGCCGTTTTCCAGTTGAGTTTTTTGAAGAATATCCGCCAGAGTCAAGGACGTTTCTTCAACCGAACCGGTACAGAGTGAGTTAACGTCGATACCGGGCGTTACGGCGAAACTCTGCAAAAAGGCCAGCAGATCGGCAATAAACTGGGACAGGTTGGCATTGAACTGGTCGAGCGAATACCAGAAAACATTGTTCGGCAGCCGCTTGAGAACGCTGGCCACCAGAGTAGTCTTGCCCTGACCGGGGGAACCGGTTACCAGAGTAAACCTTTTGTCGGCTGCTCCTTCCAAAAGCCTTTCCAGACGATGGCGATGAACAATCCTGGGTAGAATCGGTATGTTAATATGGGGCAATTACGGCTCACTCCCCGACCAGTCGTTCCCGTTCAAACCTGCCCTTCCCGTCACGGTACCGTAGAACGGAATATATTCAGTATATTTAATATTATAGGACATTTAGCTGATGGATCGATCAATGTGTTGGCGGCAGAAAACACAAACCGGTTCCAGCACTTAATACCCTATCCGAACCCCCCGTGCAATAGACAGGTTATATCCCTGCCAACCCCGTTCCTCAACCGAGTACCTGGCATTGAGGTCGGAAAAATACTTGCGAGCCAGTTGTTGTGTATGCTCATCGACCTCGTCGCTGCCAAGCAGGCGGGCGATCTGCGGGGCCGCATCCGGCGACAGGGTCATAATGTATTCAATGCCCTGTCTCTGGAGAGCAAAATACCTGTCTACCTGGTTTTTCGCAATCAGGTTGTCAATGGGCACAATGTTCAGTGTGAGGTAGTAAAGCAGTCCGATGGAAAGATAAACCGCGACGATGTTAAACTTCGGTTTCTGGATATATAAGAACGTAATCAGCAAGCCTATGGCTTCAAAGATGAGAAACCCAAAAACGAGCAGCCGCAATCTGGTCAAACCGAAATCCGCGCTGTACAGCCACAACCGGTAGAAGGAGGAGGTCAGCAGTATTATGGTAACCACACAGAGATAGTGGCACAGGTACCCGGCTATCTTCGCCCCCAAGCCTTCTCTTAACCTGGTCAAACGTACGGATATCAGGATAAGCATGATGTTAAACCCGCTCAGGAACAAGAGCTCGAAAAACCCTCTCCGGGCGTATTCGGAGTAACTCAATCCATATGGAAGCTCAGCCCCGGCAAAGAGGTAGCGGAACTGTATGAAAACAAACAGGGTGTAAACCGTCAAAACCGAAATTAGCAGGGCATTTAAAATGGCCAGGTCCTTATTGGAGGCCTGTGGTTCACGTATCTGCGCCCCATCCCCGGGATTGCAGGCGATGTACATGAAGCCAAACAGGTACAGCCCGACGGCTGCCCCCCAGATTGTCTTATAAACCATTTCCGAATCCAAGAAATGCCATAGACTGTCAAAGAATCTGCTGGTACCTTTCAGGAAGACCATGTCTGCCGACGCCAGCATGACTATAAGAATAAACAGGCAGGGCACGATGACAGCAATTCCTATTGCAACCCTCTTAATGATCTCGGTCTTTTTCTGTTGATCCCTGCTCCACCACTTGAAGGGCAGCAGTGCGTGTTTCAGCGGTCGAAAAACATTTTCGATTACGTTGAAAACAAACCTGAACGAATCCTCCTTGATCGGGAACTGATCAATCATCACCAGGACCATAACGCTGTAGAGACCGATGATAACGAACACATTGGAAGCATGCCAGATGGGATTGGCACTGATAAATGGGTTCAGGGAAAGGATGAAGATCGGTACGAACAGCCATAACGGCTTTTTCTCCGGGGCCAGATAGTACCAGCAGGCAAACTGCAGTACGAAAAACAGGGGCACACTGATCGCTGCGTAGTCGGGCATGATGAGAAAGATAAAACTGACGGCAGAGATCAGGGCGTACAACAACAGCCTATTCTGTACGGTCTTTTCCATCTTGATCCTCCTCATACTCCAGGATATCGGCCGGCTGACAGTCCAAAGCCCGGCATATGGCTTCCAGGGTGGAGAAGCGAATGGCCTTGGCCTTGTTGTTTTTGAGTATCGAGAGATTCGCAGGGGATATATTAATCTTCTCGGCCAGTTCCATGAGGCCGATTTTTCGTTTGGCCATCATCACATCGAGATTTACCTTTATCGGCATTCCACTTCACTTCCTCACACGGTATAATCGTTTTCTTCTTTGTAGTAAACGGCCTGTTTGAACACATCTTTCAGGGTCAAGCAGAAGAGGCCGGCGATGACGAAGACCAGAACGATTAACACCGTGGCTATCGTAAACCAGAAGAAACACTTGATGATGAAAAGCAATGCTATCACAAAGCTGGCTACAGCAAGTTTCCGAAAACAGCGGACATTCTCCCAAACAAACGGATTACCCCCCAGCAGGGTTTTGAACATCGACTTCAGATTGTACATGATGTATACCGCCGTAACGCCTGAACAGAACAGGACAATGGTGAATGGAAGTATGACGCTTTCTTTGTAGCCAAAGTACTGGCTGCCCCATCTGACCAAAAACGGCACCAGTATACAGCAGACGATCCCACCGTAGAACATTATGTCTACCAACAGCTTGGTGAGATAGTGAACAAAACTGGGTTTGTACATACAACAGCCTCCCAACGGTTATGCTTAAAAATATTGTAGCCGGTCATTACTCATTAATCAATAAATTTTTATTGTTTATCGATAAATATTTGGCGATTAACAAAAAAAAATAAGGTTTCCTTTAACTTTCCGGCAATAAAACAGGGGCAAAATTTAAGGCCCAATTCTCAGCATTAATTGAGAACTGAGCCTGCAGACCATCTTGTTAATCCTGTTTGACGCCATTGTTCTTCGCGGCTTCGGAAGCAGCTGCCGGCGTCTTAATTTAAGTTATTTGCCTTCGTTCCAATTTGTTGTAGCAGTTACACTTCAGAGCCGCTTCAGGTGTCTTGATTGCGGGGGTTTAGACGAAGGATTCCCGGAACATGGAAACGATCCCGTCGTTCCCAGCCCCGGGAATTGCAAACTGTCGCAGGAGTTGCACGGGCTAAGCGGTTTCCGCCGTCAATCTCCAGCCCCGGGAATTGCATACCTGCGGCCGATTCCCATTTAGTCCCGCAACTTTTTGCCGGTAACAACCTGTTTTTTGCAAATAATTGTTATCCCGCCACAAAATTTCAAGTTCGTATCGTATATACTTGCATTCCCCTGGTCATAATAGCGATAGAGACCGGCGGCTTCGGTCTACGGACCCTAAGCCCAGGTTTCCCCTTGCGGAGTAATTCCTGGACACTCCTATGCGGAGTATAAGCCGCCGGTCTCCAGCTGACCCGCAGATATCCCAGCTCTTCCCAGAGCCTCAATTTCGATTTTAGTATATCGATTTGATTTGGGAATCTGCGGGTCTTCTAATGCCGTTTGACAGCACCTGCCGCCCGGTCCATGGTCCTCAATATTTCCAGCCAAACCGTTATTTTTTTTTGCATAGAATCCGGGAGCGGCGGTCATAATATACCCAGAAGCCAGCGACTAGTCTTCGGACATCAGATCAGGTCTCCACATTAGGTGGAATAAATCCTGATCGCTCCTTTTAAGGAGTAATCGTCGCTGGCTTCCATTAGGCCCACAGGCTTCCTTGCTCATTCGTGAGCTTCAGATTCGGTTCTTACCGGTTTTGATATAGATGGCCTGTGGGCCTTCTAATTTTTTGTATAAGACCTGGTTTTAACCGGACTGCGTCACGTCTGCAGGTACCGGGGCAACCCGGGCGGGCAACAGAACCATCGGTCAATTGGAATCCTTCTCTTCAATCAATCTAATCAATAAGTGCAGCAGGTCTGTGTCAGTTACGATTCCTACTAGAGCTCCGGAATCGAGAACCGGCAGGGCACTAATCTTGTAATCCGTCATCAGGCGGGCAGCTTCGGTTACCGTGTCCTCCGGGGACACATAATAGACTTGTTTGGTCATTACCCATTCCACCGGGGTATGCGGTATCCTGCCCGGACTGCGTAAGGCCTTTTCAATATCGTGCTGAACCAACATCCCCACCAGTTTTCCTCCATCAGTCACCGGCAGGCGTCGGGTATCATTTTCCCTCATTATCTCCAGAGCTTCTTGAATGGAATTGCGGGGTGAGACCGTAATCACCGGACTGGACATGATTTCTCTTATTCTGGTCAAACGCCTCCCTCCTCTCAAACCACTTCGGTTATCAATTCTATAATATCAGGTAATTGCTGTTAACGGCAAAAAATCCAGAGACCGGCAAACAAACGGCACCCCATGGTAAAACCGGTTTGCCTGCCGGTTCTTAAACGGCTCTCATATGCATTTTGTGTTTGTTTATGGCTTTCTCGTAAAGTTCCAGGTACTTAATCGCCGAACGGTTCCAAGAAAAATCCATATTCATAGCCGATCGAACCAGTTTGTTCCATGCTTTGGGATTGGTTCGGTAAAGAGTAACCGCCCGGTTCAA
Source organism: Bacillota bacterium (assembly GCA_029781825.1). GTDB lineage: Bacteria > Bacillota > Syntrophomonadia > Syntrophomonadales > DTU052 > DTU052. The sequence continues at coordinate 53,600 of JAKOVY010000032.1, read as the reverse complement.
GGCATCAAGAAGTTTATCCGGAGCATATTCCACGAAATCAAATCCATTACCGTATCCGGTTTCCGGATCGTAGTTCTTTATGGTATCCTCCAGACCGCCGGTGCGCCTGACAACCGGGATAGTTCCGTAACGCAGGGAAATCAGCTGTCCCAGTCCACATGGTTCAAATCGTGAAGGCATCAAAAAGATGTCGGAGCCGGCGTAAATCTTTTGTGCCAATACCGCATCAAATCCCAGGTTAATGGAGGTTTGCTGGGGGTAACGCATTTTAACTTCCGCAAACAGCCTTTCATAGTAATCCTCGCCGGTTCCCAGCAATACAAACTGGACGCCCATACCAATTATCTGGTCGATAACCGCCGCAATCAGGTCCAGTCCCTTTTGAGATGCCAGGCGGGTGATGATACCAACCAGAGGTATATCACCCATGCTGAGACCCAGTTCCTTCTGCAAGCGGTACTTGTTTTCCCGCTTTTTGTCCAGAGAATTAACATCGTATTTTACATAAATCTTCTCATCCTTACTGGGGTTAAACTCATCGTAATCGAGACCATTCAAAATGCCGTACAGGTCCAGGGCCCGTTTCCGGAGCAGTCCGTCCAGGCCCTCCCCCAGTTCCGCGGTTTGAATCTCGGTCGCATATTTCTTGCTCACGGTGTTGATGACATCACCGTATAAGATCCCCGCCTTCATGAAGTTTACTTCCCCGTAATACTCGAGTTCCTCGGGAGTGAAGTAAGAATCATCCAAACCCAGGGCTCCCAGGACTCCCCGGGGAAACTTACCCTGGTACTGCAGGTTGTGTATGGTGAAGATGGTGGCCATCTTCTGGAAGAACGGTTCCTCCATGAATTTTACTTTCAGGAAGAGGGGAATCAGAGCCGTGTGCCAGTCATTACAGTGGATCACATCCGGCTGAAAAGCAATATAAGGGAGCATCGCCAGGCTGGCCTTGGTGAAGAAATTGAAGCGGTCAAACTCATCATTATACCCGTACATCCTATCGCGGTAGAAATACCTGTAGTTGTCCACCAGGTAAACCGGGATTTCGCTGTTACCAGATTTTATGGCGGCATGACGAATGATTGCAGTTTCCAAATGACCGTCCATGGGTACCGGAAGGTCCGTCAGGTATTCCCCTGCTATGACCTGCTTGTAGCAAGGGATGACCACCCGGACATCGTGTCCGAGGATTTTCAACTCTTTGGGCAGAGATCCCACCACATCCGCCAAACCGCCTGTCTTCGCGAAGGGTGTCATCTCTGATGCAGCTATCAGTATCTTCATCTACTCATAGATCGCTCCTTTCCAAGCCTCGAAAATCAAAGCGCCGAGGGTTCACGCCCCGGCGTCCTGGTTAGTGATAACGCCGCAGGGACTCGGCTGCCACCTCCGGAGGAGTGGGATTGATAAAAATGTCCGTACCGAACTCAAGACCCGCTGTTTTGGTCAAACGCGGAAGGATTTCTATATGCCAGTGGTAGGACACCCCTATGTGCACATTAACCGGTGTGGAGTGGAGCAATAGGTTGTAGGGAGGACTCCCCAGAACCATTGAAAACTTGACCAAAACTTCTCTTAAGGTTGTTCCCAGATCATGAACCTCGTTCTCGGAAATGAGACCAAAATCAGGTTCGTGCCGTTTGGGTACGATCCAGGTCTCAAAAGGAAAACGGGAAGCATAGGGACAGAAGGCCAGCATGGTGTCGGATTCGGCCACCAATCTTGTTCCGTCCTCTCCTTCCTGGTAAACCATATCACAGAACAGACAACGGTTGGTGGCCTTAAGATGCATTTTGAGGCCTTCTATTTCTTCCTCTATGGCTTTGGGCAAAAGAGGCAGAGCCACCAGCTGACTGTGAGCATGTTCCAGGGAAGCCCCGGCTTCCGGGCCTTCATTCTTAAATACCATGATGTATTTCAATCTCTTGTCCTGACGCAGATCGAGGTATCGATCCCGCCACATCCTTATGATCTCTTCTATCTGCTGGACCGGATGATGAAAGAACTCCACCTGGTGTTTGGGGGTTTCAACAATGACCTCATGGGCACCGATGCCGTTCATCGTTTTGTGCAGACCATTCACCCTTTCATTCATTTCTCCCTCAATACCCAAAGCCGGGAATTTATTGGGAATGGTCCGCACCCACCATCCCGGCTGGTCCCTGCCGGTTCCCGGTGAACGGTACGCCCAGATCTCAGGGGGTGTTTTTTCTTCATTGCCGGCACAAAACACACAGTCACCGGTATGGGATTCAATGGGTTTTGGTTTAAAATCCTGAGGTCTTTTGGCCCGCTCGGTCGATATTATGACCCACCGCCTGGTAAGCGGTTCCTGCCTTAACTCAGGCATATTTCTACCTCCTATCCTGGGTACTCATTCTATAGCATGGGTAGATCGTCCAAAACTATCCCCCACAGATTATTCCTCCTCCTGACATATCTTTTTAATGGTCTCAACGCAGAACTCGGTCAGGGATTGCGCTATTTCCTGAGAGAAAGCCTCGGAGTAAATACGGCAGATCGGACGGTCCTCGTCCGGCAGAATGAGACTGCTCCCCTCGTCGCTCCACACCCGGATTCCTTCAAGATCCTGGGCCTCGCTTCCGGGGGAGGTCTCCGCCAGGCGCCGTATTACCCTCCCCTTCTGTCTCCAGGAAACAGGAAGCTCTCTCTTGTCATAGAAAAACAGGGGCAGCCCCGCCAGCAGCTGATCCAGATCCGCATCCATACGCGCCATCAGTTCCAGCAGCTTGGCCGCGAGGTAAAAACCGTCCCAGTAGAATCGGAGCTGTTCCCACTCGCCCCCCTCAACCAGCTTGCTCATGAATTCACCGGCAGCCGCCCGGGTTCTCCTTACCTCTTTCCCCATCTGCCTGGCAAAGCGTTCGATAACCATGGGGGCATCGGATGGCAGGTAAACAGCACCGTAACGTTCGGCAAAAAGCAGAGAAGTAACCGCCAGCAGATACTCATCCTTTATCACCCGACCTTTCGGTGATATGAGACACAGTTGCTGTCCACCGTTGCTCAGATAGATGCCCAGATCGGCTCCGGATCGGGAGCTCTCGGAAACCAGGCTGTCCAGGGCCGCCTCTGCATCCCCGTTAATCGGCGGCCCGTCAACCCGGACCACATCACAGTCTATCCGGTCCAGGAGCTTTACTGCCAGATCAGTGAGCTTTATGCTCTCGGCAGCTACCGCCACTCGAAACCGCTGACGGGCTATCAGACCGGGGTCAATTTCCCGAACAATACTTTTGAGATAGGCTCCCACCATATCCGGGACATATTGGGGTTCACGAATCCGTTCCGCCATCACCGGGCGGTACTCCTCCCGGTTAAGGAGGTTTTCAATCTTGCGTTCTTCAGACTTAGTAAGATCGATTCCCTGCCGGTTCACTATCTTGATCAGGAGCTGGTCCCCCCTGGACATAAGGTGAAACCCCTGCTGGCCTTTCAACTGATTGGTTGCATAGCGGAGAGCGGTCACGGGGGCCCTGCCGATGTCGAGAATCTCCAAACCGGAAGCCATGAGCCCAACTTCCAGGGACTGCTTGGCCATCCGACCGGGGGTCGACCAGTCGTATCCCACCACCACTCTTGAATCAACGGGCAGGAGGGTCCCAATGGCCCTTCCCAACTGTGCCAACCGCTCCGGCGCGAGCCTTCCGTTAATGTCGCCGGCAATCCCCCAGCGAGTGAATATGCTGCGGGGTACTTTTTCCGACCAGACCACACTCTCGCCGACCACTGTACCGGTTTCAATCACCTTCTGCGGCCATATCTTCACATCAGGCTTGATTATCACATCTTCCTCGATTACGGTCCTGTCGCCTATGACCGCACCTTCAAAAATTGAACTCCGGGTCTTGGCCTTGACTCCCTCCCCAAAGATGGCGCCTCTGATCTCAACCCCGGGGCCGATCAGGGAATCCCGACCGATCACCGACCTTTTTATCGAGGCGTTTGCTTCCACCAAAGTCCCCTGTCCCAGGACTGTATAAGACAGGATGCGGGCTCCGGAGGCAATATAGGAGTTGGCGCCAATGTAAAGAGGGCCTTCCATGTGTACCCGAGGGGCAATATGGCAGCCTTTCCCAATTATGATATCGCCGTTGCGCTCCCCGGGGATATCCACCTTTACCTTGCCGTCCAGAATATCAATATGGACCTGACGGTACTGCCGGCAGTTCCCGATGTCACACCAGTACCCCTGCAGGATACACCCGTACAGGGCTTTGCCCTGGGCCAGGAAATAAGGAAACAGGTCCCGGGAAAAGTCGAATACTGTTTTCGGCTTTATATACTGAAGGGCTTCCGGCTCCAGGATGTAGATCCCGGTATTAACCGTATCGCTGAAAACCTCGCCCCAGGAGGGTTTTTCCAGAAAGCGCCGTATTCGTCCGTCCTGATCGGTTAGCACCAGACCATACTCCAGGGGTGATTCCACCCTGGTCAGCACCAGAGTAGCCAGGGCACCCCGGGAGCGGTGGAATTCAAAGGCTTCATTGAGCGGAAAATCGGTTAGGGCGTCTCCGCTGATAACAATAAAGGTTTCATCCAGGAACTCTTCGGCATTCTTGACACTGCCTGCGGTTCCCAGCGGGGTATCCTCAATAAAGTATCTTATGTTCAATCCCATATCCCGGCCGTTCTGAAAATACCCTTCAACCGCGCCGGGGAGATACTGCAGGGTGACCGCAATATCCTTAATACCATACTTTTTCAATAATTCGAGGCTGTACTCCATCACCGGCTTGTCGAACACCGGCATCATCGGTTTGGGTATGTTGCAGGTAAGAGGTCTTAAGCGGGTCCCTTCGCCGCCGGCCATTACAACCGCTTTCAACTGATCACCCCCTTGCTGCGGTAGTTGTACTTTTTGGTAAGCGACGGCATCCAGGACATTCGGCCGGCGTCCCGCAATTGGGCACAGTTTTCGCGAAGCACGGTTTCATATACATCGACGGTTTTTCTGGCGATTACCCGCCAGTCATACATGGTTTTTATCTTCTGCAGGGCCTGGTCCCGCAGTTTTTTGGCCAGAAAATCGTTCTTCAACACCCTCAATATCTGATCGGCCAGAGAACTGGCCGAACCGGTAATGGCGTGCAATCCATCCTCCTCGTGTTTCACGATCTCCGCCAGACCGCCGCTGTCCGATACCACTACCGGCGTACCGGCGGCCATGGCTTCCAAAGCTACTATGCCAAAAGGTTCGTAGAGACTTGGAAATACGGCGACGCTCGCAATCAGGTAAAGCATATCCCGGTCATCGTTGCTGAGGTAACCGGTAAAGAGCATCTTGTCGCCCAAACCCATATCACGGGCTTTGTTGCGGAGGTAGTTCTCATAAGGACCGGTGCCTGCTATTACAAACTTGGCATCAGGCTCATAAGCCAGCACCTTAAAAGCCGCGTCAATCAGCACCTGAACCCCCTTCTCCCGCACCAGCCGACCGATGTAATAAACGATCTTCTCGTGGGGGAGAGCGAATCGGTTTTTGAAATCGGCCGGAACCTGGCGATCCCTGAACCGTTCCGCGTGAACACCGTTGGGAATGAGTACCGTCTTGTCCCGGGGCAGGTTAAAGACTCGGCTTAATTCATCCACCATATACCTGGAACAGCAGATGACCTTCCAGGCTTCATAGGTTAACCACCACTCGATGTTGCTTATGTCGCGCTGGACATCATTATGAAGCCCGTTGTTGCGGCCGTGCTCAGTAGCGTGAATAGTGGCAATCAGGGGTATCTGATGCGAGTGTTTCAGCACCCTGGCGGCATAGGCGACCAACCAGTCATGGGCATGAACTATATGAAACGGTCCTTCCCGACTGATTTCCTGAACGGCCTTTTCCAGCATAGCCACATTAAGCTGGACTGCCCAGTTGACGATATCCCTGGAAGGCAGGTCGTACGGGTATACCCGGATGACCCTGACTCCGTTCATGTCTTCCCGTTCCGCCAATCCCTGATCATTTACGGTTATCACTGTTACATCTATCCCGCTGCGGGCCAGAGTGGTTGACAGGTCGTAAACGTGCATTGCCAGGCCCCCTACGATTCGAGGAGGGTATTCCCAGGTAAGCATGGCTACTCTCATAGCATTCCTCCTGTAACAAAAAAGCTCATTCCATAGAATGAGCTTTTTACTGCCAAATTATGATTTTAAAAGACGGGGCCTTTAGCCGGGTCTAGGAGAGGTGCCCGTTGTGGACCTGATAGCTCCAGTTACGGCCGTTGTTATTGTCCCAGTTGTCGGCGCTGTCGTGAAAGCAGAAATTAAACCTGCCCTCATCCTCTATATCGATTACCGCTTCCCAACCCCATTTGCTGCGAGTCATTTCATAGTCACGCACCTTGGTCCAATTGTGGTTGGGACCGTACCCGGCATGCAGATAAACACGATCAGCCCCCTTTTCCGATAAGAGGCCGGTGTAAATGATGTGTACCGATTCACCGGCAGTGATGGGAACCGGGGTGGCAATTACACCACCTTCAATCTCCGCTCTGGCCAAACTCACACCTCCTTCACGCTATTGCTTGAAACGGTAGGGATCAATCCTATAGCTCCAGTTGCAGCCATTATTGTTGTCCCAGTTGTCGGCCCGGTCTTTAAAACAGAAGTTCAATTGTCCGCCGCGATGGATCTTAATTGTAGCCTCCCAACCCTGATCGGTGTGCTTCATCTCATAGTCTTTTCTGTCTTCCCACTTATCCCCGTAACCAACGTGTACAAAAACCTTGTCGGCTCCCGACTGTGCCAAAAGGCCGGAATAGATAATACGAACCTGATCTCCTACCGCGGCCGGGTAAGGTTCGGCCTTGATACCTCCGGCCATTTCAACCATGACCCACGCCTACCCCCTCGTATAGAGATAGTATTCCTTCATTATTCTTATCTGGATGCCTCAACTTTACTCGGAAAATCGCGGTCACAGGTGAGGATATGTATGGGATTCCAGGGAAAAGCAAACAGGGAAGGTCGGGGGTTGTGAAAACCGGGCATGAACAACAAAACATGGCACCCCGGTTAAATCAAGGTTTGACCGGCGGTCAAACCTTGAGCGAAGCTTTCCTGATTCCCGGGAAAAACAGGGGGAGCACCGTACAGTGCCCCCCTTTCCGTTCCCTTTCTGTTTCTGCCTGGTCGAATCAGCCGTTCTCTGTTCTCCTCCTTCGATAATTCAACTCTCTCGTTTGGTTCTATTTGGTCGAATCCGTTACCTCCGCATTCGGGTTCGGGTTGTATGTGCATGAGTAATCTGAACAGCCGCAATTGCACGGCCTGTCGCACTCGCTGGGACCGCCGGAGCGCGAAAAGACTCTTTTTATAAGCAGAAACAAAGCCAGTGCCCCTATAATCACGATTATTACAGTTTCCACACGGGATCCCTCCTTTCAAATTACGCTAAACCAAGCAGTTTTCCGCCCTGGTATATCACAAAGGCCAGCACCCATCCCAGTACCAGGCTGTAACCGATGGCGAATGCAGTCCACCCGCGGGAGTCGGTTTCCCGCCTGATTGCGGCAATGGTGGCCACACACGGGCTGTATACCAGGACCATGACCATGAAGCTGAAAGCGCTCAATGGGGTGAAAACGCTGGAGATGGCTGCTGCAAGACCTGCTTCGCCGGCGCCGTAGACCACCGCCAGGGTTCCCACCACTATCTCTTTGGCCAGAAGACCGAATATGAGAGCCGAAGCGGCCTGCCAGGTACCAAAGCCCAGCGGTTCAAAAACCGGGGCCAGCCAGCCGCCCATCATACCCATGAGGCTGTCCCTGCTGGCATACTCCACGCCCCACGGCAGATTGGACATAGCCCACACCAGAACCACCGCCGCAAAGATTATGGTTCCCGCCTTTTTAAGGAATTGACTCCCCCGCTGCCACATATGCAGCAGAGCCGTTTTCAGGGTTGGAATGCGGTACGGCGGGATCTCCAATATAAACGGAGCCTCTTCCCCCTTGAAAAGGAACTTCTTGAACAAATGGGCGGCAATAATCGCCAGCACTATGCCCAGCAGATACAGTGATAAAACCGCCAATCCCTGATAGGCGGTGAAAAAGATCCCGACAAACAGGACATAAACCGGGAGCCGGGCCGCACATGACATCAAGGGCGCGATTAGGATCGTGGTCAGCCGATCCCCTTTGTTTTCCAGGGTACGGGCCGCCATTACCGCGGGCACATTACACCCGAAACCGATCAACAGAGGGATAAAGGAGCGGCCGTGCAATCCCAGGTTCTGCATGAACCGGTCCATAATATAGGCGGCTCGCGCCATGTAACCGCTGTCCTCGAGCAGCGATATGATTAGGAACAAGAGGCATATGGGCGGGACGAATACCAGGACCGAGCCCACCCCGCCGATCACTGCATCCACGACCAGCGAAGACACCAGCAGATTGTTTATCCCTCCTGCCACCCAACCTCCCAGCCAGGCAAAGAAGGTCTCGATAATATCGCTCAAGGGAGCGCCAAGAGTAAAGGTGGCCTGGAACATTCCGAACATCACAAAGAGGAATACCGGGATTCCCAGGTAACGATTGAGCACCACCCGGTCAATAGCTTCGGAAACGGTATCTTTTTCCTTCTTGTCCTCAGATCTGATTACAACTCCCTTTAGGAGATCGGCAATAAAACGGTATCGCTGTTCAATCAGGGCGGAATCGAGGTCGTCCCCGTAATGCATCTTGAGGCGACTAATGCTGTCGCGGGCTGCCGTCATCAGGCGCTCCCGGGTATCCGCATCCAGGGTCTCAATCTTTTTGTGCAGCCAATCCTCATCCTCCAGGAGTTTGACCGCAACATAGCGGGGATGCAGGCGAGCCGTTAACTCAGGAACCGTTTTCACCAGTTCCTCCAGGACCTCCAGTTCGGACTCAATCAATTCTCCATAGTAGATGCGAAACGGCTTGGGTTTGGAGGTTCGGGATGCTTCCCACACCGCCTCCACCAGTTCCTTCATACCCTGCTGCAAACGGGCGACCGTCGGAACCACCGGAACTCCCAACCGCTCGGCCAGAGCGGGTATATCAATATGAATGTTCTGTTTCCTGGCCTCATCCAGCATGTTGAGAGCAATGACTATGTTTCCGCCTGCCTCCAGTATTTGCGTGGTAAGATAGAGGTTGCGCTCTATGTTTCCCGCATCTACAACATCAATGATTACATCCGGCTCCCCGCTCAGGATGTAATCGCGCGCTACCATCTCATCTTCACTGTAGGCTCCAAGGCTGTAGATGCCGGGCAGGTCAACGATACGGGCCTTGGTCGATCCCATCAGTAACCGGCCTTCCTTCTTGGTCACCGTAACCCCCGGCCAGTTGCCCACCTGCTGGTTCGACCCGGTTAGATTATTAAAAATTGAGGTTTTGCCGCTGTTGGGATTCCCCGCTACCGCTACGGTAATGGGGGCCGGTCTTTTCTCGCGCTCCGGCTTCTTATCCAGCATAATGCTCATTCACAACCCTCCCGATATGTTAGGTTAGCCTAACTTTATTGCAAAATAATAATCATACCACCTCGACCAAAACCAACGAGGCTTCCTTTTTGCGGAGACTCAAATGATAACCTTTGACCAGCACATCAATCGGATCTCCCATGGGGGCTACCCCCTTAACCTCCACCGTGGTCCCTACGGTAAGACCCATTTCCAATATCCTCTTCTTAAGGCTGCCGCTGGAGACAATTTTTTTGATTATCGCTTTGGTTCCCACCATGAGATCACTCAATCTGGTATAGGTGTTTTCCGGCATTTCGGTCTCCTCCTTTCCGGCGGTATAACTCTCCATAAAACTAACCATTTTGGTTAAAGTCTCCTGGCTTATGGTATGCTCCATTAAGCAGGCATCCCGCTCCGCCACTTCAGGGTCCACTTTCATTACGTCAGTCAACAGCTTCTTGAGCACATCATGGCGATAGCGGATCTTCTCCGCTTCCGACCTTCCCTTTTCGGTCAAGGCCACCGGTCCGTAATGCCGGTGCGTTACCATACCCCGTTTCACCAACCCCCCTATCGCCTGGTTGGTGCTGGCCTTGGATATGTTCAGCCGGTTGGCAATATCAGTAATCCTGACCTCTTCATCTTCTGCTGAAAGGTCCAGAATCGTTTCCAGGTAGTCCTGCATTGATGGAGACAACTTTTTCGGCATCTGATACACCTCAATGTTAGGTTAGACTAACTTTTAAATTAAATATAAGTAAAACAATAGGTTTTGTCAATAATTATCGATTCCTCTACGCTTACTCCAAAGAACATCCTGCGGTCACTTGAGGGATCGTGGGGAAAAAATTCAGGGGAGCCGGGCGTCATCCCCGTCTCCCCCTAAAGTTCTATTATGGTTGCTCCTGCCGGACCGTCTGAATTTTACATATTCTTAATCAGTTCATCTGCGAACTGCGAGCACTTGACCTCGGTGGCCCCTTCCATCAGGCGGGCAAAGTCATAGGTCACAATCTTCTGGTCGATAGTCCGTTCCAGGGCTGTGATTATCAGCGCAGCGGCTTCGTCCCAACCCAGATAGCGGAGCATCATCTCTCCCGACAGTATCACCGAGGAGGGATTTACCTTGTCGAGCCCGGCGTATTTGGGAGCGGTGCCGTGAGTGGCCTCAAAAATGGCGTGACCGGTCTCGTAATTGATGTTGGCACCCGGCGCTATGCCAATGCCCCCTACCTGAGCGGCCAGGGCATCGGAGATATAGTCGCCGTTTAGATTCATGGTCGCTACCACCGAGAACTCCCGCGGCCGGGTCAATATCTGCTGCAGGAAGATATCGGCAATAACATCCTTGACGATGATCCTGCCTTCGGCCTCGGCTTCCCTCTGGGCCTGGTTGGCAGCATCCTCACCCTTTTCTTCCTTGATGCGATCATACTGGTTCCAGGTGAAAACTATGTCGCCGAATTCCTCCTCCGCCACCTCGTAACCCCACTGCTTGAAGGCTCCTTCGGTAAACTTCATGATGTTGCCTTTGTGAACCAGGGTTACACTCTTTCGACCTTCCTTGATGGCATACCGTATGGCGGCCCGCACCAGCCGTTTGGAACCTTCTTCGGACACCGGCTTGATGCCGAGGCCGGAAGTTTTGGGAAATCTGATTTTGTCGACTTTCATTTCTTCGCGCAGGAATCTCAGGAGCTTTTTTACCTCATCCGATCCCATGGGGTATTCGATACCGGCATAGATATCCTCGGTATTCTCCCTGAAAATAACCATATCCGTGTCCCACGGCCTTTTCACCGGGGAAGGAACCCCTTTAAACCAGCGAACCGGGCGGACGCAGGCATACAGGTCAAGCTCCTGCCGCAGGGCCACATTGAGGGAACGGATGCCGCCGCCCACCGGGGTGGTAAGAGGACCCTTAATGGCAACCAGGTAATGCCGGATCGTTTCCAGGGTCTCATCCGGCAACCAGCTTCCGGTCTCTTTGAAGGCCTTTTCCCCGGCCAAGACCTCCTTCCAGACGATTGACCTCTTGCCCCCATAAGCCTTGGCAACGGCCGCGTCCAAAACTCGGGAAGCCGCTGCCCAAATATCGGGCCCGGTGCCATCGCCCTCAATGAAAGGAATTACCGGGTGGTCGGGAACCTTGAGTTGATTGTCTTCAATCTGTATTCTCTGCCCATTCGTTGTCGATGCCAAGTTTCAGCCCTCCAGCTTATTATGTTTGAAGCCCGGGGAGATTCCCCCGGCTTCACCCTGTTTGCACAACCTGTTTATTCCAAATTGAAGGTTCCATGCTTTTTGAAGTGCTCAACCAGCCCGCCTTCGGACAGTATCTTCAGCATAACGGGCGGCAGCGGTGTTACTTTTATTTCCGTATCCTGGGTGAGGTTTCGTATTATTCCCCGGCCCAGATCGACCTCCAGCTCATCTCCCGGGTTTATCAGATCCGTATCGCATTCCAGGAGCGGCAAACCGGTATTGATGGCATTGCGGTAAAAAATCCTGGCAAAGGACTTGGCAATAACCGCACTGATATCGGCATTGATTATCGCCAGGGGTGCCTGCTCTCTGGAGGAACCGCAGCCAAAATTCTTGCCGGCGACAATGAAGTCACCCTTGTTAAGCTTGGAGTAAAAATCGGGGTCCAGGTCTTCCATTACGTGTTTGGCCAGTTCCTTCATATCCAGGGTCTTAAACTTATAGCGCCCTGAGATGATATAATCCGTGTTCACATCATCGCCGAATTTGTGAGCTTTGCCTCTGAAATTCATTGTTATTCACCTACCTCCAGTATTCTCTGGGGTCGCTGATTTTCCCGGCAATCGCCGAGGCCGCCACCGTGGCCGGTGACCCCAGGTATATGAAGGCCTTGTTATTACCCATGCGGCCCTTGAAGTTCCGGTTGGAGGTGGCGATCACATTTTCCCCGTCCGACGGCACCCCGTTGTGAGTTCCCACACAGGGACCGCAGCCAGGGGTGACTATGGCTGCTCCCGCTTCCACCAGGGTGGTGATAATCCCTTCCCGAATGGCATCCAGGAAAACCTGACGGGAAGCCGGGGCTACAATCAACCTGGTGCGGGGATGAATCTTTTTCCCCTCCAGGATTTTGGCAGCAATACGAAGGTCTTCCAACCTGCCGTTGGTGCAGGTACCGATTACACACTGCTGAACCTCAATGCCGGCCACTTCTCCGATGGGGGAGACATTGTCAACGGTATGAGGCTTGGCCACCTGAGGTTCCAGTTTGCTGACGTCATACTCCCTTACCTGAGCATAAACCGCATCAGGATCGGCAAATACGGGATTATAGGGGAGGGAAGAGTGTTCTCTTACCCAGGCTTCCGTCTTCTCGTCGGCCTCCATCAGTCCCACCTTGGCCCCCATCTCGATGGCCATATTGCTGATGGTAAACCGAGCCTCCATTGACAGAGCCCTGATGGCCTCTCCCACGTATTCCGCCGCCATGTAAGTCGCTCCATCGGCGGTAACATCCCCGATAAGATAGAGGATGAGGTCCTTGGAGAACACTCCCGGAGGCAGTTCCCCATGGAGCACAAACTTAAAGGTTTCGGGAACCTTGAACCACAGCTTCCCGGAAATCATCCCTGCCGCCAGGTCGGTGGAACCGACCCCGGTAGCAAAAGCATTCAGGGCCCCGTAGGTACAGGTATGGCTGTCGGCCCCGATAACCAGGGTTCCAGGGGCTACATGCCCCTTCTCCGGAACCAGTTGGTGACAGACCCCGTCCCCGATATCGTAAAGCATAACTCCATAACGATCCGCAAAATCGCGCATCTTCTTATGGAGAGCAGAAACCCCTTCCAGGGGGCTGGGAGCACTGTGATCAATGACCATGGCCACCCGTCGGGGGTCGAAAACCCGAAGACCTCCCATCTCGGTAAAAGCCTGTATGGCCAGGGGGGAGGTCCCGTCCTGCCCCATCACAAAATCAAGATCGGCGATAACAATGTCGTTGGCACGGGCATCAACACCCGACTTCATAGACAGGATTTTTTCCGCGATTGTCTTGCCCAATTACTTTTCTCTCCCCTTCATGTAAGTTTCATATAATGCTGCCAGTTCTTTATCAAACAGCGGCCTTTTCAGTTCAATCGCCTTGGCTCTGACCAACGCCAGCAGATCCTTGGCCTGCTCGTCGGTGAGTTCTATCTCATACTCGATAAACTTGGCTTTTAACGCGTTAGTTCCCGAATGCTTGCCGATAACGATTTGGCGTTCCAGCCCCACCTCCTGGGGCGAAAAGGCTTCATAGTTCATGGGGTTCTTCAGCACCCCGTCACCGTGGATTCCGGATTCATGGGCAAAAATGTTGGTACCCACGATGGGATGAGCCGGAGACAGGGTTCTTCCTGAAGCCTTGGCCACGTACTCCGCCACTTCACGGAACATTTCGGTCTTAAATCTTAAGTCCAGTTTCATAAGGTGCTTTAATCCCATAACCACTTCCTGCAGGGAAGCGTTTCCGGCTCTTTCTCCCAGACCGTTTATGGTTACCCCCACATATCTGGCACCGGCATAGACCCCGGCCAGGGAATTGGCTGTTGCCAGCCCGAAATCGTTGTGGGTGTGCATCTCTATGTCCAATCCCACGGAGTTGACCAGCGTGGTGATCTTGCGGTAAGTGGTCAGGGGATCAAGAATGCCCACCGTATCGCAGAAGCGGAGACGATCGGCTCCGCAGTGTTTGGCAGTGAGAGCAAACTCGACCAGAAAATCCATATGAGCACGGGAAGCATCCTCGGCATTAACTGATACATAAAGCCCCTTGTCCTTGGCAAACTTGACCGCGTCCGCCATGCGCCTGAGGACATCCTCCCGGGTGGTCTGCAGCTTATACTCTATATGAAGATCCGAAGCCGAGATGGATATGGCAACCGCATCAACACCGCAATCAATTGATTCTTTAATATCGTTGATTACCGCGCGATTCCAAGCCATAATGCTGGCTTTCAGGCCCATGTCAACAATTTCGCGGATGCACTTCTTTTCATCGCCGCCCATCACCGGGATACCGGCCTCGATCTGATCAACCCCCAGCTCATCGAGATACCTGGCGATCCGAATCTTTTCCTCATTGGAAAAAACCACTCCGGCGGTCTGCTCCCCGTCACGCAAGGTGGTGTCAACAATATAGACTTTGGCCCCCTCCTCCAAAAACCATTCTTTTCCAGTAGAAGTGATCGGCAATCAATTCCACTCCTTTCCCTCACTGAGATAACCTGACATTTGAGTTGTATTATGATAAACCCAATGGTAGTGGTTAATAATTCCATAATAATACATTAAACCATACCCTTACTGATTTTTGAATTATATCACTAAATAACAGCTTCGCACAGCCACGGCAAGTACCGCCCCGGTATAAAGGATATGATTTATCCTACTTCCGGAAACCGCCGGGGTTTGAAGGGTTCGGCACGCAAAGTAAAGCCGGGATATCCAGATGCAAGGGGAAAAGGTTTAGGGGCGAGACAGCTCCTCCATCAGGAGCCGGTTGACCACTTCCGGGTTGGCTTTGCCCTTGCTGGCTTTCATAACCTGACCCACCAGGAACCCGAGGGCCTTGCCTTTGCCGTTCTTATAATCCTCCACTACCTTTGGATTGCCGGCAATAACTTCATCCACTATCGCTTTTATGGCCGATTCATCCGAGATCTGTACCAGCCCCCGGTCTTTCACGATCTTCTCCGGCGCATCCCCGGTGTTGAACATCTCTTCAAAGACTACTTTGGCAATCTTGCCGCTTATGGTCCCCTGTTCCAAAAGCCTCAGCATTTCCACCAGGGATGAAGGAGTAATCTTGCACTCCTTGATCTCCATGTTGTTCTGGTTTAGCAGTCTGGTCAGTTCTCCCATAATCCAGTTGGCAATCAACTTGGGTTCGTTGTACTCGGCAACACAGGCATCGAAGAAGTCCAGGACATCCTTGGACATAGTAAGGATGTTGGCATCATACGACGACAGGTTATGCCGGGTCATCAAGCGCTCGCGGGCCTGATCCGGAAGTTCCGGCAGGGTCTTGCGGACATTTTCTATCCATTCCCGGTCAATTATAACGGGGGGCAGGTCGGGATCCGGGAAGTACCTGTAATCCTGAGCCTCTTCCTTGGAGCGCATGCTTAGGGTGATCTGCCGGTCCTCATCCCAGGTGCGGGTTTCCTGAACCAGTTCCCCACCGTCCTCCAGGACCTCGATATGCCGCTTGATTTCGTAATCCACAGCCCGTTCCAGTGAACGGAAGGAGTTTAGATTCTTTATCTCGGTCCTGGTTCCCAATTTTTCCTGGCCTCGAGGTCTGACCGATACGTTGGCGTCACAGCGCAGGGACCCCTCTTCCATTTTGCAGTCCGAAACTCCAAGGAACAAAAGGATCGAGCGCAGTTTTTGCATATACAGATAGGCTTCCCGAGGAGACCTGATATCGGGCTCGGAGACAATTTCCAGCAGCGGCGTTCCCGCCCGGTTCAAATCTACCAGGGAATAGGGGGTTGTCATTATACTGCCTTGATGCACCAGCTTTCCTGCATCCTCTTCCATGTGCACCCGGTTGATGCCGATCTTTTTCTTTTCCCCTTCGACTTCAATCTCCAGGTACCCCGCACTGGCAATGGGAAGATCGAGTTGAGATATCTGGTAGTTCGCCGGCAGATCCGGGTAAAAATAGTTTTTACGGTCAAACCGGCAGTACTCGGCGATTTTGCAGTTCAAGGCCAGGCCCGTTTTTATCGCGTACTCCACCAGTCCCCGGTTAAGAACCGGTATGGCACCGGGCATCCCCAGGCAGCCGGGACATACATGGCTGTTGGGCAAAGCTCCAAAGGAAAGTCCACAGCCGCAGAAGGCCTTGGTGTTGGTTTTCAGTTCCACGTGCACTTCCAGGCCTATTACCGCTTCATATTTATCAGTCATGATCTATACCTCCAGTACGGGTGTGCGCAAATGGTAATCTGTAGCCTGCTCAAAGGCATAGGCGGCCTTAAGCAGCGTTCCTTCCGCCAGCGCCGGACCCATCAGCTGCAATCCCACCGGCAGACCGTCTACCATCCCCCCGGGGATGCACATGGCCGGGATGCCGGCCAGGCTGGCCGGTATGGTGAGCATGTCTGACAGGTCTTCATCCCTTTCACCGCGGGGAAAAGCAACCCCAACCGTAGCCGGCGAAACCAGAAGATCATATTTTTTAAAAGCCCGGTCAAAGTCTTCCTTGATCAGGCGCCGTACTTTCATAGCCCGCATATAGTAATCATCAAACTGTTCCTTGCTCAGGACATAAGTTCCCAGCAGTATGTTGCGCTTCACTTCAGGTCCGAAGCCCCGACCGCGAGAACTGCTCATCATCTCTGCGATGTCCTCAGCCTCTTCGTCTCGGTAACCGTACCTCACGCCATCATAGCGGGACATGTTGGAGCTCGCTTCGGCCGATGCCAGCAACCGGAAAACGGGGAGGGCATACCTGCTGTGGGGAAGGCTGGTCTCTTCCACCACGGCTCCCAGATCTTCAAATTTTAAAAGGGCTTTCTTTACCGCATCTCTAACGGGTCCGTCTACGTTCTCCTGAAAATACTCGCGGGGGAACCCAATCCTCATACCTTTCAGGCTGCTTCCCAGGTAATTCCGGTAATCCGGCACCTCCGCCTGCAGGCAGTTGGAATCAAGAGCATCGTAACCACAGATGACGTTCAGCACCAGAGCACAGTCGGTTACGTTTCTGGTCACCGGGCCCACCTGATCCATCGATGAAGCTACGGCTACCAGGCCGTAACGGGAAACCCGGCCGTAGGTGGGTCTCATCCCCACCACTCCACAGTAGGCGGCCGACTGTCTCAGACTGCCGCCGGTATCCGAAGCCAGGGCGTAATACACCTCTCCGGCCGCTACCGCAGCCGCTGCTCCCCCGGAGGAACCGCCGGAAACCCGGGTTGGATCCCAGGGGTTGCTCGTGGGATGGAAGCCCGACTTTTGGGTACAGCACCCCATACCGAACTCATCCATGTTCAGCTTGCCCACCATTACGGCACCCGCCGCCTTCAGCCTGCCAACTGCCGTGGCGTCGTATGGGGGAACAAAGCCTTCCAGCATCTTCGAAGCACAGGTGGTTGCTACTCCCCTGGTACAGAGGTTGTCCTGCACACCACAGGGGATTCCTGCAAGACCCGTGATTTCACTACGGCTGTCAAGGTCCTTTGCATCCTTTTCCGCCCGGGTCAGGGTAAGAGTAATGAAGGCTTTGATCTTGTCTTCAACCAGGTCAATCCGCCGGGAGACGGATTCCAAAATATCCTGGGCGTTAATCTCCCGTCGGGCCAACATTTCTGCTGCTTTATGAACGGTTAACTGGTAGAGATTCACCAGGGGTTCCTCCTTATATTAATCTCGGCACCTTGAACATAGCATCCTCTTTAAGGGGGGCATTGGCCAGAGCTTCATTATTGGTCAGGGAGGGACGCACCTTATCATCCCGCATCACGTTATGCCGAGAAAGGACATAAATGAGCGGCTCTATCCGGTCGGTTGACAGTTCATCAAGCACGGCAGCGGAATCCAGGATCGAATTCATCTGCCGGGCGAATGTTTCCTTCTCTTCTGCAGTTAGGTTTATCCGAGCCAAAACGGCCAGGCGTTCAACATCTTTTTCGGTTAAAGCCAACGGCCTTTCCTCCCTTTCCCGAATCTTCATGCACAGTATTATATCAGAAAGGCCAAACCGGTTGCTAGAATCTAGTGAAAAAGCCCTCCGGGATAGGATAACAGTGAGCATCTTCAAAATATGGGGCAGAGGACTTGGATACAGGGTGCAGATCGAGATAACAGAACATCAAAGCCATTATTGCCATTTATCATCGCATTTAATAAAATCATGTCAAACCTGGCCTTTTTTTGGTTGTCTGGCAAGTTGATAATTCGGGAGGGGGGTTGTTTATGACGTCGGCTTCTGCTGTCGAGCTTCTCAGGTTGGCACCCTTTGGTTACGTTCATTATCAATTGGTGTTCGATGATCAAAACAAGGCAATTGACATGATATTTCGCGATGTAAATCCCTTCTTTGAAACGATTACCAAGTTAAACCGGGAAACGATACTGGGGAAAAGAGTGACTGAAATCATTCCCGAAATAAGGTCCTCCGATTTTGATTGGATCACTTTTTATGGCGACATATCCCAAACTGGACAAAAGCAGGAGTTTACTAGCTATTTTGATTGTTTGGGACGTTGGTATCGAATTACGGCCTTTTCGCAGGAAAGAGGGTTTTGTACAGCAATCTTCCAGGATATCACGTCGGAAGTAGAAAACATGAAGCTCCTGGAACACCAGAAGGCAAGAATAGAATCGCTCTTTAGGGACCTGGAGATCATTTTTAACAGCACTCATGATGCAATATTCTTGGTAGAAGTAAAAAATGGCGAGTTCCGTTACATAAGAAACAATGCAGCCCATCAGAAATTGACGGGACTAACCGATATAAAAGGAAAAACTCCGGTAGACATATTCGGTGAAGAAGCCGCAAAGATATCGATTGAGAATTACCGGCGATGTGTTAATGAGGGAAAAGCCCATACTTACGAGGACAACTTCTTCTTCCCTACCGGGGAAAAGATTCGGCTGACTACCCTCACACCGGTGTTTGAGCAGGGAAAGGTACAGTATCTGGTTGGTTTCTGTAAGGACATCACCCAGCAAAAGCGGGCTGAAAGGGAAAGAAATCAACTTCTGCGACGCCTCGAGAGCATGTTTTATGAACATACCGCCGTCATGCTCTTGATTGAACCAATAACCGGCCGGATAGTAGATAGCAACCCTGCTGCCTGCGATTTTTACGGTTATTCCCGCGAGGAATTAACCTCTCTCTGCATTCAGGACATCAACATGCTCCCCAACGAAGAAGTGGAACAGTTGCGCCTGATGGCGTTAAGGGAAAAACAGCGGTATTTCATTACTCCACACCGCTTGAAAAACGGTGAGATAAGGCTGGTAGATGTTTATACCAGCCTTATTGAGCAGCAGGACGGAGAGCCCCTGATGTTTTCCATCATTTTCGATGTGACCGATAGGGAGAAATACAAAGAACACCTGTATCGCGAAAAGGAATTGATGCGCACCACCCTCATTTCTATTGGTGATGGGGTGGTTACAACCGATCTGGAAGGCAGGATAACTGCTTTGAACAGAGAAGCCGAAAAAATCACGGGCTGGACCAACGAAGAAGCAAAAAATCGGTATTTCACCGATGTTTTTTTACTCCGGAATGAAGAAACAGGTCAAGAAATTGAAGATCCAATCTCCAAAGCTCTGCAGACTGGAAGCATTGTCAGTGTAGCCAATCACACCGTATTGATTAATAAAGAAGGACGTACGATACCGATCGCGGACAGTGCCGCCCCGATAAAGGACGAGCACGGGCAGACATTTGGTGTAGTAATGGTTTTCCGCGATGTCAGCATCGAAAAAGAACACCAGCAGCAAATCCTTTATCTCAGTTATCACGATCACCTCACCGGTCTTTACAATCGCAGGTTCATCGAAGAAGAAATGATGCGGCTGGACAACTCGTTCCAACTGCCGCTGGCGGTGATCATGGGTGATGTAAACGGTCTTAAACTCACCAATGATGTGTTTGGCCACCAGGCGGGGGATGAACTTTTGAAAAGCATGGCCGAGGTATTGCAGGAGAGCTGCCGCCCCGGCGATATTATTGCTCGCTGGGGCGGAGACGAGTTTCTCATCATGCTGCCCTGCACCACAGCGGAACAGGCACAGGAGATAATGGAAAGGATAACCGCCCGCTGTCGTGACAAATCCGT
Source organism: Bacillota bacterium (assembly GCA_029781825.1). Classification (GTDB taxonomy): domain Bacteria; phylum Bacillota; class Syntrophomonadia; order Syntrophomonadales; family DTU052; genus DTU052. The sequence goes on along the minus strand of JAKOVY010000032.1, from coordinate 33,314 downwards.
CGGGGATATGAGCCTGAACGTTTCGCTGGGCTGTGCGGTAAAGACCAGTCAGGACGAAAGCCTGGTGCAAATCATTAAGGAAGCCGAGGAACGGATGTATCACCGCAAGCTTTTGGAGGGAAGAAGCCACCGCAACACCATTATCAACACCCTCCTGGGAACGCTTTTCGAGAAGAGCATGGAGACCGAGGAACACGCCAAACGGCTGGAGCATTACTGTAACCTGGTTGGCAGAATGTTAAAGCTGTCACCGCATGAACTTGACAATTTGACCCTTTTGGCCATGCTGCACGATATCGGCAAGGTAGCCGTAAGGGAAAGCATACTGCAAAAACCCGGTCCGCTCTCCCCAAGTGAGTGGGAGGAAATGAAAAGGCACTCTGAAATCGGCTATCGTATTGCCCAAAACTCACCCGAACTATCGATTATAGCGGAATACATTCTTTCTCATCACGAACACTGGAATGGTGAAGGCTACCCCCGGGGGTTGAAAGGAGAGGAAATTCCGCTGATATCCAGAATCCTCGCTGTGGTGGATGCGTTCGACGCCATGACCACCGACAGGGTTTACCGGAAGTCCATCAGCGAGAAAGAGGCCCTGGAAGAATTGAAACGCAAGTCCGGGACCCAGTTCGATCCGGTTGTCATCGACGCTTTCTGTTCACTGTTCAAATAACAACAAAGCTGTCATTTTCCCCAACGCCTGCCGTAACCGTACTTTCTGATTACTGTTCAAATAACAACAAAGACTAACCGGGGGACGGTTCATACGCGAGGAAACCGTCCCCCTTTTTGCTGTGTCCGCGAATTACCGGCGGGATAGCTCTTCCTTGAGGAGTCGGTTGACCGCTTCCGGATTGGCTTTGCCTTTGCTGGCCTTCATAACCTGACCCACCAGGAATCCCAGGGCCTTATCCTTTCCGTTTTTATAGTCATCCACCACCGTGGGGTTTTCGTTAATAACCTCTCTTACCAAGGCTTGCAGGGCCGACTCATCTGTGATCTGTACCAGACCCCGCTCCTTCACAATCTTATCCGGGGGCTCACCGGTGTTAAACATCTCCTCCAATACCGCTTTGGCGATTTTCCCGCTTATGGTCCCCTCATCCAAAAGCCTGAAGAGACCGACCAGCAATGCAGGCGTTACCTTGCTTTCCCTGATCTCCAGCTTGCTCTGATTCAGAAGCCGAGCCAGGTCGCCGTTGATCCAGTTGGCAACCACCTTGGGTTTGGGGTACCGAGCAACACAATCATCAAAGAAATCCAGGATATCCTTGGATGCGGTGAGCAGAATGGCATCATAACGACTCAGGCGGTATTCCTCCGTCAGGCGTCGGCGGGCCTGCTCGGGGAGTTCGGGAAGGCTCTTGAACACCCTTTCCACCCATGCCTGGTCTATATGTAAAGGAGGCAGGTCCGGGTCCGGGAAGTAACGGTAGTCATGGGCTTCCTCCTTGGAGCGCATGCTCATGGTGACCTGCTCTTCTTCATCCCAGGTCCTGGTCTCCTGAATTATACGCTCACCTTTGGCCAGGGCTTTGATCTGCCGCGTGATCTCATAATCCAGGGCCCGCTCCAGGGCCCGGAATGAGTTTAGGTTCTTTATTTCCGTCTTGGTCCCCAGTTGCCGCTGCCCCTTCGGTCTTACGGAAATGTTGGCATCGCAGCGCAGGGAACCCTCCTCCATCTTACAGTCGGATACCCCCAGATAGAGAAGAATCAGACGAAGCTGTTCCAAATACATCCGCGCTTCCGCGGGGGAACGCAAATCAGGCTCGGATACAATCTCCAGCAGGGGGGTGCCGGCCCGGTTCAGATCCACCAGGGAATAGGGAGTCGTCATTATGCTGCCCTTGTGAACCAGTTTCCCGGCATCCTCTTCCATATGCACCCGGTTGATGCCGACAGTTCGCGGGCCGTTCTCGGTTTCTATCACCAGACTGCCCCCGGTGGCTATCGGCATGTCATACTGGGAAATCTGGTAGTTCTTGGGCAGGTCGGGGTAGAAGTAGTTTTTTCGGTCAAATTTGCAGTAGTCAGCCAGCCGGCACTTTAAGGCCAGAGCAGTCATCAGTGCAAATTCCACCATCTGCCGGTTCAGAACCGGCAAGACCCCGGGCATTCCCAGACAGATGGGGCATACATGGGTGTTTGGTTGAGCCCCGAAAGAGGTGGCGCATCTGCAAAAGGCCTTGGACCTGGTCTTGAGTTCAACATGCACTTCCAGTCCGATAACGGCCTCATATTCGGCGTTTATCATGTATTTATACCTCCAGTACGGGTGTGCGCAGGTGGTAACCGGCAGCCTGTTCGAAGGCATAGGCCGCCTTGAGAAGAGTCACTTCCGACAGGGGAGGGCCCATGAGCTGCAGCCCCACCGGCAGGTTATCCAGAAAACCCCCGGGGATCGAGATGGAAGGAATCCCTGCCAGGTTCACCGGTATGGTCAGCATATCCGACATATACATGGTCAGAGGGTCCTCGGCCTTCTCGCCGATCCGGAAGGCAGTCGAGGTAGTTGTGGGAGAAACCAGAATATCATACCGCTCGAACGCCCGGTCGAAATCTTCCTTAATCAGACGCCGCACCTTTAGGGCCTTCAGGTAGTAGGCGTCGTAGTACCCGGAACTCAAGGCATAGGTCCCAAGCATCACCCGTCGTACAACCTCGGGGCCGAATCCCCGGGCCCGGGTGCTGCTGAACATCTCCACCGTATCCTGGGCGTTCCCGTCACGGTAGCCGTACCTTACCCCGTCGAAGCGAGCCAGGTTGGAGCTGGCTTCGGATGGAGCAATGATGTAATAAGTCGGGAGCGCATACTCGCTGTGGGGGAGGCTGGTCTCTTCCACCACCGCCCCCAGTTCTTCAAACTTAAGGAGAGCCTTCATTATGGTATCTCTGACTCCCCAGTCCACTCCTTCCTGGAAGTACTCCCGGGGATAACCTACCTTTAAGCCTTTGATCCCTTTCTGAATGTCTTCTGTATAATCCGGAACCGGAACCTTCAGGCTGGTGGAATCCATGCTGTCATGGCCGCAGATGGCGTTCATAACCAGAGCACAGTCGGTCACCGTCCTGGTTATCGGGCCCACCTGATCCAGGGAAGAGGCGAAGGCCACCAGGCCGAACCGTGATACCAGTCCATAGGTAGGCTTCATCCCCACAACCCCGCAGAACGAAGCGGGCTGCCTTATGGAACCGCCGGTATCCGATGCCAGCGCATAATAAACCTCTCCGGCCGCTACGGCTGCGGCGGCTCCGCCCGAGGACCCTCCCGGAACCCGGGTCAGGTCCCAGGGATTGTGGGTGGGGAAAAATCCGGAGTTCTCAGTAGAGGATCCCATAGCGAACTCATCCATATTCAACTTGCCGACCATCACCGCTCCGGCGTCTTTAAGTCTTTTCACCACCGTGGCATCATAGGGAGGCACGAAATTTTCCAGCATCTCCGAAGCACAGGTGGTTCTGATTCCCCGGGTACAAAGGTTGTCCTTGATGCCGCAGGGGATTCCCGCGAGTCCCCCCATCTTATCCCGGGCATCCAGGTCTCTTGCTGTCTTCTCGGCCTCATCCAGGGTAAGAGTTATGAACGCCTGGATTTTGCTCTCAACCCGGGCGATGCGCTCGGCTGACGAGGCCAGGACTTCCCTGGCACTGATTTCCCGCCGCGCCAGCATTTCTCCGATTTCCTGAACAGTATACTGGTAGAGTTCCAAGGGTGTCCTCCTTAAACTATCCTCGGTACTTTGAACTGCCCATCCTCAGTGATAGCGGCGTTGGCTATAGCCTCATCCCGGGGCAGCGAAGGCCCGACCTCGTCTTCTCGCATAACATTGAAAAGCGGAAGGACGTGGGCCAACGGTTCAACCCCGTCGGTGGGAAGGCGGTTAAGCATCGCAAAAAAATCGAGAATCGAACTGAGCTGCTGGGCATACATTTCTTTTTCTGCAGTTGTCAGGCTTAACCGAGCCAAACGGGCAACGTGTTCCACTTCCTCAATCGTAAGAGCCAAAGCCTAACCCTCCGGTTCCAGTTCTGATGCCCTGTATTATAACAGAAAATGAAATTGGATTCCATAAATCGATAGGATACGGGACAGGATATGTAAAGGGGCGGAAATGAGCGCAGCTCATGCGGCAGTATATATGACACCCGGACTGCGCGGGGAATCAACCCTTTAGCAGTTCCAGGAATTCGCTTTCGGTGAGAATGGGGATGCCCAGCTGACGGGCTTTATCGAGCTTGGAGCCGGGATCGGTTCCCACAACCACGTAATCGGTTTTCCGGCTGACACTGGAAGACACTCGGCCGCCGTGTCTTTCAATAAGCTCGGTTGCTTCACTGCGGGTCAGGCTCTCCAGGGAACCGGTAAGAACCAGGGTCTTATTGGCCAAAGGACCATCAGCCACCGTTACCACGGCTTCCTTGGTATTTACCCCGGCGGCTTTCAGCTTTTCAATGGTTTCCAGGTTTTCGGGCTCGTTAAAGAATGAAACCACACTGGCAGCAATCTTGGCTCCGATTTCAGGGATCTCTATCAGACTCTCCTCCGAAAGAGTTGCTATCACATCGATGTCGCGGAACCTTTCCGCCATGATGCGAGCAGTCTTGCCCCCGACAAATCTGATGCCCAGGGCATGGAGCAGTCTCGACAGAGGCCTGCTTTTGCTGGCCTCAATAGCTTCCAGGAGGTTGGTGGCCTTTTTCTTGCCCGTTTTATCCAGGGTCAGGAGATCCTCCAGAGTAAGGGTGTAAAGGTCGGCCACATTCTGCACCAGATTTCTTTCCACCAGCTGGTCCACTACCGCCGGTCCCATCCCTTCAATATCCATGGCCTCGCGGGAAGCGAAGAAAATCAGGCTCTCCTTGAGCCGAGCCGGGCAGTTGATGTTGTCGCAGCGGTAGGCGACTTCCCCCTCAAACCGGATGACCGTAGCCCCGCAGACCGGGCACTTTTCCGGCACCGGAAACGGTACTTCTTCTCCCGTTCTTTTTTCCACCAGGGGACGAATGACCTCGGGGATGACATCACCAGCCTTGTGGATTAGAACCCAATCGCCAACTCGGATATCCTTCTCCCGCATCAGGTCAAAATTATGTAAACTAGCACGGCTTACTACGCTGCCGCCGATGAAAACCGGTTCCATAACCGCAGTGGGAGTAATTACGCCGGTACGGCCGACATTGAGCTCAATCTCCAGGATCCGGGTCTCCTTTTCTTCGGCCGGGAACTTAAAAGCGGTAGCCCAGCGAGGGCTTTTGGCCGTAAAGCCCATGGTTTCACGAGCCCCCAGGGGGTTAAGCTTCACCACCACCCCATCAATCTCATAGTCGAGATCATGCCGCCGTTCCCTCCACTCCTGACAGAATTCCCAGACCTCTTCTACGCCGCCGACCAGCCGCCAGTGCGGGTTGACCGGAAAGCCCTGGTCACGCAAAAACTTCAGGACCTCGGCCTGTTCGCGAATCTCCGGCCCTTCCACATACAGCAGGTCATAAATGAAAGCCTTTAAAGGTCGGGACGCAGTTATCCGCGGATCCAGCTGCCGCAGGCTGCCGGCGGCGGAGTTGCGGGGATTGGCAAAGGTCTTTTCCCCTTTCTCCTCCCGTTCCCGGTTGAGGCGGACGAAGTCCTGCTTGGCAATGTATATTTCCCCTCTTACCTCCAGGCGGGGCACGGGGTCACGCAGGCGGAGGGGCACGGTGCGGATGGTCCGCACATTCTGGGTTACGTTTTCCCCTACCACCCCGTCGCCGCGGGTAGCGGCGCTTACGAGGAGGCCGTTTTCGTAAATCAGGGCGATGGATACGCCGTCGATTTTCAATTCACAGACGTACGAAATCTCCTCGGGGGATAGCCTGGCCTGGATGCGGCGGTTGAATTCCATGAGCTCTTCCCGGCTGAAAGTGTTGTCCAGACTGAGCAGCGGCACGCGGTGCCGGACGGTCGTAAACCCCGGCAGAGGCTCACCGCCCACCCGCTGGGTGGGGCTGTCGGGCGTTATAAGCTCGGGGTGCTGCGCTTCGAGGGATTTAAGCTCTGCCAGTAGCTCGTCATACTCCCTGTCGGTGATCAGCGGCGAGTCCAGCACGTAATAATGGTAATCGTGTTTTCTGATCTCGTCCCTCAGCTGCTCAATCCGTTCCTTCACCGTCACCGTTTAAACCTCCTGGACCAGTTTCACCATAGGTGCCATGTAGGTGTTGAGCGTCTTTATCCCTGACTCCTCAAAGTCCACCACAGCAATATCATCTGCCATCACCTTGGTCACCATACCTCGTCCAAATTTCTGGTGCTGCACCAGGTCACCTTCTCGGAGGTTGCTCACCCGGCCTTCCACCTTCGACGGAACCAGGTTGATCTTACCTCCCTGCAGATTAAAGGGAACAAAGAGATCGCTGGGTATCTCCTTTAAGAACCGACTGGGCATATTGGCGCGGTCGACCCCATACATGATGCGTCTGACTGCCCGGCTCATAATGAGCCTCTCCCGGGCTCTGGTTATTCCCACATAACAAAGCCGGCGCTCCTCTTCCATCTCCTCATGGGTCTCAGCGCGGTAGGAGGGGAAAATGCCTTCCTCCATGCCGGTCATGAAGACTACCGGGTATTCCAGGCCTTTGGCTCCATGAAGGGTCATCATCATGACCGCATCCGAATAGTCAATCTCATCAGCTTCCTGCAGGAGGGCTACCTCGGTCAAGAAGTCGGCCAGGTCCCGCTGCCCTTCTCTTTCGAACTCCACCATCAGGGATTTCAACTCCTGCAGGTTTTCTATTCGCTCTTCCGCTTCCAGAGGATGGTTGGTTTTCAGGTCCTCAACGTATCCGCTGAGCTTCAAGGTTTCCTCCAGGAGTTGGGCCAGGGAAACCTGAGATTGGAGTTCCTGCAGGTAGGTTATCATTCCGTAAAACTCCTGCAGGGCATTCTTAATTTTGGAGGACAGTCCTTTCAATTCTTTGATGTTTCCCAGGGTCACCACAATGGGTTTCATGCTGGCAGTGCTCAGGTCCTCCAGCTTTTGGATAGTAACTTCCCCAATACCGCGGCGGGGCGCATTGATGGCTCTCCTGAAGCTCATCCGGTCGGAGGGATTCGCAACCAGCCTCAGATAAGCCAGGATATCCTTTATCTCCTTGCGCTGGTAGAACTTTTTGGCCCCCACAATCCGGTAGGGAATGAAATTGCGGTTCAGGGCTTCCTCAATGGGCCTCGACTGGGCGTGAACCCGGTAAAAGATGGCAAAATCCTGGTACCGATATTTCCCCTCATTGACCAACTGCTTGATATACTGGGCGATGAACTCCGCCTCCTGCTGGTGGCTGGCAGCACCGAACTGCAGCAGTTTCTCTCCCCGGGGATTATCGGTGTAAAGCTCCTTTTTCATACGCCCGGTGTTGTTATGGATGACGGCGTTGGCGGCCTCCAGGATGTACCGGGTGGAACGGTAGTTCTTTTCCAGCTTGATCACTTTGGCCTGAGGGTAGGTGTCAAGAAATCTATCGATATTGTAGGGTTCGGCACCCCGCCAGCTGTAAATGGACTGGTCAGGGTCCCCCACCACAAACACGTTACCGTTTTCACCGGCCAGGAGTTTGGTCCATACAAACTGCGCATAATTGGTGTCCTGGTACTCATCGACCATCACGTAAGGAAACCTTTCCTGATAGGACTGCAGAACAGCCGGATACTCGCGGAAAAGCCTGACCGTCAGCCCGATCAAGTCCTCAAAATCAAGAGCGTTCAACTCCCGCAGGCGGCTGCTGTACAGCCGGTAAATCCGGGTATAAAGATCGCGGTGATGAGGAGCCGCCTTGATTCCAGCAAAGAACTGCTCCGGTTCAGTCAGGCTGTTCTTGGCCTGCTTGATCAAATATGATATCAACTCGGGCCTGGTATCATGCTGCTGCAGCTCGCGCAGGCATTCTTTGATAACCGTCTTCTGCTCGCCCTCATCCAGGATGGTAAATCCTTTGCGGAACCCAAGTTTCTCGATCTCCATGCGCAGGATCTGGAAAGAGGCGGAGTGAAAAGTCCGGATCCATTGTCCGTTGAAGCTGGGGACCAGTTCCATAACCCGCTCCTTCATCTCCTGAGCCGCCTTATTGGTAAAGGTTATGGCCATGATCTGATGAGGGGATACCCCCTGCTCCACCAGGTAAGCCACCCGCCTGGTTAATACCCTGGTCTTCCCGCTTCCGGCTCCAGCCAGAACCAGGCAGGGTCCCTCACGGTGCGTCACCGCCTCAATCTGGGCCCCGTTCAAGTTTTCAAGAATGTTCATAGCAGTCTCCCCTAGATGTTATCTGATTAATTACTAAAATTACGTTGAAACATTATGTATTCGCACACTGCCCGGCAAACCAGGCCAAATCAAGGAATCAAAAGCCTATGCGGCTCGTCGCTTTCTGTAACCCTGACCCCTTTGCTGTCAACGATGGTCACCCGCGTTTTGTCAATCCGTTTCCCGGGCAAAGACCACGTTCCGGAAACGGCGGCGGACGGCCCGTTGATACTCGACATCAGGATAGCCAAAGATAACGACGATCCCCAGCTGATTCCTGAGGGGGATGCCCCACTTCGTTCTTAACTTCCGATCATATTTTATAACTGGACATACCAATCCTATCATGCAACTGCCCAGCCCGAGCGAATGCCCGGCAAGCATGGCATAAGTTGCAGCGACCACGGAGTCCTGAGGATCGGCGTAAGGCGAGCTATGAAAGAGCATAGCCAGCGGCGCACTGTAGAAAAGCCAATCTTTCCCCTGTTTACGCAATCGGGGAATCGCTTCAAACGCAGGAATAACAAAGCTTTGCATAAGTTCACAAGCTTCCCTGCCAATAAAAGGACGCATTAAAGGAAGTGTGAAGCGATTGATATACCTCCTGCTCTTTATGATAGACTGTATCACATCCTCGGCAAAGGCCTGAACCTTTTCCCTGCCGTGAAAAATCAGGATTTCCACATCAGAGGGAGGAATTCCCATAGGAGCGGAGGAAGCCATGTTAACGATCTTATCTATAGTCTCCCGATTGACTTCCCTTTCATCATACTCCCTGATGCTGCGCCGGGAAAAAAGCAACGCCTGCAACTGGTCGGGGGTGGCCCGTCGGTCCGGCTCGGGAACACTGAAGAGATCCCGGGGCGAGACATCCCTCCCTTCAACTGTCAGGCAGCCCATAGGACAAACCATCATGCACTGACCGCAGCCAATGCACCCCAGCACTGAATCAGGGTTAACCCGCACCTGTCCTTCTTCCATGGTGAGGGTTTCGCTCTTGCATACTCGGGCACATAATCCACATCCGGAACATTCGTCAAAGTCGATGGAGGGTAAGGCAGGAGTTCCCGTAAACCCGGTTATTACGGCCATAAAGTACCTCCCAGGACAGTTCATCCGCTCATTGGACGGTATGGTTGAGGTCCCGGATCCAACTCTCCTGTTTGCGTTATTATGTGTAGTATTCTACCTTCGCCCCCGGAGTTCCTTGAATACGTCGGCTAAGCTTATATTTTTTTCAGTCATCAGTACCATCAGGTGATAAATCAGATCCGAGATCTCGTATACGAGTTCTCCCTTATCCGCGTTTTTGGCGGCAATAATGACTTCGGCGCTCTCCTCGCCCACTTTCTTCAGGATCTTGTCGATGCCCTGATTAAAGAGGTAGGCGGTATAAGAGCCTTCCGGCCTTTCTTTATAGCGAGCCCGGATTACCTCCTGCAGCTCATTCAGGATCGTACCCGCTTCGGGTGCATATACCTCATCGGGGTCAAAGAGCCGGGGTTCCTTCTCCTCCCCCTGCAGGTTGCGGTAAAAGCAGGTGTTATGTCCCGTGTGGCATGCAGGTCCGGCCGCTTCCACCAGCACCAGGAGAGTATCATTATCACAGTCATAGCGGATTTCTACCACCTTCTGTATGTGGCCCGAGGTCTCTCCCTTATGCCAGAGCCGGCTGCGGCTGCGGGAATAAAACCAGGTCTCCCCGGTTGCCAGGGTGCGTTCCAGGGCCTCACGGTTCATGTAAGCCATCATCAAGACTTCCTTGGTGCCTGCATCCTGGATGATGGCCGGTATGAGTCCCTCTGTAAACTTCAATTCATCTATGGCTGCCTTCATAACCTTACCGGCACCCCCCGGTCCTGAAGATATCTTTTCGCTTCCTCGATGGTATACTCCCGGTAATGAAAAATCGAAGCTGCCAGCACCGCATCTGCGGCTCCTTCAACAATAGCCTGGTAGAGGTGTTCCAGGGTCCCCGCTCCTCCCGAAGCAATAACCGGTATCCTGACCGATTCACTCACCGCGCGGGTCAATTCTATATCATACCCGTCTTTCGTCCCATCCTTGTCCATACTCGTTAAGAGAATCTCTCCCGCGCCCAAAGCCTCAACCTTTTTGCTCCACTCTACGGCATCCAGTCCGGTGGGGGTACGCCCACCGTTAATGACCACTTCCCACTCCCCGTCTCCCTTTCGGTGGGCATCAATGGCTACCACTATACACTGGCTGCCGAATCTCCGGGCGCCGTCGGTAATCAGGGAGGGGTTTTTCACCGCCGCGGTATTAAGAGAGATCTTATCCGCCCCGGCTTTCAGCAGGTTGCGGATATCCTCGATACTCCGCAAACCTCCGCCGACGGTAAACGGGATAAAAACCTGCTCAGCGGTGCGGCGGACCACATCATATATAATGGAACGTTCCTCGGCGGAAGCGGTTATGTCCAGGAATACCAGTTCGTCGGCGCCTTCCCGGTCATAGAAAGCCGCCAACTCCACGGGATCTCCCGCGTCCCGCAGGTCGATAAAATTGGTGCCCTTAACCACCCGCCCGGCATTGACATCCAGGCAGGGTATTATCCTCTTGGCCAGCATACCCTCCTCACCTCAGTTACGGGCCGCTCGGATGGCTTCATCCAGGGTAATCCTGCCTTCATACAAAGCTTTACCCACGATGGCCCCCTCCACACCCGGTATTTCTCGCAATTCGGCAATATCCTCCAAGGTTGAGACCCCGCCCGAGGCAATAACCGCCAGTCCCGTCCTGGCGGCCATCTCCCGTATCGCCGGTATGTTTGGCCCCTGCAAAACTCCGTCCCGGCTGATATCGGTGTATACGGTCCGGATGATTCCCAGGTCCTTCATCTCCAGGGCTAAATCCAGGGCTCCCACCGCGGTAACGTCCTCCCAGCCCTTAATGGCAACCATACCATCCCGGGCATCAATTCCCACCATTACCTGTTCAGGGCTGAACTCCTCCAGCAGATCTGTAAGTAAACCGCGGTCACCAAGAGCACCGGTGCCGATGATGATCCGGGATACCCCCGAATGCAAATAGTCACGCGCCGCCTCGAGGCTGCGGATCCCTCCCCCCAGTTGAACGGGAATGGAAAGACATCGAACCATCTCCTTGATGATCTCCCGGTTGCGGGGTACGCCGGAGAAGGCACCGTCCAGGTCCACTACGTGCACCCACTCCGCTCCCTGCTTCTCCCACTGCCGAGCCACGTTCACCGGGTCCGAACTGTAGATGGTCATCTCCTCTTTTCGCCCCTGCTTGAGCCGAACACAGCATCCGTCTTTTATATCAACCGCCGGAAATATCAACATTCAAAAAACCCCTCCGCTCCGCCTTTTCTGCTCCCCGCTTTGATGCGCAATATGCAAGGGGTGTCGATCCTCTCAATTCACCAGAGAATGCTTCTCTCCCCGCTTTGATGCCCAACTATCACCGTATACAATAAAAACCGGTAGTATGAAAAAGCCTCTGCGCATAGCGGTCGCTGCCAAGTTGTATTATGTTAACTTAAGGGTGTCCCCCGCATATCAATCAGTCCTGCCGGTCGGATCATCGATCAGTCTTCCGGGAGCAAGGCCGTTTTACTCTCGGCACAGGTCCCCGAAATTCTTAAGGAGCCGCAGGCCAAGGCTGCTTGACTTCTCCGGGTGAAACTGACACCCCAGGAGGTTTCCTTTTTGAACTGCACAGGTGAAATCAAGCCCGTAGCTGCAGGTTCCTATGGTCACCGGTTCAAAGGGGTCACAGTAATAGGAATGAACAAAGTAGAAGTATGACTTATCGGCTACACCGGAAAACAGGGGGCTGTCCCCCTGCAGACTTACCTGATTCCAGCCCATGTGGGGGATTTTTTTAGCCGCCGGAAATCTCACTACCCGACCCGGGATAAGATCAAGTCCCCGATGGCAGCCGTTCTCCTCGCTCTCGGTAAACAGGAGCTGCATTCCCAGGCAGATACCCAACAACGGCCGCTTCCGGCGAACAACCTCCTGCACCGCTTCCACCATCCCGGTATTTCTAAGGTTCATTATGGCATCCTCGAAGGCTCCCACCCCCGGCAAGATAACCCCGGGTGCATCAACCACCTCGGCGGGATTGGCGGTGATAAACGCTTTTACCCCTGTGGTCTCCAATCCTTTCTGTACACTGCGGAGGTTTCCCATCCCGTAATCAATTATCGCAATCACAACTATTCCCCCGGTCTGCATCCATAATATCAGGGCGACAGTACACCGCCTGTCTCGATAACAGTCCAATCCACCGGATTCCTGTAGCTTTCGTGAACTCCCGGGTCTGCTTTATCGATGTTCTCCGGTACCTGTGCTTGGGATTTGCCGGCTTGCCCGGTTTTGCCGGCACCAATCTGCCCACAGGCCGCCAACAAAAACACCTATTAAAGCCGTTAAACGCGGGGGAGCTCACGCTGCGCTGAATCCGGCCCTTTGTATACACCGGAGCGGGGCTCGCAGCGGCAACACGCGCATAATCATCATGCGTAAGTCTTCTTCCCCGTTTCTTTTCCTACCTTCCCGGCTGTATCCGATACCGCCCGGCGTTTCGAATTACAAGCGGCCTTTACTGGACCAGATCCCCTCCACCCGGGGCTCATAGGTAACCGCCTCACCCAGTGCGCGGGCAAAGGACTTAAAAATGGCCTCAATTATGTGATGGGTGTTTTTCCCCTTTAAGAGGTCTATGTGGACCGTCATGCCGGAGTTGTTAACCAGAGCCCGGAAAAACTCCTCCACCAGTTCGGTGGCAAAACCTCCTAGCGTCGCCGTAGGCATGGTTACGTTGAAATCCAGATAGGAGCGACCCGAAAGATCGACCACCACCTGCGCCAGGGCTTCATCCATGGGAATTATGGCGCTCCCGTAACGCTTGACGCCTCTCTTGTCCCCCAGACACTCCTTGATGGCCCGGCCCAGGCATATGCCGATATCCTCGACGGTGTGGTGATCATCTACCTGAAGGTCTCCCCGAGCCCAGACCCGGAGATTGAACAGGCTGTGAACGGCGAAAAGAGCCAGCATATGGCCGAGAAAAGGCACTTCAATATCGATCTGGTGGTTCCCGGTCCCATCCAGTTCCAGGTTTAAAAAGATCTCGGTCTCATTGGTTTTCCGGTGGACCTCCGCCGACCTGATTTCCTTATTCATGGGCCCAATTACCTCCTTCGCACTTTTATCGAGTTGGCATGGGCGGTTAAACCTTCTACCTCCGCCAGTTTTATTATATCTCCCCGGCATCTATCAAAACCGGCCTGGCTGTAATAAATTACACTCGATTTCTTTATGAACGTATCCACTGTCACCGGGGAATAGAACCGGGCCGTACCCCCGGTGGGCAGGATGTGGTTTGGTCCGGCCAGGTAATCACCCACCGGTTCCGGGCTGTAAGGTCCGAGAAAGATGGCTCCGGCATTCCTGATGGCTCCCAACCAGCTCATCGGCTCCTTCACCATAACCTCAAGGTGTTCGGGAGCCACCCGATTGGCGATGGCAAACGCCTCCTCCAGGGTTGATACCACGATGAAAGCACCATGCTCTTTCAGGGACTCAAGAATAATGTCGCGACGCGACAGGCCGGACAACTGCTTTTCTATCTCCGCTTCCACCCGATCGGGCAGTTCGGGGCAGTTGGTTACCAGTATGGAGCGGGCCCGAACATCATGTTCGGCCTGCGACATCAAATCGGCCGCCACGTAGGCAGGATCGGCCGTTTCATCCGCAACGATAAGTATCTCGCTGGGACCGGCGAGCATATCGATGTCAACCTCGCCGTAAACCATCTTTTTCGCCAGGGTAACGTAAATGTTGCCGGGTCCGGTTATCTTGTCCACCGGTTTTATCATGTTGGTGCCATAAGCCAGGGCAAATACCGCCTGCGCCCCGCCTACCTTGTATATCTCATCCAGGCCCAGTTCGGCTGCGGCCACCAGGGTATAAGGGTTCACCTTGCCGTCGGCATCCGGCGGGGTAACCATGGCAATCTCCTGTACTCCGGCCACCATAGCCGGAATGGCATTCATCAACACCGACGAGGGGTAGGCGGCTGTGCCTCCGGGGACGTAGATCCCCACCCGGTTCAGGGGGCGGTGGATCTGACCCAGTATATTGCCGTTCTCATCGGGTTCCATCCAGCCGGGTTTGAGCTGTTTGCAATGGAAGTCTTCTATATTGTCGATGGCCACGTTTAGAGCTTCGATAAACTCCTCATCAACCTGGTTATACGCTTCTTCGATCTCCCAGGGCTGAACCATCATTTGATTCTCGGCCAGCATGGGGCTGTCAAACCTCCGGGTGTATTCCAGCAGTGCTTGATCTCCCCGCTGCCGGACCTCTTTCCCTATTTCCTCCACCCGGCGGGTCAGTTCCTCCAGGTCCTCGTTCACTTTGGTCAGAAAATCTTCCAGTTCCCGGCCGCTTCCGGTCAGTCTCCTAATCATTCTCGCCACCCCCGTCTTTAACGATTTCATTCATCCTTCTTATCATTGGCTCAATTACCCGGTACTTGGTGCGGTAGCTGACGCGATTTACCACTACCCGGGCCGTGCATTCGGCGATGCTGGCCTTTTCAGCCAGGTAATTCTCTTTCAAGGTCTTGCCTGTGGATACTATGTCAACTATCATCTCGGCCAGCCCTACTCTCGGCGCCAGTTCAATGTTGCCGTGCAGCTTTATGACCTCCACCTGCAATCCCAGCTCGCGAAAGAAAGCCTCCGCTACCCGGGGGAATTTGGTGGCCACCCGCTGGTAGTTGAAATCGGTCAGCGGCCGATCAGCCTTCTCCACCGGTACTGCGAGCACAAAACGGCAGTAGCCGAAACCCAGGTCCGCCATCTCGTATACATCCTTGTCCTGGTCCATGATTATATCCTTACCCACAATACCCATATCCGCAGCGCCGTGTTCGACATAGGTGGGTACGTCAGTCGGTCGGCATACTATATACTGCACTTTGGAGTCCGGGAAATCAAAAACCAGTTTTCGGCTCTTGTCGCTGACTCCGGCAGTAGGAAGATCGAGATCGAACAGCAGCTTAAGAGCAGGTTCCAGAAGTTTTCCTTTGGGAAGGGCTATCGTCAGTTGTTCGGGATTCATGGTTGCCTCACTTTAACAGATTAAAGTATTATACTCAAGAAGTTTAGCACCCACCCCTTAACCTGTCAATCCTCAGCACTGGGCGCGGCGCTTCACAACAACCTGATCGTCACCGCTCTGGTTCAATAAATCAACGGTTGCAATCAAACCCTGTTCCCGCAGTTCCCTGGCTTTGGCCAGCACGGCTCCGGCATCTTTCCCCGATACCTCATAAACCTCCCGGGGCGTGCAGTTGCTGCCTTTCAAAGCCAGGAGTACCCTCTCGATGCCAACGGCAAACCCGGTGGCAACCCGGGGACAGCCGAATTTGCCAAGCAGGTTATCATAACGGCCTCCTCCCAGGAGCGGGTAACCCAACTGGGGAGAATACCCTTCAAAAATGATGCCGGTATAGTAATCAAACCCCCGCAGTATACCCAAATCGATAACCACATCATCCTGTATATTATAAGCTGCCAGGTGATCGTAGACCTCAATAAGCTCGTTTATGGCTTCCCTGACACCGGGTATCTCCCGCACCGTCTCCAGCCGGTTTAAGACCTCGAGTGCACCGTACAGCAGGGGCATCTCCAGCATTACTTCCCGCAGTTCCGGTGCCATGGGAAGTCCGGACAGCATCTTCTTGAGTCCTACGAGATCCTTCTTCAGGACCAGCTTTTTAATACCGTCCCGGTTGGCCTCGTTAAGCCCGCTCTGCTGCAGCAGGTTATTGAAAATACCAATATGATTGAGGCTGATCTTGTACTCCAACCCCTGCTGTTTCAAAACCTCGGCCGCAAGGGCAATAACCTCGGCATCCGCCATGGCTCCCGAGGCCCCGATCAGCTCAACTCCCAGCTGATAAAACTCCTGATACCGTCCCATCTGCGGTTGGGCGTGGCGAAAAATATTGGCGTTGTAGAACAGCCGCAATACACCTTCGAAATCGCGAAACCTGGTCGACACGATACGTGCGATGGGGATGGTCATCTCCGGTCTCAACGCCAGGAGGCGCCCGTCCTGGTCCTGCAGGAGAAACAATTCGTCCCTGATCCCCTGTCCGGCACCCGCCTCAATTACTTCGAGGTATTCAAAAGTAGGGGTGATTACCTCCCGGTATCCCCAGCGGGTGAAGATGTCCACGGTCCGGTTCTCAAAGGCTCGTTTCATCGCCGCCTCCGACGGCAGGAAATCCTTGGCCCCTTTGACTATCTCCAGGTTTTTCATTACAGGTCACCCTTTTCTCTCAGTCGATCCAGAACCAGTCGATATCCTCCATAACCACCGGTTAGAAACCGTTTCACCCGACTGATTGTTGCCGTGCTGGCTCCCGTGCTTTCGGCAATCCTGGTATAGGTGTCGGCTCCGTCAAGCATATTGGCAACTATCAAGCGCTGTGCCAAGATATCCAGTTCTCCCGCAGTAAAAAGATCCCCCAAAAACTGACAGTACTCCTCTTCATTCTGCAGAACAGAGAAGGCCCTGGCCAGTAGTTTCGTGCTGTTTACGCCTGGGTCCTGACCGGACACGTTATCCCCCCTTACAGTAGCTTCACATTATTGATGGTTAAGCCAAACCGGCAGCCCAGAAACTCCGCCGCCCGTTTGCACATCAACATCTTGGTCAAAAAGATCTCAAAGTAGTCCATTACACTGCAGATACTGGTATCAATTGTCAACCTCATGGCTATAGAGCGCTCCACGGGATCAACGGAGAGGATTGAATCCCTGGCAGCGTAGTTGACCCTGTCGCGGGCGGTAAAACTGCTCTCGTCCAGCTTGCGCACCCGCGAACAATTAACATCCGATTTATCGGCCAGGATCACGGCTGCGCATACGCTGTTAACCGCGTAACCTCCGGCATGCTCCTCGTGATTGGCGATCGCGCCCATAACGGTGGCTATCTCCTCGGGGTCCATCCCCAAATCCAGCAGGTATTCAAAGACCATAATGGCTCCCCAGGTACCGTGACGATAACGGCTCACCAGGTTGCCGATATCATGCAGATAACCGGCAATGGCCGCCAATTCCGCTTCCCGCCGGGGATAACCCAGTGTAAATAATATATCATAGCTTAATGAAGCCACCAGTTCTGCATGGGCTATGTTGTGTTCGATAGCTCCTATACAGCCCATGAACTGATTGGCCGTCTCCATATACTCTCTGATAACCGGATCGCTTTTAATCGTCTGCAGGTTAACCACAGCAATCAGTCCTTTTCCAAATCCCGCAATAACGCCTGGACCTGTGGGTAGACTATGGCGTCAAGGGGAATCTCTTCCAGGATGCGGCGGGCTTCGGTGTAGTTGCCTTCTATAACCATCTGCCTGGCCTGCTCGTAAGAAGCCTGGTACTCTTTCTGTCTTTCAACCTCGGCAATCTTGCGCTTCATTCTGTCCTTGCGATCATACCTTTCCAGTTCCCGGTACTTCTCAATTGCCTGGTCGTATTTTCCCTCAACCAGGTAGATCCCGGCCTCCCGTTCAATCCTCTTTACCGCTATCCTCTCGGGCAGTCCCAGCAGCATGAACACATAGCCGGCGAAGAGAGCCACTAACACGATGGTGGAGGCCCACCAAGTCCAGGAAAACCTGATAAACCGGCGGCGGTAGCTCCAAACGACCAGCGCCGGCATGCCCAGCAGAACCGTGGTCTTAACGAATTCCCGGGTGGGGCCATAGAAAAAGAGCGCCACAATTCCCAAAAGAATGATGACCACCAGCAGCCGCCTCAGGAAGTAATTTGGAGCTCGTTGCGAGTTCTTCCCTCCTGCGCTCGACACCATCGCATCTCCTCACTTCTACATATTTTACATATTCAAAGCCCGCTTCCCGATATCCCTGCGGTAGTGCATCCCCTCAAAATGTATGCGGGGTATTTCCCGGTAAACCCGGTCAATGGCCTGAGCCACAGTATCCCCGGTGCTGACCACGCTCAGAACCCTTCCCCCGTTAGTGACCAATTGGGACCCTGCTCTCCTGGTTCCGGCATGAAACACCATGATGTCCGCCGAAACATCTTCCAGCCCGGTAATTGCATGCCCGGTTTCGTATTTGCCGGGGTAACCGGCGGAGGCCAGAACTACGCATACACTGGCCCGGGGAAGGAAAGAGATCGGGGTACTGTCGAGTTTTTCATCAATGACCGCCTCCAGGACCGTCAGGTAGTCGGTCTCCATCAGAGGCAAGATGACCTGGGCTTCCGGATCCCCCAAACGGACGTTGAACTCCAATACCTTGGGACCATCGGCGGTCAGCATCAAACCGGCATAAAGAACCCCCTTGTAAGGCCGGCCCTCGGCCGCCATGGCTTTGACCACCGGTTCCATAATTTCATTCATAACCCGCCGGTGCAGCTCCGGGCTGTAGAAAGGCGGAGGGCTGTACGCCCCCATTCCTCCCGTGTTGGGTCCCTGGTCGCCATCGAAAACCCGTTTATGGTCCTGGGCCGCCACCATAGGTACCACGGTCTTCCCGTCACAAAGAGCGAAGACGCTTACCTCCTCACCCTGCAGGCATTCCTCGATAACCACTTCCCGACCGGCATCACCGAAGGCCCGGTCCCGCATAATGGTGTCGAGGGCATGATATGCGGTCTCCATATCGGCGGCTACGATTACACCCTTGCCGGCGGCCAACCCGTCTGCCTTAACCACAATCGGGGCGCCCTTTTCCCGCAGGTAGTCACGGGCTTCATCTATATCCGAGAATGACTGGAAATCAGCTGTGGGGATGCCGTATTTTTTCAAAAGGTTTTTGGTAAAGACCTTGCTCCCTTCGAGAAGGGCTGCGTCCCGGCGAGGACCGAAAATCTTAAGACCCCTGGCCTCAAACTCATCGACGATTCCTTCCATCAGCGGAGCTTCAGGCCCTACTACTGTCAGGTCGATCCGCTTCCGGTCTATCAGATCGAGCAGGCGTCCGATCTCCAATTTGATATCTAAGCATTCCGCCAATTCGGCAATGCCCGCATTTCCCGGAACTGCGAAAACCTGGTCCACTCCCCTGCTCTGCTTGAGCTTCCAGACCATAGCGTGTTCCCGGGCGCCCTGTCCAATGACCAGCACATTTTTACCCACGTCTTCTTACCTCCTGTCCGGGGAAACACCAAATGGCGAGACTGCTTGAAAACGGCATCTGCCGGGTTTTATCATGCATCATTAACGGAACCTCCATCTCAGGGCTTGCTTCTTGAGCTTTTACACCCTCTGATTGCCTTCCTGTTTCCCCAAAAACTTACCGTCAATGGTGTTATACCCGCCTGATCCGATCAGTGTTTGAAATGGCGCACACCGGTAAAGACCATGGCGATACCTCTCCGGTTGCATTCGTCGATACTCTCCTGGTCGCGAACGGATCCGCCCGGCTGAATGATGGCCGTTATGCCATATTCGGCGGCCAATTCAACCGTATCCTTAAAGGGGAAGAAGGCATCGGAAGCCAGTACCGCTCCCTTACTCCTCTCTCCGGCCTGTTCCAGAGCAATTCTGGCCGCGCCCACGCGGTTCATCTGCCCGGCCCCGATTCCCAGGGTAGTGTTATCTTTGGTAACTACGATGGCATTGGATTTCACATGTTTGACCACTTTCCAGGCAAAGAGCAGTTCCGCCATCTCCGCCGGTGAAGGTTTCCTCTCCGTTACCACCTTGAGTTCCCTGGTATCAAGGGGCATGGTATCCATTTCCTGCACCAGCATACCCCCGACCACGCTCTTCATCTGCATTCCGACCGGCCTGTCCATCGGCATCTCCAGCAACCGCAGGTTCTTCTTGGCGCAAAGGATGGAAAGCGCGGCAACCTCGTAACCGGGAGCGATTATAACCTCCATAAAGGGCTCGGCCGCCTGTTTGGCGGTTTCGACGTCAACCGTGCGATTGAAGGCAATGATGCCGCCGAAAGCGGAAACCGGATCGGCATTGAAGGCCCGGCAGTAGGCCTCGGATAGATCCTTGCCGACAGCAACCCCGCATGGATTGGTGTGTTTGATTATCACACAGGCGGGACTCTCGAATTCCATGGCCAGGGCATAGGCGGCCTCGGCATCCATCACATTATTATATGAAAGCTCTTTGCCGTTTAACTGCTTCGCCATCGGCAGTCCCCCCATCGCCAGGGCCTGGCGGTAGAAAGCCGCTGCCTGGTGAGGATTCTCACCATACCGCATCTCCTGTATCTTCTCGCCTCCCCAGATCAGGACCTCGGGGAACTTCTCTCCCATCAAACCGCCCAGATACTGGGCTATCATGGAATCGTAAAAACCGGTGTGGGCAAAGGCTTGTTTGGCCAGCTTGAAACGCGTCTCGGCGCTGACGTCGCCATTGGCTTTGAGCTCATCAAGAATAGCCGGGTATTCCCGGGGATCTACCACCACGATGACATCCCGGTAGTTCTTGGCTGCAGACCGGATCATGGTGGGACCGCCGATATCTATGTTTTCGATAGCCTCCTCCAAGGAGACTCCGGGTTTCTGGATGGTTTCCCGGAAGGGGTAGAGGTTAACGACCACCATATCAATGGGCTTAATTCCGTTTTCCTCCAGCTGCCGTAAGTGCTCCGGGGTACGGCGGGCCAGTATTCCCCCGTGAATGCCGGGGTGCAGGGTCTTAACCCTTCCGTCCAGGATTTCCGGAAAGCCGGTGACATCCGATACTTTGGTCACCTTGACCCCCGATCGTTTCAGGGTATCGTAGGTGCCTCCGGTTGAAATCAACTCCCATCCCAGGGCCTCCAAACCCTGCGCAAACTCAACCACGCCATCCTTGTTGGATACGCTAATCAGGGCTCTCTTGCTCATGGGTCAACCTCCTATGGTAGTATGTTTACCTTACGTCCATTGAGTTCCAGACGTCCTTCTGCTATCAGCCGGACCGTCTGGGGAAGCAGCCGATGCTCCTCCTTGAGGATCCTCTGGGACAGGGAATCCTCATCATCGTCGGGGTAAACGGGAACAACTGCCTGGAGTATTATCGGTCCCGTATCAACCCCCTGGTCGACAAAATGAACCGTACACCCGCTGAAGCGCACGCCGTACTCCACCGCCTGCCGCTGGGCGTTGAGTCCCGGGAAGGACGGCAGCAAGGCGGGGTGTATATTTATTATCCTCCAAAGATAGGACTGGATAAAGGTCTCTCCCAGGATGCGCATATATCCGGCCAAAACCACCAGATCAACCTCATAAGCCTCACAAACCCTGACCAACTCCTGCTCATAAAGCTGCCGGTCGGCAAATTGGGCGGGGTTTATGTGGCAGGCTGGAATTCCTCGCAGGCGAGCCTTTTCCAGGACGGGAGCGTTTCCGCGATCAGAGATTACCACCCGGATAACTGCGGGCAGCGCGTTTTCTTCAATCTCCCTTTGCAGGGCTTCAAAATTTGAACCTCTTCCCGATGCCAGCACCGCCAGCTTCAACCTGGATACCGGCTGCGGCATTATCCTCAACATTCCATCTGATGCTCCTTCTCCCCAGTTCTACTCAATTACAACTCCCCTTTCCCCCGGGCGTATCTCACCGAGAACCACCGGGGACTCGTCCATCCTTTGTAAAACCGATAGAGCCGTCTCTGCTTCTTCCGGTTTGACTACTATTATAAAGCCCATGCCCATATTGAAAGTCCGAAACATCTCCTGCCGCTCCACCTGTCCCAGTTCTGCCAAGAGCTTGAATATCGGCGGAGGGGTCCAGGCTGAACGCGCAATATGAGCCTCCAATCCCTGAGGCAGAACCCGTTTCAGGTTTCCGGGGATACCGCCCCCGGTGATGTGGGCCATGGCCCTAACATCGACAGCTTCGAGGACCTCCAGGATGCTCCGTACATAAATGCGGGTCGGGGTCAAGAGCTCTTCCCCCACGGTTTTGCCGAGGTCATCCAGGTACTGGTTCGGTTTGTATCCGGCCCTGTCAAACAGGATCTTGCGGGCCAATGAAAAACCGTTGGAATGCAGCCCTGAGGACTTAAGTCCGATAATGACATCACCCGGGGAGGTTCCTTCCCCCGTGATTATCCGGTCTTCATTGGCTACCCCCACCGCAAAGCCTGCCATATCATACTCGTCCTCCTGGTAGAAACCGGGCATTTCAGCGGTCTCTCCCCCGATCAGGGCACAGTTCGCCTGCCTGCATCCTTCGGCCACTCCCTTTACGATCTCCTGTACCCGCTCCGGAAACAGTTTGCCCACCGCCAGGTAGTCCAGGAAAAACAGGGGTTCGGCCCCACTTACCAGGATATCGTTTACGCACATGGCCACCAGGTCTATGCCCACGGTATCGTGGACCCCGGTCATCTGGGCAACCTTGAGCTTGGTTCCCACACCGTCGGTTCCCGATACCAATACCGGGCGGGGATAGCGCTCGGTATCCAGGCGGAAGAAACCTGCAAAACCGCCGATATCGGACAGGACGCCCGGCCTTCGGGTTGACTTCACCAGGGAGGATATCAGGTCTACCGCTCGTTCCGCCTCATCAATATCCACCCCGGCCTGGCGGTAGTCCAGGCTCCCGCTCATCTAGCATCCTCCTTTCATCCGCCCAAGGTTATCCTTGTCGATCTTTTCTGTTTGGGGAACCGGTATCGGGTAGCGCCCGTTAAAGCAGGCCGCACAGAAACTGCTCCTGATTTCGTCGGCGGCTGCCAGCATCCCTTCCTCCGACAGGTAGTAAAGGCTGTCGGCGCCGATGAATTCCCGGATACCTTCCACATCCATTTTAGCAGCGATCAGTTCCTCCCGGGCTGAGGTGTCGATACCGTAAAAACAAGAGTACCGGGTAGGAGGTGAAGCCACCGCCATGTGGACTTCTACAGCTCCAGCGTCGCGAAGCATCCTCACTATTTTCTTGCTGGTGGTTCCCCTTACAATGGAGTCATCCACCATAATCACCCGTTTGCCTCTTACCGCTTCTTCCACCGGATTGAGCTTAAGCCTGACCCCAAGATCGCGCATCTTCTGGGTGGGCTGGATAAAGGTGCGGCCAACATACCGGTTTTTGATGAGTCCTTCTTCAAAGCTGATTCCCGACTCCTCGGCAAACCCCAGTGCTGCTGTGGTCCCGGAGTCCGGCACCGCGATAACAATGTCGGCTTCCACTTTCATTTCCCGAGCCAGTTGGCGGCCCATCGCCCGCCGAAAGCGGTTGACATTGATGCCGTCGATCACGCTGTCCGGTCTGGCCAGGTAGACATACTCAAATATACAGTGGGCGACTTCTTCAGAGCTCAAGGGGTGAATGGAGCAGAGTCCGTTCTCATCAATCACTACAATCTCGCCCGGAGCCACATCACGAACAAACTCGGCACCAATGGTGTAAAACGCGCAGGATTCGGAGGCGAGGATGAAGCTGTCCCCCCTTCTCCCCAAGCACAGCGGTCTTATCCCCAGAGGGTCGCGCATTCCGATCAGTTTGTTTTCGGTCATGATCACCAGGGCATATGCGCCTTTGATATCAATCATGCTTTTGGCCAGGGCATCCTCCAGGCTGTCCTGACCATAACGGGCCAGGAGGTTGACAATAACCTCGCTGTCAGTGGTAGTCTGAAAAACAGACCCCAGGTTTGCCAGCCGCAGGTACAGTTCACCGGCGTTAACCAGATTGCCATTGTGGGCCAGGGCAATCATCCCTTTCAGATACCGGAAAACCAGGGGCTGTGCATTTACCGCGTGGCTGGACCCAGTGGTGGAATAGCGTACATGCCCCACCGCCAGATTGCCGGTTAAGCCCTCCAGCACTTCGGGAGTGAAAACCTCCGAAACCAGCCCCATCGCCTTATGCAAGACTATTCTGTCCCCGCTGGCAACGGCAATACCCGCGCTCTCCTGCCCCCGGTGCTGCAAGGCATACAACCCGAAGTACGTATCACGGGCCGCCTCGTTGGGCGCAGCCGGATCACGCAGGTAAATCCCAAAAACCCCGCATTCATCTCGCCAGTGCTTTTCTAACTCATTGCACATACTATCGCTCCCCGCCATATAGCTGCTAATTCACTAACATCCTGATCAATCAAGGTTCGGCCGCTATGAGCCAACCGAAGCCTTTTCCCCTCGACCTGCCCGATAACAGTCGCCGGGACCTGCAATTTTTTGGCCATCTCCAATACAGTCTCCACATCGGACCGGCTGACGCCGGCCACAGCCCGGGAAGGCCCTTCTCCAAAGAGCAACCCATCCAGCCTCCCGCTCAGGCCGGTTATATCGACAACAGCTCCTATTCCGCCCTTAATACACGACTCCGCCAGGCAGAAGGCCAGGCCGCCCTCTGATATATCATGGCACGACTTGAGCATGCCTCTTTCACCAAGGGCGAGCAGCAGCTCAATCAGCCTTGACTCCCGTACAGGGTCAATCTCCGGCAGGGCACCGGCTTCCACCCCGTGCACGAGTGCCAGATACTCGCTCCCCCCTATGCCGTCTTGGGTTTCCCCCAGGAGAACCAGGACATCGCCCTCATCCTTGAAGGCCATGTCCACCCGCCGCGATACGTCAGGCAGCAGCCCCACCATACCCACCACCGGGGTGGGCAGTACGGCTTCTCCCCCGCGGGTCTCGTTGTAAAGGCTGACATTGCCGCTGACTATCGGTGTATTGAGGATGCGGGCTGCTTCAGCCATGCCCTTGATGGCCTGCTCCATCTGCCAGTAGACCCCGGGCTTCTCGGGATTCCCAAAGTTAAGACAGTTGGTAATAGCCAGGGGTCTGGCTCCTGTGCAGGCCAGATTCCGGGCGGCTTCGCATACTGCCATCATCCCTCCTTTATAAGGATCCAGGTAGCAGTAACGCCCGTTGCAGTCCACGGTAACCGCCACTCCCTTGGAGGTTCCCTTAATCCTCAGCACCGCCGCATCAGCTTCACCCGGCACCAGGACCGTATTGGTCTGGACCTGGTAATCATACTGCCGGTAAACCCATTCCTTACTGGACAGAGAATGAAGCCCCAGCAGGTCTCGCAGAATCCGGTTGTAATCCCCGGTGTCCGCAATGGAACTCAGGTCAAAACTCTTTTTCTCGGCTATATAATCCGGCTGCCTGCTCTCCCGGTGATAAACCGGGCACAACTCGGTCAGGGCTTTTACTGGAACTTCGCCCGCTACCTCTTCCCCTTCCGTGACCCGGAGGATTCCGTCATCAGTAATATGACCAATAACGGCGGCCTCAAGCCCCCATTTTTCAAAGATCTCCTGGATGCGCTTTACAGCGCCTTCCCGGGGAACCACCAGCATGCGTTCCTGGGATTCGGATAACATCACTTCGTAAGGCGTCATACCTGCCTCCCGCCGCGGCACCTTCATTACATCGATTACAGCGCCGCGCCCGCCCCTGCTGGCGCTTTCGGCTACTGAACTGGTCAGGCCGGCAGCTCCCAGGTCCTGCATCCCGGCTACCAGGTCCTCTTTAATCAGTTCCAGACAGGCCTCCAGGAGCAGTTTCTCCATAAAGGGATCCCCCACCTGAACCGCAGGCCTCCGGGTCTCCGATTCTTCGGACAGCTCCTCGGAAGCGAAGGTTGCTCCGTGTATGCCATCCCGGCCGGTCCGCGCTCCCACCAGCAGCAGCGGCCTGCCAACCTCACCCGCCACCGCCCGCGCAATGTCTTCGGTGTTAACCAAACCAACACACATGGCGTTAACCAGCGGGTTGTCGCGGTAGCTGGGATGGAAATACACCTCACCGGCTACGGTGGGTATCCCCAGGCAGTTGCCGTAGCCTCCGATCCCTGCAACCACCTTTGAAAACAGGTAGCGGTTCCAGTCATCATCCAGGGGACCGAACCGCAGCGAATTCAACAAGGCTATGGGCCGAGCCCCCATCGTGAATATATCCCTCACAATCCCCCCTACTCCGGTGGCCGCTCCCTGATAGGGCTCAATCGCCGAAGGGTGGTTGTGGCTCTCGATCTTGAATACCAGGGCTTGCCCATCCCCGATATCAACTATGCCGGCGTTTTCCCCGGGTCCCTGAATGACCCGTGGTCCGCTGGTCGGAAAGTATTTGAGCAGGGGACGTGAACTCTTGTACCCGCAGTGTTCCGACCACATGACCGCAAACATGCCCAGTTCCAACCGGTTCGGTTCGCGACCCATGATCTCAACTATCTGCCGGTATTCGCTGTCAGTCAGACCCATTTCCCGCCATGGTTTTCCGGCGTTCACCTGCATCCCTCCTCAAAACAGCGAAGCATGGACGCAAAAACTCGGAGGCCATCCTCTCCGCCCAGCAGTTTTTCAGCCATCCTCTCCGGGTGCGGCATCATTCCCAGCACGTTGCGCCCGCGGTTCAAGATCCCGGCGATATTGGCTATGGAGCCGTTAGGGTTGGAAAGAGGAGTCTCTTCCCCTCGCTCGTCACAATAAGTGAATGCTATCTGGTCAAACTCGATAAGCTCTTTCAGGGTCTCCTCATCACAGTAATAATTGCCCTCCCCATGGGCAATGGGCAGGGTTATCACCTCGTCCGGCTTGAAACACCGGGTGAACGCCGAGTTTCTGGTTCTTACCTTCAGGTTCACCGGACCGCATCTGAACTGGAGGCTGTCATTCCTCAGCATTGCTCCCGGCAAAAGGCCGGACTCCAGAAGTATCTGAAAACCGTTGCATATCCCTATAACCAGCCCTCCCCGGTTGGCAAACTCTATAACCTCCTGCATAACCGGAGAAAAACGGGCGATAGCTCCTGTGCGCAGGTAATCCCCATAAGAAAAGCCTCCGGGTATTATCAGGGCATCAAAACCCCTGACACTTTTCTCCTGATGCCAGATGTACTCGACCGGCTGCCCCAGTGTCTGTTCGATTACATGGTAGCAGTCGGCATCACAGTTTGATCCCGGAAATACAACTATCCCAAACCTCATTTTTGCTCATCCTTCACAATCTCCAGGCGGTACTCCTCGATAACCGGATTGGCCAAAAGCCTGGCGCACATCTCATCCAGTTCCCGCCTGGCATCTTCCAGGGTCGGGCTGTCCAGCCCAACCTCAATATACTTTCCTATTCGAACCTCGGTTACCCGAGTGTAACCCAGGGTGTGCAGGCTCTTGCGGACCGTGTCACCCTGGGGATCAAGCACCGACTTTTTCAGGGTAACGTAAACCTTGCCCAGATACACTCATCTCACTCCTTCCAGCCGCCTCAGAACTTCCTGGTAGGCTTCCGGTACCCCGCCCAGATCGCGCCGGAACCGGTCCTTATCCAGCTTGACCCCGGTATCGGAATCCCAGAGCCGGCAGGTGTCAGGAGATATCTCATCGGCCAGGATTATCCGTCCCTGATGCCGTCCAAACTCAAGCTTGAAATCGATGAGATCCATACCCGCCCGGGCAAAAAGCGGAACCAACAGCCGGTTGACCCTGAGGGCGATCTCTTTCATAGTTTTCAGTTCTTCAGGACTGGCGAGGTTAAGTACACGGATGTGATCATCATTTACCATTGGATCGTGCAGTTCATCGTTCTTGTAGTAGAATTCCACCACCGCCCCGGGAAGCGGAGTACCCTCCTCAAGGCCGAGACGATGGGACAGGCTGCCGGCTACGGTGTTCCGCACCACAACCTCCACCGGTATGATGTCCACCTGTTTGACCAGCATGTGGCGTTCATCAATAAGCCTTTCAAAATGTGTAGCCACCCCCTCGGATTCCAGGTATCGAAATAGGAAAGCCGAAATCCGATTGTTGACTACCCCCTTGCTCTCGATGGTTCCTCGCTTGGCACCGTCAAAAGCGGTGGCATCATCCTTATACTCAACGACCAGCAATCCCGGTTGAGTGGAGGTATATACCCTCTTGGCTTTTCCTTCGTATATAAAATCTTTTTTCATCTTGACCTCCATATCAAAGGCCGCAGCGGGCAAATATATAATCCACATGCTTGAGGTGGTAGGAGTAATCAAACAAACTCTCCAGTTCCTCGGCTGACAGGACTTCTGTTATCCGCTCGTCCTGCAGGAGGAGTTCCTTGAAGGGAATTCTGCGCTGCCAGGAATCCATGGCCGCTTCCTGGACCAGGCGGTAAGCATCTTCGCGCAGGAACCCCTTATCGATCAGGGCCAGCAGTACCCGTTGAGAAAAGACTAAACCCATGGTGGCTTCCAGGTTGGACCTCATGTTGTCATGATTGACCACCAGTTTTTCCATCACCCGGGTGAACCTGTCCAGGATGTAATCAAGCAGGATGGAGCTGTCGGGGAGAATCACCCTTTCAGTTGAGGAATGAGTCAGGTCGCGTTCATGCCACAGGGCCATGTTTTCCAGCCCCACCAGGGCGTTGCTGCGGATAATCCGTGATAATCCGGTTACCCGCTCACTCATCATCGGATTGCGCTTGTGCGGCATGGCCGAGGAGCCTTTCTGTCCTGAGTGGAAGGGTTCCTCCACCTCCCGGATCTCGGTCCTCTGCAGGTTCCTGATCTCGGTGGCCATTTTCTCGAGTGATCCGGCTACCAAAGCCAGGGCTGTAAGGTATTCGGCATGGCGGTCTCGCTGAATTATCTGGGTCGATACCTTACACGGCTTTAACCCCAACCGCTCACAGACATATACCTCCACCGCCGGGTCCACATTGGCCAGGGTTCCCACGGCTCCGGAAATCTTACCGTAGGATACCGTCTCCCGGGCCCGGGTTATCCGCTCGACATGGCGTTCGATCTCCGTGTACCACCCGGCCAGCTTCAGACCGAAGGTCACCGGCTCCGCATGTACTCCGTGGGTGCGGCCCGCCATCAGGGTATACTTGTGTTCTCTGGCTCGGGCGGCCAACACCGCCATCAAATCATGAAGGCGCTTGATTATCAGGTCGCAGGAATCGCGCAGCTGCAATGCCAGGCCGGTGTCCAGTATGTCGGATGAAGTAAGTCCCATGTGAATGTATTTGGAATCCTCTCCCACGTGCTCCGCTACATTGGTAAGAAAAGCGATAACATCATGCCTGGTCTCAGCTTCGATCTCTTTAATCCGGTTTACGTCAAAACCGGCCTTGTTACGTATGTTCTCCAGCGCCGCCTGTGGTATGGCTCCCAACTGCGCCCAAGCCTCGCAGACCAGGATCTCAATCTTCAACCAGTTGGCCAGCTTGGTCTGTTCCGACCAGACCTGACCCATCTCAGGCAGGGTGTATCTGTCAATCATTTTTTGTTACCGCCCTTCTGCAGTATATAGCCCTCTATCCCCAGATCCGCAAGGCGCATGCCTTTCTTGCGCACCTCGTCGGCCATCTTCTGGCGGTAATCCTTAATCTTTTGTGCCAGCGCCGGGTTTCCCAGAGCCAGTATACGCATAGCCAGAATGCTTGCATTGGCCGCCGAGTTGATCCCCACCGTGGCTACCGGAACCCCCCGGGGCATCTGAACCGTTGAATAGAGAGCATCGACCCCTCCCAGAGGCGGAGTCATAATCGGTACCCCGATGACCGGGATGGTGGTATTGGCAGCAATTATCCCCGCCAAATGGGCTGCTCCCCCCGCCCCGGCGATTATAACTTTGAGACCCCTTTTCTCAGCTTGAAGAGCAAATTCTACAGTTTCAGCCGGCAGGCGGTGCGCTGAAAGAATCGCCACCTCATACTCCACCTGGAATTCATCCAGGACTTTGGCAGCATCCTTCATAACCGCCAGATCGGAATCGCTTCCCATAAGAATTGCAACCTCAGCCACAATACCACTCCTAATAAATTATTAGCCCGGGCCGACAGGTTCGCTCATGTTTGCGAAACCTCCCCGCCCGGGCTTTTTCCCCACCGGTGTAGCGCCCTCTTGAGCGCCTGTGCCACTTGGACCAGTCTGCTTTACGCACGGAACCCTAGGCACACTTTCGCCTATACAGGTTTCTGCCCTGATAGTAGCAAAGTGGAATACCACTGTCAATAAACTTTCGACCTTTTTTTTACATTCCTCAGACCATTTCCGACCATGAGGGACAGCCGCCATCCGAGACGGCAACCGGTGCTCAGGGCGGTGGCGATGTATTCCACTGTGCACTGCCGGGCCTGTTTTTCAGGAACGCTCTTATAGAGTTATACTATAGTATGATACCCCGGTAAGGGTCGGAGTTAACAAAACATCGGGGTCACATGGTCCGCTGATACGCGTAACCTTGGAAAATACAATGATTGGAGAAAGCCTTGCATCTGACGAAGGATAAATGGAACCGTAACATCGTCCTCTTTCTGACCGGTCAGACCGTCTCACTCTTCGGGTCCTATCTGGTACAGTATGCCATCATGTGGCATATAACCCTGAGGACCCAATCCGGGATCATGATGACGATAGCCATTATCTGCGGTTTCCTCCCTACCTTTTTTATCTCTCCCTTTGCCGGCGTCTGGGCCGACCGCTTCAGCCGCAAAACGCTGATCATCCTGGCGGATGCCTTTATTGCCGTGGCCACACTCATTCTGGCCCTGCTTTTTCTCACGGGATATGATGCGCTGTGGCTGCTGTTTGTGGTGTCGGCAATACGGGCGTTGGGTGCCGGAGTCCAGATCCCGGCCATCGGGGCTTTCATCCCCCAGATGGCGACGGGGGAGATGCTTACCAAGGTAAACGCAACCATGACCAGCATAGAGTCCCTGGTATCGCTTCTTTCCCCCATGGCCAGCGGCGCCCTGCTGACCATGGCCGGCATCGAAACTATATTCTTTATCGATGTTGTCACGGCAGCCATAGCGATTTTTATACTAATCCTCTTCCTGGATGTTCCGGTTCACGCCAAGGCCATGAACAAACAGGCAACCGGATACTTTGCGGACATGCGTGAGGGCTATAATTACATTCGGAGGCACAGGTATATCAGGAACTTCTTCATATTCTGCGCCGTTTTCTTTGTGTTGGCCGCACCCGCCGCCTTTTTAACCCCCCTGCAGGTCGTCCGCAGCTTTGGGAGCGACGTCTGGCGTCTGACCGCAATTGAAGTTGCTTTTTCGGCGGGCATGATGCTGGGAGGTCTGCTCATCGCCGTCTGGGGCGGTTTTAAAAACAAGATTCACACCATGACCCTGGCCTCCGTGGCTTTCGGCGCCTGCACCCTGGCTCTGGGGATTATTCCTTTCTTCTTCGTCTACCTGCTGATCATGGTGATAACCGGGGTGACCATGCCCATGTTTAACACGCCGGCTACGGTTTTGTTGCAGGAGAGGGTGGCGGAGGATTACCTGGGCCGGGTCTTTGGGATTCTGGGGATGATATCAAGCATTATGATGCCCCTGGGTATGCTGGTTTTTGGGCCGCTGGCGGATATCGTGGTTATTGAATGGCTGCTGATTGGGACCGGTCTCCTTCTCTTCATCCAAGGCTTTTTCCTCCTGGGCAATAAGCCGCTGCTGGAGGCGGGAAAACCTGTTTCTCAAGCCGATGGGTAACACTTCGTTCTGCCTCCGGGCGACAAGCCGAGCTCATGCTATACACATGAAGCACTACTTGATTTTCTCCAGCTGGGCTCGCAGCTGTCTTATGCTCTCATTCAACTCGCGCAATTCCTCAACCGGGCCGGTGATATTCGGCCGGTTCAACTTCGCTTCCAGTTCCTCCTGCAGGGAAGAAAGACGCTGGGCCAGCAAATAGGCCGCTGCTTTAGCCGTCGGGTCCATTGCACCCTCCATTGTTTTTCTATGATTATTTCCGGGCAAGGAAAATATCATAAGGGCAGTTGTAAAAGGGTGGATAAATTTCTAATTGTAGCTTTCAAACGCTCTGCTGAATAGACTGGCAATAAACAAGATGATTAAGGAGATGTTATTTTTGTTATATGCCAGCAGATTTTTGCGGCTCATGAGTCCACCCATGGAGGGGCCTGATGTTTTGTGGGTGCAAAGACGATTGAGAGAGCTGGGTTACAAGCTTGAAGCGGACGGGATTTTTGGTCCCGCCACCGAAGAGGCGGTCAAATCATTTCAACAGGCAAACGGTTTGCTGGTGGATGGAATTGTGGGACCCGATACCTATCAAGCCCTGCAGGCCACCAACAGGCCGACCGCTGCCGGACCTCGCGTAAGAGTCGGTCAAAACAGCAACGGTGGAAGATACCGGATAACCGTGGATACCGGGCAAAAAATCTTGAGTCTTAACCAGGATTCCAGACAGATCAAGGTATACCCTGTAGCCGTAGGCAAGCCCGAAACCCCCACTCCCCTGGGAGATTGGACCATAGTTGAGAAAACAGTTAATCCCGGGGGGCCTTTCGGAGCCAGGTGGATGCGGCTGAGCGTTCCCTGGGGTGGCTACGGCATCCACGGCACCGATAACCCCCCTTCAATTGGAACTGCGGCCAGCCATGGCTGTGTGCGCATGTACAATGAGGATGTAATCGAGTTATACGATACGGTGCCCATCGGCACTCCGGTCAAAATAATCGGCCAGGCCTTTACCGGACGGATACTCCGGGAAGGTGTTTCCCCCGGGAATGACGTTGCGGAATTACAGCGGCGGCTGACGATACTGGGCTTCTACCGCGGGGATATTGACGGGTTTTTCGGGCCCCTGACTCGACAGGCGGTTATTGATTTTCAGACGGCTTATGGATTGGCGGTAGACGGGATAGTAGGACCCCAGACTTATCAGGCCCTCGAAAAAGCTTACGATGTTGCCACCGGCAACCGCCAGCCGTAAATGCGGTTGGCGTTGAGGCTGCAATCGATGCCCCAATACGAAAACGGTGGTTTGGAACCTACTCGCTCTAAACCACCGCTTTTTTCATAGCCAGTAACGCTAAAACCGTAATCCCGCCGTCTGCTCCTACTCCCACTCTATCGTCCCCGGGGGTTTGGAGGTTATATCGTAGACCACCCGGTTAATCCCCGGCACCTCGTTCACGATCCGCCTTGATATGCGGTCGAGGAGTTCATAAGGAAGCCTTGCCCAATCCGCGGTCATGGCGTCATCGCTGGTCACAGCTCTTACTATGATCGGATAGGCATAGGTCCTTTCATCCCCCATGACGCCAACACTGCGCATGGAAGGCAGGAC
>JAKOVY010000029.1 GCA_029781825.1 Bacillota bacterium | reverse complement strand
GCAGAATATACACTTGCTTCTGAACCTGAATTCAATGTGATTTCCAATGTATTAAAGGCAACCGTTGTAGTATCTGGGGAAACCGAATAATTGCCATAAACTCCAAGGCAGGCCTATTCAGTTTTTACATTAAAGGAGCTCAGTTTATTAAGGGAGGTGAGGCCAGAGGAAAGTTTGGATTATAGTACAGATGATCGGTTTTTTGTGGGGGATTGAAAGGGCAAACCTGTCGCAAGGCAGGGACGCAAAGCCATAGGGCCTTTCGAAAACGAATGGTAGCCTGGCTGCCAATTAGTTGAGGACAATTAATTGGGAGGTATGTAAAGTGAGAAAAAGATTTTCATTAGTATTGGCATTGGCGATGGTGTTCTCGTTGGTATTCTCATCGGTAGCAGTGGCAGCACCTGAGGGTGAGGAGATATCGAATAAGTTGGAGCTTGAAGTAACTGTTAAAGAAGAAGTAGAACTGACAGATCCAAGTTTTACCTTAATCGGCATTGCTGAAAACTCTGCAGTAGGGTTGTATGATAATTTTACGATGAAAGTGGATGCTGGTAATTATGAAGAAACCCGGGCATTAGGAAAAATCGAACTCACAAAAGGCCAAGTTGACGGTTTTGACCTTGAATATAAGCGTCCCGATGGGACTTGGTTCGGACCGGTCAAATTTGGGAACGCTCCCGGAAATGATCCCAAAGTATACTATTTTGGCCCCAAACCAGGAGGTGACAAATTAGGAAACGTTAAGGATACTGAGTGGAGGGTAACTTGGAAAGAAAACGGCACATATGAATTCGAAGTAAGTATTGTTAAGGTTGATGAAAATGGTGAACTAGCTGGCCAGTTGGGTAAAACTGTAGAAGTTTCCGTAAATGTAACTGGAGAAAAAGCCATGGCTTTGAAGCATGCAACTGCAGAGGCTGGTGAAGTTGCTTCTATTGATGACTCCACAGAATTGTATAATGCTATTAATGAATTAAATCTCACTGATGATTCTCTTAACATTAATGTAGCCAAAGGAGAAGAAGGCAAATTTGACTATGTGGTAGTATCAGACCTGGACGATGATGTCAGCCACGTAGATAACGTACTCTTCGTTTTTGAGGTAGCCAAAGACGGAGGCGGCATAACTACAGGCGACTTTGAGATAACTGCAATCAGTTTGCGTGACGACACAGAGGGCATCAATGACACCTTTGAAATAGTAAACGGTAAACTTAAAGGCTACTGGGGGCCGTCCAAAGGTTTCCTCTTCGAAGGTGAGGCAGCAACCGCCTTTACAGTTAAGTTCAATGCAGAAGGAACCTATACAGTTAACACCTACGCCATTCAGGTAGCACCAACTGCTGAAGCTGACTTATAATTGAGTAGTTTTTATAGTTACTTGCCCCGTGGGAAAGCAAGCAAGTAAGCAAGCTCTCTCACGGGGCTATTCTTTTTTCCGGAACCCCTGGAGAGCAGTCAAACGCTCAAGGGCCGGGAGTATTCCATGTAAATCGTGTAGAAGCCGAACCGAGCAGTGTGCCTTCTCACATGAGCCCAGAGCTCCGGATCTTCTATAGATTATTCGTCTGGAATCGTCATTTGCTCCCTATAAGAACGAGCGCCTTAACATTGGCAGGGAATATTTGCTAAGTATTGAATACTAATGGCAGAGGAGCAAATCATTGGTGGCGGGTGATATTGTGAGCAGGGTCTCGAAACGGGTCAGCAATATTGCAGCCACAGCGGCCAGCGTTTACAGCTATATTGAAAAAAATCCCGGGCAGGAAGTGGAAGAGATATTAGCCCAGTTGAAAATGGGACGCAAAACCTTTTATGTATATTTGCTGGGATTGGTGGATGAACCGGCCATCTGTACCAATGGGGAATTCCACGTCCGGGAGAATAGTAGGAGGCTGACTGTGGATGAGGTGGAACAGTACCTGGCAAGTCAAGGGCACAACAGCCGGCCCAAACGTGCGGAACGCATCCTGTACCTGTATAATCTGCTGCACCGTAACATCCCTTATGGGGGTGTTACTTTTGAGGAGATACTGCAACAATATATAACCTTGCTGGAACATAGCTCCTCCGACCTGCCCAAAGTTGATTCAATCCGGCGTATGATTTACCGGGATATCGATGAACTGGAGAAGATAGGTATTATTGTAGAAAGGCCGTCTACAGGCAACCTCAAATACTGCCTGCGGGACAAGTATCTGCCTAAGCTGTCCTTTGAACAGGTCTCGTCATTATACGTAAGCATGCTGCTCTTCGAAGATACTATCCTGGATCAGGTCAGCCATTCGGCCAAGGAAGAGTTTGAAAAAGCGTTTTTCAGGAATTCTCCCGGTGAATCGGCAAAAATAAGTGAGCGCATCCATGTGGTGGGAGATACGCTGTTCAATCCCGCCGAATTTGGTGACAAATTTACCAAACTGGTGACTGCGGTCATAAACAGTTATCAGGTTGAGATAACTTACGTGAAACTCCAGGGAGAGGTTTCGAAACGCATGATAAAACCGCTCGGTCTGGTCTTTAAACGCGGGGTATGGTACACGGTGGCGAAGGTGCCAGATAAGGATGATTACCGAACTTTCCGGGTGGACCAGATAAACAGCATCCGGCTCACCAATACCATGTTTGAGTTTCCGGACGATTTTTCTCTGGAAGAACATATCGGTTCCAGCTGGGGGGTATTCACCAATGATGAAGTGCAAGCAGTGAAATTAAAGTTTTCCCCGGCAGTGGCCGGCCGGGTTAAAAATCTGCGCTATCACCGCAGCCAGGAGATACAGGAGGAATTACCAGATGGGTCGGTAATTATCTCTTTGGAGGTATGCGGGCTGATTGAATTGAAAAGCTGGCTTTTGCAGTGGGGAAAAGATGTGGAGGTATTGGAACCCGCACCTCTACGCCAGCAGTTGTTGGAGTCTGCCCGGGAAATAGTGCAGATATATGAAGGTACATGAACAGGATAAGTTAATCCTCAGGCCGAACAGTTGACTAGTTCAATCAAGGCAGGGAGAAACTGCTCCAGCGTTTTACGCCACATTCTCGGCATTCATCAACAGATTATAGGTAAGCCAGCCACCCGTCTCCGGTAATGAAGAACTGGGGTTTGGCGGTGGCGGCATCGCGCTGGAGCAGCAGTTTTCAAGTTGGGGAAGAGACTATTGGGGAATAAGGCAAGAATTTCATTGACAGTTCCGCGAATGCGCACATATAATTACATCAATCAAAAACTTAATACTGAGATGAGCTGAGTTGAGTTGAGAAGAGGAGAGTCTGACGAGATGAGCAGTTTTAAGACCGCTGCCGGCACTCGTACAGGTGCTGGTTTTTGTTTCTCCGCTCCGGTTATCAAGCCGGATTACCCGGAGTATGCATCCCTTACCCGGACCATGGATTACGTGGCCATAACCGCGGCTATGGTAATTCCAGATCTTGATATCCCTCATCTTTATGAGCGAATCGCCCCCACCGGTACTTCAGCCCTTTTGGAAAGCTTGGCCGGGAAGGAAAACGGCCGCTACTCCATCATTGGGTATGCTCCGCTTTACGAGATCGAAAGTTATAATCCTTCCACCGATTATGAAACACTGCTGCGTAGTTTTATTCATTCCCATAAGGTTCCTAATCTGGGGCTGCCGCACTTTTCCGGGGGACTGATTGGCTTCTTCGGCTATGATCTGGCCCTGTCCAAGCAAAAGCTGGTTTCTCAAAAGCGGGACCGGAGCCTGCCTGCGTTCAGCTTCTTCATGCCGGGCTTTGTTTTGGTATATGACCGCCAAAGTGCGGTTTTCCGGGTGATTGTCTGGGTTAAAACCGTCGACGACAGCCGGGATAGGTACGATATGGCGGTCCGAAAGATAATGGAAATATTGGACACTGCATCCGACTGTGTCGGACGGGAGTGCCCTGAACGCCGTTCCCAGATAGATGCTTCGGGGTTGGAGGCCGGTTTTGCCACAGAGATGGATCGAGAGGAGTTCCGGCGCAAGGTTAGCATAATCAAGGAGCACATCAAACAGGGCGACATCTTGCAGGCGGTCTTGTCACGACAATGGTTCCGACGGAGCACCGGGGACCCGTGGCAGGCCTACCTGGCTATGCGCCGGATTAACCCCTCCCCATATATGTTCTACTTGAAGATGGCGGGATTGACTCTGGCCGGAGCTTCACCTGAGATGCAGGTCAAGGTCGATGGCGATCGTATTCACCTGCGGCCTATTGCCGGCACTCGTAAGGTTACAGGCGATCCGGTCGAGGATGAAATACTGCGCCGGGAGTTGTTAAACGATGAGAAGGAGAGGGCCGAACACCTTATGCTGGTTGACCTGGGGCGGAATGACGTAGGGCGGGTGAGCCGTCCGGGTTCGGTGAAAGTGCGTGAATTCATGGTGATTGAGTGTTACTCGCATGTGGTGCATCTGGTTTCCTCTGTCGAAGGCAGACTGCGTCCGGGCTTGGATGCCCTGGACGCTTTTACGGCCTGCTTCCCGGCGGGGACTCTAACCGGAGCTCCCAAACGCAAAGCCATGGAAATCATCGACCGGCTGGAGCCTAGGACCCGCGGTCCTTACGGCGGTGCAGTCGGGTATCTGGATTTCAACGGGAATCTTGATTCCTGCATCACCATTAGAACCATTATCCATAACGGTGAAACCTTTTGCCTGCAAACCGGCGCCGGCATCGTGGCCGATTCGATACCGGAGTTGGAAGATCAAGAGACCCTGAACAAGGCCCGGGTGTTGATGCTGGCGGTGATGGAAGCTGAGGAGGTTCAACGGAATGATTCTAATGATAGATAATTACGACTCGTTCACCTATAACCTGGTGCAGTACCTGGAGGAACTGGGTCGAGAGGTGGCGATTGCGGCCAATGACGAAATAACCCTGGACAGTATTGACGGGCTTAAACCAGATGCGATTGTGATATCCCCCGGGCCTTCAAGTCCCGACGAGGCCGGTATCTGCCTGGAAGCGGTGCGCTGTTTCCATAACCGTTATCCTATTCTGGGAGTCTGTTTGGGACATCAGGTTATAGCCCAGGCCTTCGGGGCCAGAGTGGTGGCTAACAGCGTGACCGTACACGGCAAAGTTTCGATGATACGTCATGATGGTTCTTCCATTTATCGGAGTATCCCGAATCCTTTCCCGGCGGCCCGTTACCATTCCCTGGTGGTAAAGGAAGACAGTCTTCCCGCTGCCCTGGTGGTCACCGCCAGGAGTGAGGGAGGCGAAATAATGGGGATTCGCCACCGGTATTATCCGGTGGAGGGCGTGCAGTTTCATCCGGAATCAATTATGACTCCGCACGGAAAGCAGATTTTGGCAAGCTTTCTGCAACTGGCGGATTCACACAGGAAGGTAAAAAATCTTGAGACGAGTTGAGAGGAGTGGAGAGGATGTTTGACATGTACTTGAAACAGGTGGTTAACGGGGAACACTTGAGCAGTGAGGAGGCGTACTGCGCCGCGAATATGCTGTTACACGAAGACATAAGTGAGATTAAGGCGGCCGCATTCCTGACCGCGTTAAGGACCCGGAGGGAGAACGAGAACGAGTTGCTGGGGTTCATCCAGGCTCTAAAGGAACAGAGCATCAAGATGGAGTGCGACCGGGAACTGATGGATACCTGTGGCACCGGCGGGGATGGGCACCGTACTTTTAATATTTCAACAGCGACCGCCATCGTGCTGGCAGCCTGCGGGGTATCAGTGGCAAAACACGGCAACCGTGGGGCATCGGGCCCGGTGGGCAGCAGCGATGTCTTGGAGGCCTTGGGGGTTAGGGTGGAGCTCACGCCCGATGAGGCTCAACGCCTGCTGGACAGGACAGGGTTCACCTTCCTGTTTGCTCCCCACTATCATCCGGTTCTGAGAAAGATGTTAGCGGTAAGAAAAGGCCTGGGTATACCTACTTTATTCAATTTCCTGGGGCCGTTGCTTAACCCGTACCAATTGACCTACCAGCTGTTGGGGGTAAGCGATAAAGGGATCCAGGAGACTATAGCGCAAACCCTTAAAGGCCTGGGAAGGAAACACGCCCTGGTGGTCCGGGGGGACAACGGCATGGATGAAATCAGCCCGGAGGGTCCAAGCCTGGCTTATGAGGTAAGTTATGAACATTTAAGCTGTTACCGGATCGATCCCGAGGAGTTGGGAATGGCTTCAATACCGGTAAGCCAAATCCAGGGCGGTGATGCTGCCGCCAATGCCGCCATGATTCTCCGGGTGTTAAGAGGAGAGCCCGGCCCATGCCGGGAGGTGGTTTTGCTCAATACCGGATACGCACTGGTTGTGGCCGGAAAGGCGGGCGATGCCCGCGAAGGCATGGCACTGGCCGCGGAAACCATCGATTCGGGAAGGGCTTTAAACACCCTGCGCAACCTCGTCAGCTACAGCCGGGACGGGGTGCTGGTATGTTAACGCGCATACTGGAAGAAAAGCGTAAGGAGGTCAGGGTGCTACAACGCACCTACGCAATTCAGGAGTCTGGCGACTGTGAGATCAGGCCCCTGGCGGCGGCACTTACCGCAAAGAAACCGGAACTTGCAGTGATTGCGGAAATAAAGAAGGCCTCACCGTCGAAAGGCATTCTGTGCCACAACTTGGATCCGCTGTCCCTGGCCCGGATTTATTCGACCAACGGCGCCTCAGCGATATCAGTATTGACGGATCGGCGCTTCTTCCAGGGCGATCCTACGTATTTGCAGTTAATCAAGCCTGAGGCTCAGCTTCCGCTTTTACGCAAGGATTTCATCATTGACGGGATTCAGGTTTACCAGTCGCGTGAACTGGGGGCAGATGCTGTTCTCCTGATTGTCGCCATACTCGATTATCCTTTGCTGCTGCACCTGGTAGAGTTGACAATTGCTCTTGGTATGCAACCCCTGGTGGAAGTGCATAATCGGCAGGAATTGAAGGCAGCCCTGGATACACCGACTTCAATAATCGGAGTAAACAACCGCAATCTTCGGGATTTCACCGTTTCATTGGATACCAGCCTGGAATTGGCGGGACTGATACCGGCTCACATCACCAAGATCAGTGAAAGCGGCATCAAAGATCGGGCCGATATTGAACTGCTGCGGGAGGCTTCCTATGATGCGGTACTGGTGGGCGAGGCCCTGGTAACCGCCGGTAACATCTCAGAGAAGTTAAGTGAGCTTACGGGGCGGGTGGATACAAGATGACATGGATAAAGATCTGCGGCATCCGGACACTGGAAGAGGCCAGGGCGGTCCAGCAGGCCGGTGCCGCCGCCTACGGCCAGGTGTTCGCACCTTCACCCCGGAGGATAAGCCCGGAGGACGCCGCCCGTATCAATCGCTCCATCAGCGGGGGAATCCTCAAGGTGGGAGTGTTCGTCGATGAAGACCTGGAGACGGTAAAACGGATAGCTCGGGAGTGCCGGCTGGACATAATCCAGTTACACGGCAGCGAACCCCGGGAATACCTGGCCGAGCTGAATTATCCGGTCATCAAGGCTTTTTCCGTCCAACGCCCGATCGGCCCGGATGATTTTCATGGATGGAATGCTTGGGCATTTCTGTTGGATGCCCACTCCCCGGAGAGGAGGGGAGGGACCGGGCGCGCAATTGCTCCGGACCTGCTCAGGAGCCTCGTAAGCTTTGACAATATCATCCTGGCCGGGGGGCTTACACCGGACAATGTTGGCGGAGCCATCCGCCGGTACCGGCCCATGGGGGTGGATGTTTCAAGCGGAGTCGAGTATCCCCTCGGAGGCAAGAATCCGCAAGCAATAAACCGGTTTGTGCGGGAGGTAAGGAAAGCGTGCAGTAAGCATCCCGGACCCGTACGTATTGCTGAAAACCGGTGATACCGTTCATGCTCTGTTGCCGAAACGGGAGCCTTCTGACCGTTGCCATTATCTTGATTTATATTCATAACCCGAGATTGTCTCCGAACACGCTGCCAAAACAGGCGGTCAGCATTATCTTAATCGATACCCATGACAGGAGAAAGGAAAATGAATGCTTGTAAGCTGGCGCTGCGCCAAGAGAAAATACATCGGACCATAATCGAGGTACCGGGCCCGGCATCTGCACCGGTCCTGATCGGGCAGGGATATTTCACGCTTATTGCCGGACCCTGTGCGGTTGAAAACCGCGAGGATTACCTGGAGCTGGCCTTGAGGTTAAAACAGAGCGGTGCTCACATTCTGCGCGGAGGAGCCTACAAACCGCGCACCTCCCCTTATTCCTTTTCCGGCCTGGGAATGGAGGGATTGAAAATCCTGGTCGAAGCCCGGTCAGTGACCGGGCTGCCGGTGATAACTGAACTGATGGATATCCGGGACCTTGACGCGGTCTGCTGCCACGCGGATATTATTCAGGTGGGCAGCCGCAATATGCAAAACTATGCGCTGCTCAAAGAATTGGGGCGGATAAATATGCCGGTCATGCTGAAGCGCGGGCTATCGGCAACCATTGAGGAGTGGCTCCTGGCGGCCGAATACGTACTGCAAGCCGGCAACCGAAAGGTGATCCTGTGCGAGAGGGGAATCCGGACCTTTGAAACGGCAACTCGCAACACGCTTGATATTAACGCTGTTGCCCTGGTTAAATCCCTGTCACATCTGCCGGTGTTTGTTGACCCCAGCCACGGAAGCGGCCTCCGCAGACTGGTCAGTCCGGTTGCCAAAGCCGGCCTCATCGCGGGAGCCGATGGAGTGATGGTTGAAGTCCACCAACACCCGGCTGAGGCCCTCTGTGATGGCCAACAGTCTCTGGATCCCGATGAATTCGATCGGCTCTCACTGGACCTGCAAAAGCTGGCGGGGCACGAAAAGCGGATATGGTTGGATTTGTATTAAAAAACAGGACACAACAACCTTATTATGCAAAAATTAACGACAAATTTAGACATAATCATTAGTAAAAAGTTGTAATAGTCCGAAAATGCCTGAAAAACAAACCTATTGTTGTCACGAGGATTAAGATTGATGAACAACAAAATATGACACATTAAGACAACTGTAGTATGATCAATAATGAAACTCACTGTTACTCTCGAGGGTACGTGGTTTTTGACAAATAACGACAGAGTGGTCGTTGGGCCGAGGTGATGCACAATAAATACTATCCACTAATCCCAAGCCGAACCCTAGTGTTACGATGACCTATAATTCATCAAGTTCCGCTCTGACACACCTTAATGTGCCAGCTTTTCACAATTGAATAAAACATGAGCCGACGTCGGACGTTTCGAATTGCGAATTGAAGATGATATGCAGCAAAAAAGGAGTGGCAGTTCATGACCGAATACAAAATCTATCCTATCGAAGTAGGGCTCATAGGTGTAACCAAAGCGACCATGACCTTCAACCTTCAACCCGACCTCGCCTTTACTGTTCCCATTCTGGCCTTCTACATTGAAGGAGGAGACAAAAAAATACTGGTTGACACGGGATGCGTTGACGATCCCAATTACCATGGATTTACTCTTTCGGGAGTTGGACCGGAAGGCGTGAGGAAGGGTCTGGCTAAAGTAGGGGTCAAGCCTGAAGACATTGATATCGTAATTATTTCTCATTTCCATTTTGATCATGCCGCCAATATCGGGATGTTTCCCCATGCTCAGTTTATTCTCCAGAAGAGAGAATGGGAGTATGCCAAAAACCCCCTGCCCATCCAAGAGGGGGTATATGTATCAGAATTGCTGAAGGAATTAGAGAAATATGATCTTCTCCTGGTTGACGATGGCTATGAGGTAGCGGACGGGGTAAATGTAATATGTGTTCCCGGCCATACCATGGGGCAGCAGGCAACAGTGGTAAATACCAGTGAAGGCAAATATGTGATCTCCGGGGACTTGATCTACATGCAGCTCAACATGTACCCCGAAACTACGGAATTCATCGATGCAACCGGCAAGAAGATAGAAGTAATTCCACAACCGGGACATGCTTTTTATCCTCCAGGAATCCATGTCAACCTCATGGATTGGTATAACAGCGTTTGGAGAGTTCTTAAGATAGCGGGAAGCCGCAAACGCATATTGCCGGGGCACGACCCGTTTATTAACGGCAAGGTTTTTCCTGCGAAGTAGTTTTTAACGGAGCAGTCAAAATCAATGCTTAACGGTATTGATTTTGACTGCTCAACGCACCAAAACATGAAGCTCAAAATAGGGAGGATCCAATATGTACGTAGACGGCTCGAAATTATGGCCCAAGGAAATAACCGACAAACTCACCAAACAGATAGTACACGGCAGAGAGAACTACGTTTTCAAAGACAGGCCAAAAACACTTGATGAACTGTTCAGAAGAACGGTTGATAAGTATCCGGACAAAGTGGCCTTGATCTTTGAAGATCAGGAACTCACTTACCGTGAATGGGACAGAAAGGTCAATAATGTTGCCAGTGCCCTTATATATGATTACGGAGTGAAAAAGGGCGACCGTGTCGGGGTGCTGTTCAAAAACTGCCTTGAATCTGCTATAAGCATGTTTGCGGTTATCAGAGCCGGAGCTATAGTAGTGCTGTTGAATAACAAACTAAAATCGGCCGAGTTGCAATATCAGTTAGAAAACTCTGGGACTACATTATTGATTACCGAGGACGAAAGTTATGT
>JAKOVY010000022.1 GCA_029781825.1 Bacillota bacterium | reverse complement strand
CAACTCTTCCATGCTTTTTGCTGTTGCAAATACATTCATTATTCCTGTGACGAGTTGAAGGAATATCGATACCAATTGTTGAATCTTAAACACGAGACCTCATCCTCCTTTGCGCGGGAGTGGACGTTCTTCGGAACATCCTTTTTGAGGTCTCATTTCTCTTCTTGACCCCTTTTTACCTACTTAAACTTTACAGTACCCGGGCTTGCATTGGCGGCCAGAATTATCTGGAAAGCTGCCGCAGCATACTCGTCCCGTTCTATTATTCAACAAACGGCCGGAGTCGATCGCTTGGGAACAAAACTGCATATTCGCCGGCTCATAAGGGAGCGATACGATGAGGAGCCGTCTTCCCCACCGATTCCGGCGGGCATCCTGGACGGAAGATTTCGCTGATCAGGAAAAACCGACATCCGCGGGAGGAGACCTGCGGATGTCGGCACCGTTCGTTTAACGAAACAAGTCGTAGGATTGGGCTCCCCGGACGCCTCGGGCTTTCCCGGGAACAGGGGAATTACCTCCCTTTAAAATTCGGCTTTCGCTTCTCCAGAAATGCCTGTGCACCTTCTCTGAAGTCTTCAGATGCCCAAGCCTGTACCTGATACAGGTTCTCCAGATCTGACTGCTGATGCCAGTCATTAATCATGGCCTGGCGCAGGAGCTTCTT
The DNA here is from genome assembly GCA_029781825.1 of Bacillota bacterium. GTDB lineage: Bacteria > Bacillota > Syntrophomonadia > Syntrophomonadales > DTU052 > DTU052. Next base: position 20,204 of record JAKOVY010000022.1, on the reverse strand, counting down.
ATCCAATCTGACCGCAAACAGCGGCCTGGTTACCAGGCGGTCCGCCCAGGCCAGGGCTTCGTTCAGGGTTTCCTCATGCGGCACCACCTTGTTTACCAGGTTCAGCCTCAGTGCTTCTTCAGCGCTCAGCAGGTCTCCAAACCACAATATCTCGGCAGCCTTGTTGTAACCGACCTTGTGAATCAGGAAATACGTATTCCCCCCATCAGGACAGAGACCGATGTTGATGAAGTTAAAACCAAAACGTGCCTTTTCCGAAGCGACTATGAGGTCGCAGGCCATCATCATGGAGGTAGCGGCACCCGCTACAACTCCATTAACGGCCGCTATTACCGGTTTCGGCAATTCATAGATGTCACCGATCATGCCGGTGGAAGCGTCGTACTGTTCCTTGGCCTCAATCGCTGTCTGTGGCCCCCCCATTAGTGAGTTTATGTCCCCGCCGGCCGACCAGGCATTGCCGCTGCCCGTGATAACCAGAACCTTAATATCATCGTTCTCGCGGACAGTTTTAACAGCCTCTTTTATTTCCAGTAGGATCTGGTCGTTAAATGCGTTCAACTGCCGCGGACGGTTCATGGTAAGAAGGGCTACTCCGTTTTCGCGCACCTCAAATTGAATGGCTTCCCACACTGATGTTCATCCTTTCTTGAGTTGTTAGGCGTAAAACCGATAGAATCCGGCCGCGCAATCATTATAAATAAACCTAATTCGATTATTACCGGCTCGGTTCCTTTTTTACCTGCAGCCGTCCGCAATTACCTGGAACCAAGCACTTTATTGTCCGAAAGCTTAGCAATAAATCCGAGTTCTTCGAAACCCTTCCGAGCTGAAATCAACAAAAACAGGGGAGTGAGCAAACAGTGCGTCACTCCCCTGTCGGATCATCCAATAGCCTAAACTACATCAGGGAAACAATTAGTCTACCTTGATGCCGGCGATCCTCTTCACCATGTCCTTTCTCTTCTTGATGTCATACTGGGTGGTAATAGCAATCTGTTCCATAATCGGGGATCCGCCGCCATGGTAGTTACCATAGTTCATGGAACCGCCGGAATGTGAGCAGGTGAAGTCAATAAACTGGAACCAGAACTTAATCTGATCATCAACAGGTATCTTCGGATTCCTGTTGAGATATTTCCGGAGAAGGTCCTTGATTTCCGGATTCTCGAAGTCTCTTTCCTGCGGGAAGGTAGCGGGCAATCCGCCGGCTATATTACACAGGATCTCCTGCTCATGGAATACAGCCTCACCGGTCAGGCATCTTCCCACATTGGCGTAAATCGAATTCGGGATATAGCTGCCGGGTCCATACGGGACAAAGCCCTTGCCAGGCATGTAAACTTCAGGTTTTCCAAGGTCGGAAGCGGTGTAACCTGCAGCATATCCAAGCTCACCGGTCATAATCAGTTTGGCCAGCATCTCTCTTACATGAGGAGTCTTTTCAATACCGTTTATCTCCGCCGCATTGGCTGCCAGACCGATAACGTAGTCGAGGCAGGCCGGTTTACAACCGGAATAGCTGTGACGGTGGAAGAGCGCAAACAACAGTGCAGCTACCCCGCCATGTTCGGTTTCACCACAGAGGAAGACGCGTTCCCAAGGAATAAACGTATTGTCAAAGATGATGTAGGAGTCAGTATATCCGGCATCAAATCCCCTCTTGAAGATTTCACGCGGATGATTGTTATGGAACGAAACCACCTGCTTGATTTCAGGATGGTCCGAAGGAACAGCAAAGCACACCGCATATTCCTTTTCGTTCGGCAACAGAGCACGGTTGGGAACAACCAGAATCTCATCGGAAATGGAAGCTTCCGAGATGTGAAGCTTGCAGCCCCGTACCACTATACCGTCTGCTCTCTCTTCAACTACCCGTACATACATGTCCGGATCGGTTTGCTGAGACGGCCTTTTCAGTCTCTCACCCTTTTGGTCAGTCTGGGCGCAGCTGGCAACCAGGTCGTTCTTCTGGAAGTATTCCAGCCACTTGAGCCAGTTCTGGTAGTACTCAGTCTTCCTATCGGGGTTCTTGGATGCTTCATAAGCCACGGCATTGATGGCGTTGGCGGCATCTATCCCCATGCATCTCTGAATACACTGTCCCACTTTGTTACACAGGACCCTGGTCATATCCTGCTTCTTGTGCAGGTCCTCTGTACTCTGGTGAATGTGATTGAAGCGGTTAATGGTCTCTCCGGTAAGGTGAGACGTGGCAGTGCAAAGATCCTTGAGTTCCGGGTCCCAGGCAGCATCAAAGGTCAGCCCCATAACATTTATGGCTGGCTCTTGAAAAGGATGAAGCCGGTCGATTTTTTCGCCATTGAAGTACAGGTTATTGTACTTCTTGCGCAATCCCTCAATATATTCCGCTTTTGTCCTCATTAATAAGTCTCCTCTCCCTAATTTATTGTATACTCTTATAACATAATAATATCCTGTTATACTGTATTATTCAATACATTTAGTGCAAAATGTTTACAGTTGATCGTTTAAATCCAAGCAGGTTTTTACTGATTTTTGTATCAGATTGTCACACTTAACCGATCCAATTCACCAATAATCTCCACCAGGTTGCCCAAAACCCGAACCTTACATCTGAACAGGTTAATCCGTTCTCCACTTGCCTTCGCCGGAAAACAGGTCCAACAACCCGTAGTATCCGGCTTCCACATTCCAGATATCATGACCGCAAACGGGACAGACAGTGTATTCCAGATTAGGAATTAATCGACTGCTCTGCCGACAGAATGGACATTCTATCACCTGATATTTATTCCGAGACCCGTTAGCCATCTTCATGGTTACGTTGCTGAAAAACGCCACTAATACACCCCCTTGTCCGTATTTCAAGCGAGAATGTCCCTTTCAGCTATGGTTTTTTTCACAATTCGACACATTATGTTCTTTTTCCTGTTAATTTATCTTATTTTGTCTCCTCGTTTTGGGTTGGCTTATTCGGTTCCTGCTCAAAAAGACGGCGGAACTGCCCGTAGCCCTCCTTCTCCAAATCCTCTTTGGGAATAAAGCGCAGGGCGGCCGAGTTTATACAGTATCGCAGTCCGGTGGGGGAAGGCCCGTCGTTAAATACATGTCCCAGATGCGAGTCCGCTCCCCGGCTTCTCACTTCGGTGCGCACCATACCGTAGCTGTAGTCTTTCCTCTCAACAATTCGATCCGCAATCAGCGGTTTGGTAAAGCTGGGCCAACCACAGCCGGCGTCGAATTTGTCAAGGGAACTGAAGAGCGGTTCCCCGGAAACAACATCAACGTATATCCCTTCACGCCAGTCATTCCAGTACTCATTATCGAAAGGCGGTTCGGTGGCATTTCGCTGAGTAACCTCATACTGCAGCCGGGTAAGCCTTTTCTTCAATTGTTCCTTCTCCGGTTCTCTCGCCTGCCCCCAGACCTGATTCAGGAATCGCTCACGACCCGAAGCCTTCCGGTAAGCGGCGTAGCGGAGCGGTTCCTTGCGGTGGAAATCCTGGTGGTATTCTTCCGCCGGATAAAACCTGGATGCGGGGAGAATTTTGGTCACTATCGGTCGATCAAACCTTCCGCTTTGCTCAAGGCGCTGTTTGGACAACTCGGCCTGTGAGCGCTGTTCTTCATTGTGGTAAAATATGGCGGTACAGTAAGAACTCCCGCGGTCGGCAAACTGCCCCCCTTCATCCGTAGGGTCGATCTGGCGCCAGAAGGTATCCAAGAGTTCCTCATAAGTAATGATGCGCGGGTCATAAGTAACCTGGACGGCTTCATAGTGTCCGGTCTTTCCCGAACAGACCTCCTCGTAAGTCGGGTTTTCCGTACTTCCACCGGTATAGCCGGCCACTACCGCTTTGACCCCCGCAAGCTCCTGGAAAGGTCCGACCATGCACCAGAAACAACCCCCGGCAAAGGTCGCCAATTCCTGCCTGTTATTAATGGACGCCATAGCTAATCACCCCATTTGCGCATTTGTCTAACCAATTCAACAGCCGCTCCCCTTATAGCATGTCCCAGTGACCGTTTAAGCTGCATGTTTTTTGCAGGAGCTTTTTTATTATTAGGGTACAATTATACTCAGGATATAAATACCCCTGTGATTCATGGAGGCGATGACATTATTCGGGACCAACCACTCTGAACTGCATTCATTGTGGCTTTATAAAAGCAACTGTTTCTTTTCTCGTACTAGTACATAGCGTGAAAGAAACCTTGATCGGAGGGATGATTTGAAATGCGTCGGCACATAAACCGGAAACTCGTGGCAACCGTTATGGCCCTGCTTTATGCCGCGGTGATCCTGGCCGGATGCAGTACGGGTCAGCCGACAGGAGATTCGGAAAAGGAAACGGCCCTGGCGGCTGAATTTGCAGCCTACCATGAAGTTCCCGTCACGGTGAAGCCGGCCGTCAAACCTTATCAGATTAACCCTGACCTGTCCAATATAACGAATCGCGACAGGTTCGAGTTTTCCCCGGAGGCCTTGAAACTTTTGACCGCCAACGGCTTCGTGGTAACTCCGGAACAGATGCCTGAATTCTTTATGCTGTACGAAATGAACCGCTATGAAAACATCCCCAATTTTGTAACCACCGACGCCATGTTACATAACTACCACCTGTTTTTCAGCCACCTGCTGAAAAAGCTGGAAACCGAGTATCTCATGCCGGAGCTTAAGACCCTGAACACCGGCATGATGCAGGAATCAATGAAGCAGTACGAGGAGCTCAAAGGAACTCCCTGGGAAAATGCCGCCTTAAGAAATCTGGCTTTTTTCGCTGTGGGTGCCAGTCTGCTCGATCCGAAGACCAGTATCCCGTCAGCGGTGCAGGATGTGGTGTCCAAGGAACTGGCTTTGATTGCCGAGCATGATGAGATTGCCATTTCTCCTGTCATGAATATGGGATCGACTGATGTGGATATCCTGGAAGATCTGAAAGAGGACTACACCCAATATATCCCCCGGGGTCATTACACCAAATCAGAAGAATTGAAACGGTACTTCTGCGCCATGATGTGGTATGGCCGTTTGACCTTCCGCCAGAAGGATGCGGATGAGACCCGCTCAGCGGTCCTGATGACTCTGGCTTTAAACGAAGGCCGCAACCTTTCCAGCTGGGAAAAGATTTATCAGACCACGAGGTTCTTCGTGGGCAAGAGCGACGACCTCGGCTATTACCAATATGAACCTCTGTTGAGAAAGGTCTATGGCAAAAGGTTATCACTCCGGAACCTCGCCGAAGACCAGGACAAATGGGATGCTTTCTTCCGCCAGGTGAAGGAACTCGACCCACCGGTTATTAATTCAATACCCATCTTTGACGAGACCATCCAGCCCGACCGCGAGGCGGAGATCAAGGGGTTCCGCTTCATGGGGCAGAGGTTTACGCTGGATGCCGCCATTTTTCAACGCCTGATTTACCGGGATGTTAAGGAAAACAGCCAGGGTGACAGAAGAAACCTGCCTAAGGGTCTGGATATTCCGGCAGCCATGGGATCACAGGAGGCTTATTCTCTGCTGGAATCGATGGGAGAGACGGATTATAAAGGTTACCCGGAAAACATGGAAAAGCTTCGGGAATACATCGGCGGCCTGAAGCTGACTACCTGGACGGAGAACCTTTATTGGAACTGGCTCTACACCCTGCTTCCCCTGACCTGGGAGAAGCCGGAGGGTTATCCCTCCTTCATGCGGAACCGGACCTGGCAGCGCAAAGACCTGGCTACCTACCTCGGAAGCTGGACGGAGCTGAAGCATGATACCATTCTCTATGCCAAACAGGTTTACGCAGAGATGGGAGGCGGTATGGAACCGGAGGACGACCGCGGTTACGTGGAACCAAATCCTCATCTATTTGCCAGACTGGCGGCTCTTTGCGCCATGACCCGGGATGGACTGGAATCACGCGGACTACTGGATGAGCGGGACAAAGATAACCTGACCCGCCTGGAGACCCTGGCTCTTTCCCTGAAAGAGATCGCGGAAAAGGAACTGAACAACACCCCGCTCTCCGATGAGGATTACGACCTGATAAGAACCTTCGGCGGACAGCTGGAGCACTTCTGGATAGAAACCCTGCGAGATGAAAACATCGAAAGCCGATCCCAGGTCTGGGAGAACCCCTCGGCATTGGTGGCGGACGTGGCCACCGATCCTAACGGTATGGTATTGGAGGAAGCCACCGGTATGGTCTGGTCCATCTACGTTGTCGTGCCGGTGGACGGTGAGCTGCGGATTGTCCGGGGAGGAGTTTATTCGTATTATGAATTCCCCTGGCCGATGAACGATCGGCTTACTGATACCAGGTGGCAGGAGATGCTGCGCAGCGGGCAGGCTCCCGAGCCTCCGGGTTGGATAAAGTCTTACACGGGGACGGTCAATATCCAACCGGTGTTTTGATTAAAATACGCAGATTCTGTTACAGCAAGCAGACTTTTCGCGGATTATTTGGAAAGGGCAGGCACCGTAAACAATCGGGATACATCCCGAACGGGGCTGCCTCCCTAAATAACAGGCAAGCATAAAGGGGAGAGCATGGCTCGCCGGCGCGATTATTTAATGAAAGTATTAACGATAGCAGGTATGGCGGCAGCTTTGGGGTTAATTATCATCATTCTTCCCCGCCCCTTGCCGATTGCCGGAACCGGGATCTATGCCTCGGCTTATGACCTCAATCAGGATGGCCAAACCGAACTTTATGTCCTGGCAAACCAAGAGCTGTTCATTGCCGCCGAGAAACGGATAATATGGAGGTCGCCCCCCGACTGGCGGGTGGCCTCTTTTCATGTGGCCGACGTCACCCATGACCGGCGTCCGGACCTCCTGCTGCTGGTCTGGAAAAAAGGCAGTTTTGGCGGGTTACGCCCTTTTTGGCATACCGGAAGAGACACCAGGTTCACCTGTCACCTCTACGTATTTAACCTGGCAGACCTGCATCTAAAACCGGTTTGGATGTCCTCCGCCCTTGACCGGCCCATAAAATCCATAACGATAACGGACCTCGACGGTGACGGCCGCAATGAGCTTCTCACAACCGAGGGCTGCTACTGGTGGCAGCTTTTTAGCAGGTTCTGCGGATCGCCCACAAATAACGGTGCCATCTGGCAGTGGCAGGATTGGGGGTTTTACCGTGTGGACCGGGAAACGGCGGAACAAAAGCCATAAAGAAGCCCGGCTTTGGCCGGGCAGGAAATTAAATCATTTTTAACCAGGGAGAAACAGGTATTACTGTGCCTGCATTCCCTGGCTAAACGCCCAACTTGCCTGCTGGTAGGCTTGGGTAATCTGTTCGTCCGGGCTCTGGTAAGGTTTGTACCAGCCCTTCTTAATTGCCAGATTAGTCAGTGACTCATGGGACATTATGGACTGGGTTAAGAACTCGCTGAACATACGCCGAACCTCAGGCGTAGCCGATTCCAGCGTTGCCGTCAGGTAGGCGGCGGAGGCTCCCTTCGCCCCCTGCAGGCTGATATTGGCCAGCATCTCATCCGTCAGCTTTGCATCGGAACCTAGTACCGTATTGATTAGGTTCTTCATCATTTACTGAACCCCCCTCGGTATCAGATCGTGGTCGTTGATGAACATCTGCATCTCGCGGATCCGGTTCTCCATAGCTTTAATCCCGGCATCGGACAGAGATTTGAATTCCGGATCCTGGATTACATGATGGGTCACACGAGCCATAGCGAGGGCATTGGCTTCCATCTGTATCAGCTCTCGCAGTTGGAGCATCTCCGCAGGTGTTAATTTTTTCAAGTTTATCTACCTCCTGTTCTGATATAAAACTATTTTCCCCCTCGCCCGTTTTAGTATGTCCCGTGGGAACCGTTTTGATTTGGGTAACCTCAGTCAGCTTACGGTCAACACCACTTTGTTGTATGACAAATACAGATACATTCCGTACTTTTCTTATAAAAAAATCAACGATGCCAAAATGACGAAGCAACCAAACGCCTTTCCAGGGGGTTAATGATACGCATTGATAGAAGATTCACTGACCGTGGACGGCACTCAAAAAAAAGAGCCCGAAGGCTCTTTTTAGAGGCATGGTTCAGTTCTCAGCAGGTCATCGTGCGGCACGCTCTCGGATTAAATGACCTCAACGTTGTTGGCCTGCTCTCCTTTTGGTCCCTGAGTGACGTCGAACTTTACTCGTTGACCTTCGCTCAGAGTTCTGAAACCGGTGCTCTTAATAGCCGTGTGGTGAACAAATATGTCACGGCCTTCCTCGCTCTCGATAAAACCATAACCTTTGGCATCATCAAACCATTTTACTACTCCAATCAATACAGTTTCTTCCTAAGAATACATTTCTGATTACTATTGTTTCCGAGCGGCCACATGTTGTTGCACGAATATTTATCTATTAAATTCAATTATTGCCTATTTACGACTCGGCCTGCCGCAAGCGAAATTCCTCGATTGCGTCTATACCGTTACCCAAGCCTCCGCGGATATGAAATAAAGACCGGCTTCGACAACCCGGGCACCGGTTAGAGCTTCCCAGTATTGCCGATATAATCTGACCTGAGAAGAGTAGAACTCCGTAAGCTCCACAAGTCGTTTGTGGTCAGTAACCGCATCCGTCTTGTAATCAACGATCACCCATCCGTCGTCCTCTTCAAATACCAGGTCTATAACCCCGCTGGTAACTGTTTCCCGGCCGTGTTCTGCATCCAACTCACTAACGGTAAACGGCACCTCCGCCAACCTGCGGCGGCTTTTCCTCATCCGCTCCCAGAGGGGAGAGCAAATTACCCCCTTCACCAAGCGCAAGGCCTCTTCCTTCTCAGCCGGATCCCTCTCCTCCGCTTCCAGCACATTGGTTACCAGTATATCAAGGTCGGCGCTGGGGTCGAGGGCGACAGCCTCGAGGATCAGGTGGATACTCTGCCCCCAGTCCGCACCCTTACCCGGCTCCCGGCCTCGGGGCCTGCTGCGGCCGGCGCCGGCAAGCGATTTAACCGATCTTAAACTGTAGGTAGCAAGGTTTTCGGGGCTGTCCGGACCGAAGAAATTTGTTCTCGCCTTCGAAAGCAATTCGCGGTCAAATTCAGGCTCGCCTGCTGTTGCCGGAAGCGGGCTGGATGCGGATTCATCCGTACATACAGACTTAATCCCGTCCACACTGGACGACTGCTCTTCCCGAGGTACAGGCGGATCAGCAGGAATTTCCACACCCCTCGAATGGTTATTGGCATGCAAGTTTGCCTGATCTGCCGGAGCGTCTTTTACCCCGATCTCTTCCAGTTCGCGAGCCCCGTTAAGAAAGGGCTCCAGCTTCTCCCATGGGCTTAAACTGCTCTTTTCCGGGTAGGTGCTTATGATCAGGAGGTTGCGGGCTCGGGTGGCGGCTACGTATAACAGCCGAATCTCTTCAGCTTCCAGATACCTTTCCTCCAGAGCGGCCATTTCATCCCAGCCCACCGGCTGGCCCAACACTTCGCGCAAAAACTCCCCCCAAATCCGCTGCGCTACAAAATACCCGCGACCGCTTGACCGGTCAATATGTACCGTCGGAGGTATTTCAACACTCCGTCCCGGGTGAGCCAGGAAAACCACCGGGGCTTCAAGACCTTTGGCCTTGTGGAGGTTCATCAAGCGAATCTCATCCCCCCTGCCGGGTTCCAGGTCGATATCCTCTTCAATCCCGTTATCAATAAGGCTTGCCAGATAGTCGGTCAAAAAAGAGGGGGCCGTATTCCCCGCGCGTTCCTTCGCCGCCACCAGTTCCAGAGCCTGCAGCACGTAGCTGGTCTTCAGACTGCCCATTTCCTGAACAGCCGACGCCGGTATCATACCGAGCTGATTTATTATCTTCCTTAATGCCACGCTGAACGGCAGCTCATATATATAGTTGTGGAAGGAGCGCAAGGTATCAAAAACCCAGGTGAATACTTCCATGTCCTCCGCCCCCAACCCGGGCGGAAACTCGGAGTTGATATGGAACTGCCCGCCCAAGCGCCGCCATCGCCAGAGCTGGTCATCGCTCAGCCCGAAAAACCTTCCCCTCAGAACTGCTGCCAGTTTGACCGGGTTTTCCGGGTCCAGCAGCGCCCGGAGCAGTTTTATAAGCTCCGCTATCTCATCAGATCCCTCCAGCCCGCCTCCACCGGACAAGCGGTACGGGAGCTTCATCTTCTCAAGCGCCTGGGCATAGATATCCAGATCCGCTTTGTAGCGCAGCAGGATCATGAAATCACGGGGCCGGGGACGGTCATCGAGGCCGGCTTTCATCTCCTCCGGGGTGCGGGCCAGCCTGATCCCCCCTTGAATCGCCCAGTCAATCCAAGCGGCAATCCGCCTGGCATCCTCTTCCACAATCTGAGTCCGCTTGTGCCCGGAAAACCGGGGTATCGTTAGTTTTCTTAAACCCACCGCTGTCCCTGCCACCGCTTCGCGAACCGTTCCCAGGCTTGCAAATTCCGCCTGAAAGGTATTCGCTTCATCCGGAAATAGCCGGCTGAAAACCAGGTTGTTCCATGCTCCAATCTCCTCAACTGAGCGAAAGTTGGTTGTTAACCGAATAACCGCACCATGTTTTTCAAAAAGCGTTCTTACTTCATTGTAAATATCGATATCTGCCCGGCGGAAACGGTAAATGGACTGTTTGGGATCTCCCACCACAAAGAGGCTTCCCGGCCGCGGAACGAGACGGCGCCAATCGGTTTCATTCACATCCTGGCCGGTCAGGTAAAACATGATCTCCGCCTGCAGCGGGTCGGTGTCCTGGAATTCATCCACCAGCAGATGGGTGTACTGTCTCTGAAAGTACTTCCTTACCTCGGGTTTGTTCTGCAGGAGACGGGATGTGAGCAGCAGCAAGTCTTGATAATTCAGCTTCTGTTCCCGCATTCGCATCTCCTGGCCGCGGCTAACCGCCGGCAAAACAAATGATACTATACGGTGATGACGATACTCCCTCCAGGCCTTAAGAACAGGCTTGATAAACTGGTCGCGGAAGAGTTCATACTCCCGTTTAACCTCCTTGGCTTCTTCAGGAGAATGCCAGCGGTTCAGCGTTATCCTGGGCTCCCTGTCCATCAGGGTCAGCAGTTTAAGGAGCGCCCGATCATCGTCCAACCCCAAAAATTCACACCGCTGCAGCGCTCGCTTCAGTATCTGCTGCAGATCATCATAACCTCTGTCGGTAAGCGGCCTCGAGGGTACACGCCTCCTGGCCAAATCCAGCAGAGAATCAAGCCTCTCACTTACCGCTGTCAGGTCCGGAAAAGGTACCTCGACATGGTAGGCCTCAAACTCCGGATAAAGGGATAAGGTCTGGTAGAAATACCACAAATCTTGGGGTTCCAGGTCAATTTCCCGTAAGGATTCCAGTTTCTCCGGGTGTTTTAGCCGCACCTCCTGCAGGTAATCGTTCCATACCTGCCGGTGAAACAGGCGGTCCTCAAGCTCATCCATTTCCGTAAAACCCGGTTCCAACCCGGCTTCCAAGGGCCGCTCCCGCAGCAGCAAGGCGCAGAAGGAGTGGATGGTACCGATGAAGCACCTCTCAATCTCCCTTAATCCCTCGGCCAACCTCTCCTTACTCCTGCCGTCTGTCTCCGCCTGGCAGGCCCTCTCAATCCCCAGCTGAAAGCGCGCCTTCATCTCCGCGGCTGCTTTCCGGGTGAAGGTCACCGCCGCCAGCGAATTCATGGTGCAGCGGCCCTCCCTGATCAGGTTCACCATCCTGGTTACCAGGCTGGCGGTCTTCCCCGAACCGGCCCCTGCCTCCACCAGGAGACAGGTATCCAGGTCGTTGGCAATCCTATCACGTGCATCCTGGTCTTTCAGCATCTGTTTATTCAATTTTCATCAGCCTCCTCCAGGGAACCAGATAGTTCTCGGAGTTGGTTTGCAAGACCTCCCGGGTTCGTGCTCCGGCCCTTTCATAACAACATACCTCCCGGTAATCGCAGAAACTGCAGCTCTCGCCATCCTCGGCGGGCAGGAACATCCCTTCCCGCAGTAGGTCAAACAGGTATCCCAGAGTCTGGCGCACCAGCATGCGCTTATCCTGGCTGCGCAGGATTCGCCTGCCTTCTCCCCTCTCGGTGGGGAAATAATAACCGGCCACAGTTACCCGGGGGTCCTGCTCACCCATTTGCCGCAGAATCTCTTCGGCAGCCATCGCATAAAGCGCGTGCTGCACCTGCCGCCCTCGTTTCAGGTAACCGTGTTCCTGGTAGCCGTAAGCGCTGCCGGTTTTATAATCCCAAACCACAAATCCTCCATCTGCTCCCCGGTCTATGCGGTCTATAACTCCCCGCAGCAGGAAACTCGCTCCGTTTTCAAGTTCGATCCGCACCGGATCGGCCATTCCGCACCCCGACTTGTCCACCGCACCCGGACCCATACCGAAGGGAACCTCAAACATCAGAGGCCGGTACTCCTTAAACGCTTCATGCCCTTTTAGGAATAGCTCGCCGGCACGATAAATCTCACCGGCTTCTGCTTGAAAGACCAGATCACTGGGCGGGGGAATCTTTTCGGCATAAACCTCAATCAGCTCACGAGCCATTTCCCGGATCACGTTGTGGTGCTGCTGAAAATCCTCCGCTACATTCCGGCCCCCCAGATATTGCAAAAACCGGCGGTACAGCTCGTGGAGCAGGCTCCCCCTCTCATTGTCCGGGAGCCAGCGTTCCGCATCAAATTCCAGCTTATCGGGAATCGTCACCTGGAGCACGTATTTCATGAAGTAGGCAAAGGGGCAGGTCGCAAGCTGTTCAATTGCGCTGCAGGACAACACCTTCCCGTTTAAACGCGGGTCGAGCTCCCCCGCACTCACCTCGATCATACCATCATACCGGGTCAGCCTCTCCTGGCTGCGGTGAAGCTCTGCTGTCTCTCCCTGCCGAATGGCCATGAAGACATCTTTGGCCAGCCCCCTTATTCTATGACCGTAAGTTAGCGCAGCCTTGAGCCACCATTCATCTTCTGTAAGCGGCATCTTATCCGGAGCAGGAAGAAAACCAACCGGCAAGCCCAGAGCCGTCTGCAGGTGGGAATAATCTAGGGAATGATCCCCTTTGAGCAATCGGTAGACCTTAAGCATGATTGTAGACGGGAATAATTCCCTGGATTCAACCGGATCGAAGCTGGAGCAGCTGAAAAAAATCCGTCCCCTCCGGGTGGAGAGTGCCGCCTCCATCAACCTCTCAAGAACCTGCGGTCCCCGGGCGGCCGGCGGCAAACCGGGGCTGATTTTAAATCGTTCCGAATCCAGCACTATGGGATCCTGCAAGGCCCGGCCCGGGAAAGACCCGGCATCCAGGCCCACTACAAAGGTGCAGGGCCGATCCGACCAGATCAGATTTCGGTAGCCAACCAGGTGCAGGTGCCCCGGCAAGGAACCGCTTCCACCAATCCTCAGGTCGTAAGTCAAAGCTTCAATCCGATGCAGGGCCTCTTCCAGCGGCAGCCGGATCTGATTCATCCGAGAAGCTTCTTTAAGCCGGCGAAACAGAAGCCCCAGTGCCTCCTGTTCCAACTCATCCCGGGCCGGCTCGACCTTCTGCAAGATTAGAGCCAGTCCTTGTGCCAATTCCTTCAGGCTAATCATCCCGGAATCCATTTCTGGCAGGGCTGCGAAGAATTCAGTCAGTACCGCGTGGAGGAACCCGGCCTTTACCGCCCGCGCTGCCCCGTTCGCACCGGAATCGGCATCATGAGCATATCCGTTCCATGCTTCACCGCTGGCCAAAACCTCCAATCGCCGGTAGCGTGAACGTCCCCATCCCACCCGGGCTCGGAGCAGGAGTTCTTCAACCTCGGACGGGGTTAGTGACTCACCCGTATCCCCTCTCAGAAGCAGTCGGCAGTCTTTCATCCAGGATAATAAGGAAGCGGTTGAAAAGTCCTCCCTCACCCAGTTCACCAGTCCCTGTAACGCCCGCCCCGGTCTGGTGAGTGCGGCCGGTATCCCTTCCATGATGGTGAGTCCGAACCCCAATTCGCGGGAGAGGTTAAGGAACGCTCCCCGATATTCATCGGAGGGCACGGCTACCGTCACCTGGTCGAGCGGGATCTCATCATGGTGAATCCTCCTTAACACTTCACGAACCTCATTGGTCAGCCCGTAGGCATGAAACATCCCGACGGTACCGTCATCGAAAGGCGGCGGACACGTTTCTTTGTTGATCCAGGGCAGAAGTTCGCAGTCACTCGACGGTGTCCTGGTGAGCCTGGCCGGCAGCGGATCAAGATAGAAAACCCGACCGGGGCTTTTCCCCAACTCTTGAAACAACCGCTTTTCAAGGAATGAGAATTCAAGAAAACCCGGGATTATGTATATCCGGGGAGAAGAGTTCCTCTTTATTATGTTAACTGCAAGCTTAATCAGGCCCGGCCCGTCTATCAGGCTATGGGTGGTCAGGTAATCCTCGTAGGCCTTCAGCAGGGCAATAAACTCGTCCCCTTTATCCGCAGCGGCAAACATATCCCTGCTCAGGTCCGCAGCCGTTATCCCGCAGTTTCGCATCTCGAAGATAGCCGAGCTCAAAGCATTCACCAGGCCGGGTCTCAGGTAGCGTCGCCGGAAGTAATGCAGCCTTCCCTGGGCATCAAGTTCCTGTACCAGGCCTTCTACAACCTGCGTTGCCAGATACGCGTTTAAGAATGTTATTTTATTACGCGACATTTCCAGGGCGGCTATACCCTGGGCAATCCCCTGGACCGTTGTAGGCCGCAGGTTGATAACACTGCCCGCTCGGCGGGCCAGCGACTGACATACCTCGTATCCCGCCAGAAAGGATGGACAAACCAGGTATTTGTCCTCGAAAAGGTACTCCCGACATAAGGCCTGTAACTCGTTAAGCATGGCTCTCTCCTGTTTATTTCTGGATTATTTTTCTTTTAACCAAGTATAACCCGTGGGACTGACAGGAGGAAGTCACTCGAAAGGATCCAAGTGCTGGGGATGCGTTTTTCACCGCATAAACATAAATATAAAGGAGTCAGAACCCCGGTTGTATTTGCCCCGGGGTTCCGAGCCTGCTCTGTATAACAGCTTGATCAATATGCCAGTTCCGCTCCGGCGGTCAAGCCTTCGGTGATCTCTATATAAGTACCGTCGGTAATGCCGGTCTTAACCGGAACCTCCTTTATCTTGCCCCCCTCCACCAGCTTAACCGTCTGCGTGCCCTCGGGGGTGGTTGTGACCAGTTCCCGGGGAATTAACAGAACCCCGTTACGGGTCAGGGTCTGAATGGAAACATCGACCTCATAGCCGGGTTTGAGGTTGCCGGTTTCCTCCAGGGTTATGATTACCGGCACTCGCTGCTGCACTATGCCCAGAGCGGAGTGTTTCTCTTCCGCCTGAGGATATATCTGCGAGACCTTCCCCACGAGTTGACCCTGATCAACCCCGGGCACGGTTACCAGCACCTTCTGCCCTACCGCAACGTGAGCCATGTCTTCACCCAGGATATCGGCCCGGACTTCCAGTCCGTCGCCCCCTCCTATCGTCGCCACCGGGGTTCCGGGAGCTACCACCTGCCCGATTTTAACCGGAAGACTTAAGATCACTCCATCTACCGGGCTCTTTAGAACCAGTTCACTCTCCCGGACCGCCAGGTGGCCCCGGGTCTCCTTTAACCCCTGGATGCGGGCGGAAAGCGCCTCCAGCTGCGCCTCTTGTTCCTCCACCGCAGCCCTGGCACTTTCCATCTCTAACTGGGCTTTCTCATAATCGGCCAGAGAAACCGCTCCGGACTCATACAGCACCTTCACTCTTTCCAGGTTATCCCGGGCATTGTTTAAGGCCAATTCCGCCAGCTGCAGACGGTAAGCAGCAGAACGGGACGATGCTTTAGCCTGAATAAGATTCGCTTCTATGTCGGCGACCTGAGCCTTGAGTTCCAGGTTTTCAAGCACCGCCACCACCTCTCCCGCTTTCACCGCTTGCCCCACCTCGCAATTTAAACGGGCTACGGTGGCGGCCTGCGTGGCGTAGAGGACTGATTCCCCTTTGGCCTGGACGTAACCGACATCTTCCACCGTCTGGGTGATATCGCCCACCTGCACTTTCACCGTTTCCACATCGTTTCCCCGGTTGGCAAATGCCCAGACTGCCAGGATAAGGACTACCGCCGCACCGGCAATGATGAGCTTGTTTCTCCGGCTCCGCTCCATTTTTATAACCCTCCCCAATCCTAATCGTTGTTCTTTAAAAGCTCGGTTGGTTCAATATGCCTGATTCCCCGGGATGCAAACCAGTGTGCGGCCAGCACAAACAGCACCCCGATAAGTGCAGAAATAATATAGGTCCGAGGGTAGACCACCACCGGGAAAGTAAAGGCATCGGTACTTATCGCTGCCACATACCACTGGCTCATCATGAGCCCAAAGGGCAGCCCCAATAACACCCCTGGCATTGACTGTAAAAGGGTTTCCCGCAAAAGGAGTCCCCCCATTTCACGGTCGCTAAACCCCATCATTTTTAGCAAAGCCAGTTCGCGCTGCCGTTCGCTGAAACCGATAATCGATGAGTTGTAAACAATGGCGAATCCCAGAATGGCGGCGAATGATACCATGATCACCACGAAATAAATCATATATCCCATCTGTTTCTCAAAACCGGCCAGCTCCCGCTGGCGGCTCTGGATGGAGCTTACTCCGGTCATCCGGTTTAGTTCCTTCTCGATACTGGCGGCCTTCCCCGGATCGACCTGCAACATCACCGCCGTAACGATTCGGCTTTCCCTCAGCACCTTATTGGCCTGTTTAAGCGAAACGAAGGACCCGGATCCTATCATCTGGCGGTTTATTCCCAGGACTTTCAGCGATGCTTCCTGGGATACACCGCTCTGCATGCGGGTCTCTACTGTTACTTGGTCTCCGACCCTGACCCCCAGTTTCCTGGCGGTTATCTCACCGAGCAAAACCCCGTCATCGGGGATTTCCAGGAGGTCACCATCCACGTTAAAGACCGATTTAAGAGTTGTACCGGGATTCATGCCCAGGAGGACATCGTCCGCTTCCCGGCCTCCAAAACTTACCCGTACCGGCACCTCCAACAAAGGCTCCGCTTTTATGACTCCATCCAGACGCCAGATATTGAGGATCTCGTATTTCTTAACCGGTTCCGTAAAACGGACCAGGTAATCATAGCTCTTCTCGAAAGTAAAGTGCCGAGTTAACATATGATCCATGGAATCGTCGGCGAAAAAGGCAATGATAAGCATCCCGGCCGCGAACATTACCCCGATCATGGCAAAAAAGGAGCGCCAGCCATTGCGCCAAACGGTGCGGAAACTCATGCGCCAGTAGTTGTCGAGCCTCTTCCACAGCCAGCTCCACCGTTCCAGCCAGATCCGTCCCGATACCCGCGGAGACTCGGAACGCATGGACTCGGCCGGGTTTAAGGCCAGTATTCCGCGGGAAGCCCCCAGCCCCGCGGCCGCACCCGCTGCCAGGCTGAAGAGCAATCCTGAAAAGATGGCCTTGGTATTAATCCCGCCGATCTCCTGGGGCAGGTTAAAAAACATGGCATAGGTTTTGGAAATCACCGAAGACAGCGCGATCCCGAGGATTATCCCCAGGACCGCCCCGATAACGGTAATCACCATGGAGTAGGCTGCATAGTGCATTACGATGCTCCGCCGGGCAAATCCCAGGGCCTTAAGTATCCCGATCTCCTGGCGCTGGGTCTTAATCATCCGGCCCAGCATAACGTACTGAATAATAGCTGCCAGCACCAGGAAAACCGCGGGCAGACTGCTTGCGCTTTTCTGCAAACCCTCCAGTTCAGCATCTAACATGGCATGGCTGAGCTGGTCTTTGCGCGGGTAGCTGGCCAGGTTACCGTACGGTTCCAGGATCTTCTCAACCCGCTCCGCCACCTCTTCCTGGTCATACCCGGGAGCAACTGTAATCAATACCTGGTTTATCTGACCGGAATAGCCCAAAACCTGTTGCACCTGGTTCAAAGGAGCCATGACGATCCCGAAGTTCTCCGGTTCCGGCATCAGGCTGGCTGCGTCCTTCATCGGATAAATAAACTCCGGCCCCCCTGCGGTGCCGGTAACTGTGAGAGTCACCTCCCGCCCCTGTGCCGCCACAACCAGGCTGTCCCCGGGATTTAACAGGTTGGCGGCTGCGAACTGAGGGTCAGTCAGGACTTCAATCCTGCCCCCGCTCGGGTCCTTATCGAACATTCTCCCCGATAGAAGCTGAATGCGGTTAACTTCCTTATCTATAGGCAGGTGGTAACCGGTCAGGCGGGCCGTACCTCGTTCGCCGTTTTCCCGCATTATCGGGAGATCCATCTGAACCCGCCCGGTAACCTTACCTACCCCGGGCAATGCCTGGATCCTCTTGATCACCTGGTAGGGAGCGCGGACTACATGGAAATAGTAATCTGCAAAATCATTCTCCCGGTAAAATACATCCCGGGAGTGTTCCAGATTATAATAAGCAGTGTTCATGGATATGTAAGTGGATACCCCGATCATAACCACGAGGGCAACCGCCAAAAACTGCAGTCTGCTTTTGCGATAAGCACGCCAAATCCGGCGACTTAAAACATTCATTACCAGCTTATCCTTTCCGGAGGCAGCGGGTCGGGGTTGATTATGATCTCCGCTACCTTACCACTGCGCATGCGGATCACCCGATCTGCCATATCGCCAATAACCGTGTTGTGAGTGACAATAACAACCGTGCTCCCCAGACTGCGGCTTACCCTGGCCAGTAGGGACAGCACCATGCTGCCGGTCTGATGATCCAGAGCCCCGGTCGGTTCATCACAGAGAAGCAAACGCGGGTTCTTTACCATGGCGCGGGCAATGGAAACCCGCTGCTGTTCCCCGCCACTCAACTGGGAAGGGAAATGATCAGCCCGGTCCGCCAGACCGACCTCCTCTAAGACCTTCGCTACTGACGAGGGTGACTTCACCAATCCGGCTGCAATCTCTACATTTTCCCATGCGGTCAAGTCCGGTATCAAATTGTAGAACTGAAAAACGAATCCAACCTCATGACGCCGGAAACGCCCCAACCGGTCATCCGACGCCTGGGTCAAATCTTCCCCCGCATAGATGACCCGCCCGGTCGTAGGGCGATCCATACCTCCCACAATGTTTAAGAGGGTGCTTTTGCCTGAACCGCTGGGTCCGAGGATCGCTAGTATTTCCCCGGCCTTAATTTCCAGAGTAACATCCCGGAGCGCTTCCACTATGACTTCTCCCATTACAAAGTTCCGGCTCACATTTTCAAGCCGCATCAGGGGTTGGCCGCTCTCTATGGCTGGAAGATCCACAATGTTTTCCATTATTACACCTCAATAAAAATCATTCCGCTGCAGCCCCGCATCGCTTTAAGAAGCTTCTATATAAGTTATAGGAATTACATAGAGCCTTTATCAACTCCTCCCGGGAATCGCTTTATTATCTGAAACAGCCGCCATTGGCAGTGTTAGACTACACCCCATTAAAAAAATTTATGAAAACAAATTTTGCAAAATCCCACAGAAACTTGATCGCGGGATAATTAGTGTCAGTATACAATACTCTGATGCAGACATACTATTAGCAACAACGCAAAAGGAGGTGAAAATGAATGGGTCGAGGCCAAAAACGGAACAAATTGCTTGTTCCCCAAGCTTCACAGGCTCTTTACAATTTTAAATATGAAATAGCTTCCGAGCTGGGAGTTGGCCAGCAGATCCAGGGCGACTACTGGGGTAACGTTTCATCCCGGGATTGCGGAGCAGTTGGTGGAAACATGGTCCGCAAGATGATTGCTTTTGCTGAAAGCCAGATGCAGAGCAATCCGCAGGCCATCACCGGCCAGCCGCTGATCGGCAACACCAATTAAATAAGCCTCCTTAAAGGAATCATAAATAAATATACAAACCAAAAACTAGCGGGCTTTTTAAGCCCGCTTCTTTGCACTAAAGAGCAGGAAAAATGCGGCTTCCTGCATTCGGTGCCACTGGAAAACTACAAACGCTTCTTTGCACAAAACACGATCAGATATACACCGCTATCATATTAGGTGCCTCCACAATTGGATCAAGTCCAATATTATGTGTAAAATTCCTCTGGTCATGGCAGTGACTCTTTGAGCTAGAGATAAAAGATATTAGAACCTGGTTTTGGCCGGCATGAACGGTATTCATGGTATTCAGCCATATCTAAATACCTTCGGCCGCCAGCCCACTTGTTATCTATCTCAAGGAGCAAAGCTCCAATTAACCTGTTTGCTGAGT